>JBCDGJ010000111.1:0-17601 GCA_038757945.1 Pseudomonadota bacterium
CCGGGATGAAAGGTACCCCGGGGGTGAAAGGAAGCGGGCTTTGCTACTGAGAATCATCATTACCGTGCTGGTGCTTGCCGGTGTAGCCGGCGGCGTGTACCTGCTCAAGCAGCAGCAGATCGATGCTCGGGCCCGTGTCATGGCGAGTGGGCCACCGCCGGCGACGATTTCGGCGACCCGGGTCCTTGAAGCGGCCTGGGCCGCCCGTATCGAGGCCGTCGGCACCCTGACCGCGGTGCAGGATGTCGCCGTGGCCCCGGAGGTGACCGGCAAAGTCGTGACCATCGCGTTTGATTCCGGTGCCATGGTGAACGAGAACGACGTGTTGGTGCGCCTCGATGACGCTGACGACCGTGCGCTCCTGAAGTCCCTGGAAGCCGAGCTTGCGCTCGCGCAGGTAGAAAATGAGCGGGTCAGCAAGCTGCGCGGTTCTGCGGCCTTTTCGCAGTCGCAGCTCGATCGCACCCGAGCGCAGATGGCGAGTCTTGCTGCCCGGGTGGAGCGTCAGCGCGTGCTGGTCTCGCGCAAGCTGGTTCGTGCCCCCTTTGCCGGGGCACTGGGTATTCGACGCGTCAGCCTCGGTACCATCGTGCAGCCTGGGGAGCCGATCGTGTCGCTCCAGAGCCTGGCGCCGATCTATGTTGACTTCACGGTGCCGGAACGGCATCGGGGAGCCCTTGCCGTGGATGCCTCGCTGTCCGTTCGGGTAGCCGCCTGGTCCGGAGAGTCCTTTCCCGGCACCGTCACCGTCGTCAGCCCAGCCGTCGATGTCCGCAGCCGCACGCTGGAGCTACGCGGCGAGCTCGACAATGCCGATCTGCGGCTGCAGCCCGGCATGTTTGCTCAGGTGGATCTGATTCTCGGCGCCGCAGAGCCGGTGCTGACGCTGCCGCGGACCGCCATCAACTTCTTCGCCTACGGTGAATCTGTGTTCGTGATCGACGACAGCAGTGAACCGCTGCGCGTGCAGCGGCAACCGGTCCGGGTTGGCCGCACCCGGCAGGGACGGATCGAGATCCTGTCCGGGCTGGCTGTTGGCCAGCGCGTGGTGCACACGGGGCACAACAAGCTGCGGGACGGTCAGGCGGTGGTCATTGCAGAAGGTGTGCCGCTGCCAAAGGGTGTGCTCGACGGATGAACGTAACCGACGTGTTCGTGCGGCGTCCGGTGCTGGCTTCGGTCATCAGCCTCCTCATCCTGCTGCTCGGCCTGCGCTCCATCGCGGCACTCGAGGTGCGCGAGTACCCGAAGACCGAGCAGGCGCTGGTGACGGTCACCACTGCTTTCCCCGGGGCGGACGCGGACCTCGTGCAGTCCTTCATTACTACCCCGCTGCAGCGCGCTGTCGCGGAGACCGAGGGCATCGACTACGTCAACTCGAACTCGCGGCAGGGCGTCTCGATCATTCAGGCGTACATGAACCTGAACTACGACCCCTACGACGCCCTGGCCGAGATCCAGGGCAAGGTTGCGAGCGAACGGAACAACCTGCCGGTGGAGTCCGAATCGCCGGTGATCAGCCTGTCGACCAGCGAGGGCTGGGCGCTGATTTATCTGGCGCTGCTGAGCGACGACATGACCATCGCGCAGATGACCGACTACACCCTGCGCGCGATCGTGCCGCGGCTGCAGGCACTGCCTGGCGTTGCCAGGGCCGCCATCAACGGCGACATCAGGATGGCGCTGCGGGTCTGGCTTGATCCGCTGCGTCTTACTGCGCTCGACATGACCGCGTCCGAGGTGCGCCAGGCCCTGCGCCGGGAGAACGTGCAGGCGGCCATCGGGCGGACCAAGGGCGACAGCCTGCAGATCAACCTGTCAGCAACCACTAATCTGACCACCGTCGAGGATTTCGAGAGCCTGGTGCTGCGCACCGATGGCACCGCGGTGACACGCCTGAGGGATGTCGCCGAGGTCCGGCTCGAGACCAGCAATCCGGATCAGGAGAGCTGGTTCAAGGGCGAGCCGGCAGTGATGCTGGCCATTACGCCGACGCCCGGCGCAAATCCCCTGAGCCTGTCGGCGGAGGTCAACGCGCTGCTGCCGGACATCGTTGCGCAGCTGCCACCGGGCGCAGAGATGGAGCTCGTCTACGACGGCAGCCTCTACATTCAGGATTCCATCGAAGAGGTGTTTACCACGCTGTTCGAAGCCGTTGGCATTGTCCTGCTGGTGATCTTCCTGTCGCTCGGGGCCTGGCAGGCAGCCATTATTCCGGCGCTCGCGGTGCCGCTGTCTCTGGTCGGCGGCGCTTTCCTGATGCTGTTGCTCGGGTTTTCCCTCAATCTGCTGACGCTCCTGGCCATGCTGCTGGCGATCGGCCTGGTGGTGGACGATGCCATCGTGGTGGTCGAAAACGTGCACCGCCACATTACGGAGGGGATGTCCGCGTTCGATGCTGCCCTGATCGGTGCCCGCGAGCTGGTGTTGCCGGTAGTGTCCATGACCACCACCCTGGTGGCGGTTTACGCCCCGATCGGTTTCATGGGCGGGCTGGCGGGCACGCTCTTCACCGAGTTTGCCTATACGCTCGCCGGGACCGTGCTGGTCTCCGGCGTGATCGCGCTGACGCTGGCGCCCATGCTTGCAGCGCGGGTGCTGCCGGACCGGGATCACACCACACGCCTGGAACGGCTCGTGGAATGGGTGTTCGAGCGCCAGGTCAGGATCTATCAGCGCGTGCTGGCCGATGCGCTGCGGTTTCTGCCGGTACCCTTGCTCGTGGCGGTCGCGGTGACCGCATCGATCTACTTCCTCTACGCCGGCAGCACGCGAGAGCTGGCACCGACGGAAGATCGGGAAGTGCTGAACGTGCAGATTTCTGCGCCGGAAACAGCGACGCTCGAGTACACGGCCGTGCACGCAAGACAGGTCGTCGACGCCTTTGAGACTTTTCCCGAGTACCTGCGCAGCTTCCTGCTGGTCGGCGGCGGCGGCACGCCGGCAACGAGCTTTGGCGGTTTCCGCTTCGTGCCGGTTGCCGAGCGCGATCGCTCGCAGATGGAGCTGCAGCCGCTTGCCCAGCGGCTGGTGAACCAGATTGCTGGTGTGCAGGTAGCGGTGTTCACCTTTCCGTCGTTGCCGGGTGCCGCGCGCGGCACGCCGCTGCAGTTCGTGCTGGCCGGCGATGCGCCCTATACCCAGCTGGTCGAGCTCGCCAATCAGCTCATCGGCGCCGGCTACGCCAGCGGCAACTTCATTTACCTGCGCAAGTCTGCAGAGATCGCGCTGCCGCTCACCCGGCTGATCATTGATCGGGATCGGGCCGGGGATCTTGGGGTCGACATGGATGAGGTCGGTGCCTCGCTGTCGACCTTGCTGGGTGGCGGCTACGTGAGCCGCTTCAACCAGTCCGGGCGCAGCTACGAGGTCATCCCTCAGGCCCGACGCCGGGCGCGGATTGATGAAACGCTGCTCGACGACTATCACGTGCGCGGTGGCGATGGCACGCTGATCCCGCTTGGCAGCTTCGTGGCGGTGCAGCATGAGATCGAGCCGACCCAGCGTGCGCAGTTTCAGCAGCTCAACAGCCTGACGGTCAGCGGCATCATGGCACCGGGTGTGTCGCTGGGCGATGCCATGACCTTCATGGAGAGTAAGGCGGCGGAGCTCTTCCCGCGGGGGGTCGGATACGACTACACCGGCGAGTCGCGGCAGCTGCAGCAGCAGGGTAATGCGCTCCTCTATACCTTCTTCCTGTCGCTGCTGGTGATCTACCTGGTGCTGGCCGCTCAGTACGAAAGCTGGCGTGATCCGTTGATCATCCTGGTGTCCGTGCCGATGTCCATCGCCGGTGCCATGCTGTTCGTCTATCTCGGGTTTGCTTCGGTGAACCTCTACACTCAGATCGGTCTCATCACGTTGATTGGCCTCATCGCCAAGAACGGCATACTGATCGTCGAGTTCGCCAACCGGCTGCAGGAAGATCAGGGCTTGAGCAAGCGGGAGGCGGTCATTCAGGCCGCCGCAACACGCTACCGGCCGATACTCATGACCACGGTCGCCATGCTCATGGCGATGGTGCCGCTGCTGCTGGCGACCGGTCCGGGTTCCGTCAGCCGCTTTCAGATGGGGCTGGTGATTTTTGCCGGCCTCGGCCTGGGAACGCTGTTCACGCTCTTTGTCGTACCCGCGGTTTACGTGCTGCTGGCGCGCGATCGGGCGGCAGCCGGCCGTTCGCAGCACGATGCCGATCAGCCGGGGACGGCGGTTGCAGATGCCGCACCGGCGCGCTGAGCAGCCGAACGGGGTGCAGGTGAACCGGAGCCAGAGTGGTGCAGTTCGCGCTTCGCAAAGAACAAGGTGGCGTTTCTCGGCAACGGGGGGCGGTGCGTGCAGCAGCTAAGGGCAAGAGGATGTCTCCATGAACGGTGAAGCAAAGCTCCCGGCGGTTGTGCGGAGCTTCTTTGATGAAGCGACGAATACCGTGAGCTACGTGCTGTCCGATAAAGGGACCGGCTGCTGTGCGATCATTGATCCGGTGTGGGACTACGATCCAAACTCAGGCCTCACCAGCACCGCTTCGGTGGATCAGATGGTGGACTACATCCGTATGCTTGGGCTCACCGCCGAAGTGATCCTTGAAACGCACGCGCACGCTGACCACCTGAGTGCGTCCCAGTACCTTCAGTCGCAGTTCGATGCGCCGCTTGCCATCGGTGAGCACATTGTCGAGGTGCAGGCCATCTTCAAAGAGGTCTTCAATTTCGGCGCGGACTTTCCTCCGGACGGATCACAGTTCGACCGTCTGCTCGCTGACGGTGATGAGTTGAGCGTTGGAAATCTAACGCTCCGTGCATTACATACGCCCGGACATACGCCCGCGTGCATGAGCTACGTCGGCGATGGCTTCGCCTTTGTGGGTGATACGCTATTCATGCCTGACTACGGCACCGCCCGGGTGGATTTCCCCGGCGGTGATGCGGCAACGCTGTACCGCTCGATCTGCCGGTTGTTCGAGTTGCCTGACGATACCGTGCTCTACCTGTGCCATGACTACCTGCCGCAGGGCCGCTGCGGCTATGTCTGGGAAACAACGGTAGGCGAGGAGCGTCGTAGCAACATCCACGTGCGTGATGGCATCAGCGAAGCTGAATTTGTCGCCATGCGCGTGGCTCGAGATCGAACGCTGAACATGCCGGCACTGCTGCTGCCATCGGTGCAGGCGAACATCCGGGCCGGGCAGCTGCCGCCACCAGAAGACAACGGCGTTTCTTATCTGAAGATACCGATCAACACGGTCTGAGGATCAGGACCGCTGGTTGATTACACTCTCTGACCGTTGCCAGGCGAGCATCAACCGTCATCGCTGCCCGGCGGTGGGTAGTGCACCCCGGGGATCCCGCCTTGCAGCGCCTGGTACCAGTCCGGGCGCGGCTGCACGGGCTCGTAGGGGGACGGGACCATCTTGGCGTCGGGATTCCACTCGTGGTGGATCGGCGGAATCTGGAAGGTGCCGTTGCTGGCGTTGGTGCCGCCGTCGACCAGCAGATCTACCCCAGTGATGTAGCTTGCCAGGTCCGAGGCAAGGAACATCACGGCGTTCGTAACTTCCTCAGCGGTGCCAACGCGGCGCATTGGCGTGCGACTCGCGATCCAGCGGTCCATACCCATGGCCTCCAGCATCGGGCCGGTCATCTCGGTAATGATGAAGCCTGGCGAAACGGCGTTTACCCGCACGCCGCGGTCTGCCCACTCAACGCCGAGCTGCAGGGTCAGATTGCGTAGACCGCCCTTGGCGGCGGAGTAGGCGGCAACGTTGTTCTCGTTGGCGCCGTTGGCCAGGATCGAGCAGATGTTGACGATCGACCCTGAGCCCCGCTCCAGCATGTGCCGTCCGCAGTCCCGGGCGAAGTAGAAGGCGCCGACCAGGTCGACGGAGAGAATGCGGTTGAAGGTCTCGCTGTCGAAGTGCTCGGCGGCGATGCCACGCGGATCAGCGATGCCGGCGTTGTTGATCAGCACGTCGATCTGGCCCTGCTCCTCGAGCCCGCGCGCGATGACGCGTTGAACATCCGCTTCGTTCGAGATGTCGCCGGTTTCAACGGTGACCTGGCTGCCGTTCTCCCGGCAGCGTTCGGCAACCTGGTTCAACAGATCGGTCGAGCGGGCGGTGAGGATCAGGTTGGCGCCCGCTTTCGCGAACGCATAAGCAAACTGTTCGCCGAGGCCGTAAGAAGCGCCGGTGATCAGAACGACCTTGTTTTTGAAATCGAACATGCTGTGGTGCTTAAAGACGAGGGTCTTTGAGCCTAACCCACTGACCGGCGGCGGCGGTAGCCTTGCGATGCTGGTGGTGTGCCAGCAGGTCTGAGCAAGCGAGCAAGGTTCGAATCTTGCGAAGATTCGGTAAGGTCGCGCCAGCGACCGACTGGCGATCCTCTGATCCAAGCTGCTCGATAGAAGCGACGTTTTCGCCGCAGGCGGAAACTCGGTAAGGTCGCGCCAGCGACCGACTGGCGCACCCGGCGCGATTCGAACGCGCGACCCCTGGCTTCGGAGGCCAGTACTCTATCCAGCTGAGCTACGGGTGCATTTGGTCGGGACAGCGCTCCGCTGCCGGAAGCGAAGCCTAACCGGACTGGCGGCCGGTTGCGAGCGCAGCGACGCTCTACCCGCAAAGCGACGGTCATCTATGATCAGGCCGAAGGGCCGCAGCGATACGGGCGGCGAGGAGCAACATCGGGGGCGGCGATGGCCAGAGACTACGACGTAATCGTGATCGGTTCCGGTGCGGCCGGGCTGTCGGCGGCGGTGGCCGCAGCGGACGCCGGCGCTTCGGTGCTGGTCGTGGAGGCAGACACTCAGGTGGGCGGCTCCTCCCGGCTATCCGGCGGGCACTTCTACGCAGCGGGCACCTCCGTGCAGGCCGAGGCCGGTGTGCCGGATGACAGCGCGGACGCCATGTTTGAGCACTACATGACCTTGAACCAGTGGCTGGTGGATCCGGCGGTGGTCCGGCGCTACTGCGACCTGTCGGCACCCACCTTTGAGTGGCTGAAAGGGCTTGGCGTCAACTTTCCCAAAGCAGGGGTCTACCGTTCCGGAGTCGGATCGACACCACGTGGCCACCAGCCGGATGGCGGCGGCCAGGAGGTAATCAACGTGCTCGATGGCCATCGGAGCCACAAGGGTGTCGATCTGGTGCTGGACAGTCGGGTCTCCGGATTGGTGGCCGACGAGGATGGTCGCGTGACGGGCATTCGCATCGGTGAGGACACGGCGAGCGGCGGGGCAGTCGTTCTGGCGACCGGTGGCTTCGGGGCGAATCCGGAACTGATAGATAAGTACTATCCACAGGCAGCCGCATCGGGGGACTGGCGCTGGTACATCGGCTCCGAGAAAGCACAGGGAGATGGCATTGCACTGGGCGAGTCGGTCGGTGGGGTAGTAGATGGTGAAGATCGCGGATTGCTGCTGGTCACGCCCGGCTTCAGCCGTGACCTCGAAGTACTGCTGCCGGGCTGGCTGATTCTCGTCAATCAGGCCGGTCGTCGTTTTTGCAACGAGTCGGCTCCCTACACGGTGCTCGGCGGCCTGATACAAAAAGCCGGGGGCAGTGCCTGGGCCGTGTTCGACGAGACGGCGCGCGCGGGCGCCAGGCCGGGGCCGATGTCCCAGGCGTACTGGGTGGACGAGGTGCTGGCACGCAAGGCCGACGAGGGACGCATCGCTCGCGCCGATGATCTGGCGTCACTGGCCGACCAGATCGGGGTCAGCGCCGAGGGGCTCGAGGGTACGGTTGAACGGTACAACGGTGACGTGGCTGCAGGCTCCGACACCGCGTTCTTCAAGGCGCAGGGGCTTAAGGCCATCGTCGATCCACCGTTCTACGGCGTCGAGGTGCGGCCGGCCATCGTCTGCTGGACCGGGACCGGCCTGCGCATCGATGCGGATACGCAGGTGCTGAACGGCCGGGAAAGACCGATCCCGGGCCTGTTTGCTGCCGGCGAGACGGTTGGCAACTTGCATGGTGACCGGTACATCGGTGGCGGTGGCTCCTACGGGCCCTGCATCGTATTCGGCAAGCTGGCCGGGGAGCAGGCGGCGCGGTTTGCGCGGGCGCTGAACGACTAGCAGACCGGTTCAACGGGTGGCTGATTGTTGTTGGCGGCACCCGATCCGGGCTCTGCGCTTACCGACACAGCAAATGAACGCGAGTGGCAGCTTGCCCTACGAGGCGCCGTCCGAAGGTCTTCTACGGCCGCCGCCGGTCGATTCAGAGCCGTCAGGGCACTCGGAGACCGTCGATGAACTGGCGAATCGATGATTCCAGCACGGCAATCGACACCCGCGGCTTGCCATAGGCAGAGATCAGAGCCGCCTCTGCCAACAGGGCATTGATCAACGAGGCGGCTACAGCGACCGAAGGTACGTCGATCTCTCCGGCCTTGTACGCCCTTTCCAGACTACTGCGCATGGGGGCCAGGCTGGATTCTGCCTCGATGTCACGGGCTTTCTTCCAACCCAGAACTTTTGGCCCCTGATCCAGCAGGATTTTCGCCACCTCGGGTTTGCGGACGAAGCTCAGCCAGGCACTGCAGGCCGCAAGCAGCTCTTCCAACGGTGAGTCGCCGGCTGCGCCAGTTCGGAGCGCATGAGCAATGGTCTCCTCCACGAGCGCGATGTAGACGGCCTCGAAGACGTCTCGCTTGCTCGAGAAGTGGTGGTACATCGCACCACGGGATACCCCGGCAAGATCCAGAATGGTCTCGGTGCGCGTGTTCTCGTAGCCATCACTGACAAAGCACTCCCGTGCCGCAGAGATGATGTTCGAGCGCGTTGCTTCCCGTCGTTCTTCGTTGGTCGCCATATTTACAGACACCGTGTCGGTTTGTTAGTGTACGCTGCAAATACCGACACAGTGTCGGTATTATCTGAAGGAGGCGTCATGTCCGCACATCCCGAATCTTTTGATCACATGCTCGCTGCGTGGAATGAGAGCGAACCTTCTCTTGTCCGAGGGCATCTGGAGAAAGCCCTTGCGCCCGACGTCCGCTTCGTCGATCCATCGATCGACGTCACCGGAATCGATGGCTTCGAAGCCAACGTGCACGAGGTTCATGAAAAGAACCCCGGCAACGTCTACTCGAGGGCGAGTGACGTCGATTCGCAACACGGATTCCATCGCTATCACTGGGCCATTCACTCCAAGGACGGCGACCTGGTCCTCCCAGGCTTCGATGTGGTGGAGACTGACGCCAACGGCCGCGTATCTTGCGTAATCGGTTTCTTCGGTGAGCTGCCGAAGTCCGATGGCTGAGCCCTCGCACGGGCTCTGTTTGCTGCCCATTGCCTGCTGGTTATACTCGGCCGCTCTGTCGTCGGATCCGCCCGTATGCCCTGGAGCCCTTTTTCTGAAGACGTGATGGCCGATCCGGCCGCCGGCCACCAGGAGCTGCTCGAGCGTTGCCCCGTGCATCGCACCGAGCAGTTCGACCCGCCGTTCTATACCCTGTCGCGCTATGCGGATGTGGAGAACGCGCTGCGCGATATCGGAATTTTCTCCAGCCGGTACGGCCAGGGGCCACGGTTCACGGATCCACAGGGGATGCTCTGCGATCCACCGCAGCACACATTCATGCGTAAGCTGGTACAGAGTGCCTTCACGCCGAAGGCTCTGAATGAGCTGAGCAGGACCGTCGAGGCGCTGACCCACGAGCTGCTCGATGCCATTCTCGCTGGCGATGGTTCGTTTGATCTGCACGACGATTTCGCGTTTCCGCTGCCGGTGATCATCATCGCTGGCATGCTCGGGGTGCCCACCGCTGATCTGGAACAGTTCAAGCACTGGTCCGACATTCAGGTTGCCGCCATGGGGGCTGAGGATCCGACGCAGTATGCCGTTGAGCAGCAGCGCTTCTTTGCCTATATGACTGAGCATCTCAATGCACGCCGTACGGCGATCACGGCCGGAGAGACGGTGCCCGACGATCTGCTTACGCTCATTGCCGGCGCCCGTTGGGACAATGGTCAGCTGATCGACCAGAGTGACGCGCTGTCGGTGCTGATGCAGCTCTTGGTCGGTGGCAACGAGACCACAACTTCGCTCATCACCAATATGGTTTGGCGCTTGCTGGAGGTTCCCACCCGCTGGCAGATGCTGCTCGACGATCACGCACAGGTGGAGGCGGCTATCGAAGAGAGCCTGCGCTTCGACCCGCCGGTGCTTGGTCTCTATCGGAACACAACGCGCGAAGTGACCCTGCACGGCACGACGATTCCGGCTGACAGCAAAGTGCTGATCAACTACGCGGCAGCGAATCGCGATCCGAGCGTCTTTGAGAGGCCCGACGACTTCGAGCTCACGCGTGAGCGCAAACGTCACATGTCCTTCGGCGTTGGTGTGCACTTCTGCCTCGGCGCGCCGATGGCGCGCATGGAAGCAGAAATTGCGTTGCGCGCACTGCTGGAACGGCTGCCGGCGCTCCGGCTGCAAGGCCCGGGTACGCGTATTGCCCCGTTCTTTCTCTGGGGTCGCCGCCGGCTACCCGTGGCCTGGCGCTGAGCCGTGGCGGAGGCGACGCGGACGACCGGAGCACCGAGCCTGGGCGGATGGATCGTTCGTGACCTGGTGCTGACAACCATTGCCATCGGTGGGCTCTGGGGCCTTGCGCAGTGGCACGCTAGTGCCGGCTCCCTGTTCACCCTGCTGCTCGCACCAACCTTTGGCTTCATCGCCGCCTATGCGTTGTGCTACATCTATCACGAGTGGGGTCATCTGGTGGGCGCCAACCTTGCCGGCGCCCGCATGCCGCTGGCACCGTATGCGGGAGCGCTCATCGGCAGCTTCGATATCCGCAGTCACAGCCGGGGCCAGTTCCTGTGGCTGAGCTGGGGCGGCGTGCTGGGCTATGTCCTGACGCTCATGGCAGCGCTCGTCGTCCATACCAGTGGTCGGTTGGGTCTCGCTGGCGCCGGCTTCGCTGTCGGAGCGCTGGCCTTCAACGTGCAGAGCCTGTCCGTAGACCTGCCGCAGATTGCGCGCGTCCACCGTGGTGCAGACATCGCGCAGACGTCCGCTGAAGGGGCCAATGCCAGGATCATCCTGCGGCGCACCTGGCAGAGCTGGAGCGTGCTGGCGCTGGCTCTGCTGGCCTGGAACCTGCTCGCTGCCTGAAGCTGATGGCATGCGGCTGTTCGTTTGCCCGACAGCGGGCAGCGCCCTATCGGCGCTTCGTTCACCGGTCTGTTCGCGGATTTGTCAGGACCGGTGCCAGACGCGAAACAGCAGCGCGCTGATGGTCAAACCGGTATCAGCCGCCGTGACCTTCGATGGCGGGCTTGCCGGCGGTTTCCGGAATGACCTTGGGTGCCGCAAGCCACTCGCGGCCTTTGAGCATCAGGTCGAAGTAGATTGGCGGCAGCCAGCTGGATTTCAGCAGCCAGCCGAAGGTGGTTGGTCGGGTGCCGTCGTTGATCCACTTCGGAACCGTTGGCTGAAGCTTGCCGCCATAGGCGAACTCAGCGAGCACAACCTTGCCGCGCTCAACCGTCAACGGGCAGGAGCCATAGCCGCTATAGGCAGCGCGTAGCGCCTCACCCCTGAGCTGGGCGAGCAGGTTGGTGGCAACCACCGGCGCCTGCTTGCGGATGGCTGCGGCGGTTTTTGCGTTGCCGGTGCCGCTGGCATCGCCCAGGCCGAAGACGGTGGGATACCGCACGTGCTGGAGCGTATCGGGTGCCAGATCCAGGTAGCCCGCGGTATCAGCGAGCGCGCTGTCGCGGATGAAGGCAGGCGCGCGCTGCGGCGGCGACAGGTGCAGGAAGTCGAAATCGATGACCTGCTCGCCCGCTTCGCTGCTGAAGACTGCCTGCTTTGCGCCGCCATCGACGGCCGTCAGCGTGGAGCCGTAGTGGCAGTGGACGCCGTAGCGGTTCATGTAGCCTTCCAGAGCGGGAACATAGTCGGCCACCCCGAACAGCACGCCCCCGGCGTTGTGAAAGTGTACGTCGATGTCTTTCAGGCGCCCGCTGCGCTCCCACTCCGAGCAGGACAGATAGAGCGCCTTCTGCGGTGCGCCCGCACACTTGATCGGCATTGGCGGCTGGCTGAACACGGCCTTGCCGCCCTTCAATTCCTGCACCAGCTTCCAGTTGGAGGGCGCGAGGTCGGCTTCGTAGTTGGAGGTCACTCCGTTCCGGCCCAGCGCTGCTCGGGCTCCTTCGATGCCGTCCCAGTGCAGCTCGATGCCCGGCGCGGCGACCAGCGCTGAATAGCACAGCCGGTCCCCGTTGCTGAGCGTCACGCGATCCTCGTCGGGTTCAAAAGAGCGAACCCGTTCCTGGATCCACTCTACGCCCTTGGGAATCAGCGACTGCATGGGCCGTGTCAGCTGCTCCGGCTTGAAGACTCCGCCGCCAACCAGCGTTTGGCCAGGTTGGTAGCGGTGGGTTCGGCTCGGTTCGACGATCGCGACCGAGAGGTGCTTGTCGCGTTTGCGCAGCGAGCTTGCAGTGGCGATACCGCCCGCCCTGCCGCCGACGATGACGACGTCGTAGTTGGTTTCAGTCATGTAATGGCTCCTCGACAGGCAAGGGCTCCTGATTGGTACGTTCGTAGTAGTTGCGCAGCCGCTGGGCAACGTCGTTACCCTGGAATCCTGCAGCGCTGACGGCCTTGAGGACGTCGATGCCCTCATCGCCGTCCTGGCTGTGGATGATCGCCCACGCCAGCATGGCACGCGTCCCGCTGCGGCAGAACGCGCAGACCGGCGTCGGCAGGGAAGCCAGCGCGGCCCTGGTCGCGCTGACCTCGGCAGCGGTGAGGTCCTGATTGCCGATCGGCGCTGCGGCGTAGCGCAGGCCAGTCCGCCGTGCCGCTTCCCTGAGCCGGGCTTCCTCGGGCTGATCGACTGACTCGCTGTTCGGCCGGTTGTTGAGCACGCTGCGGAAGCCCAGCTGTTTGAGCATTGCGAAGTCGGAAGCCTCGAGCTGGTTGGCGACGAAAGAATCTGCTGTGAGCTGACGGAGTTTCATGTGCTGGTTCCGATGAGTTCCGGGAGGGATGATCCGAGCACGTAAATGCCCATGATGATCAGGAAGTAACCGAAGGTGTGGCGCAGCTTGTCTGTTGAAAGATGTTGCGCGACGTTGTTGCCGACGAAGCTGCCGACGATGCCGAACAGGGTGACCAGCCCGATGATCTGGTAGTCGATGTTCAGATGTTCGGCTTCGAGCAGGCTCTGGTACTTGATGAAGCCGGTCGCTGACTTGAGCGCGATGATGACGAGGCTCGTTGCTACCGCCCGGTGCATGGACAGGCCGCCGAGCAGCACCAGGGCGGGAACGATCAGAAAGCCACCACCAACGCCGACGAAGCCGGTGATCGTCCCGACCACGAGCCCATCGGTGGTGATGCGCCAGGACTCGCGCGGCGCGCGTGGCCGAGCCTCACACTGCACCGGTCGCAGCATCAGATAGCTGGCGCCCAGCATCACCACCGCAAAGGTGGCGAGCTGCACGGTGCCGCTGACGAAGGCGGAAGACCAGGCACCCAGATAAGTTCCCGCCATTCCCGGTACGCCGAACAGCACAACCGAGCGCCAGTCGATCAGCCGTGCCCGCAGGTAGGGAACGCTGCCGGCCAGAGAGATCAGCCCGACGATGGCGAGCGAGCCGGCGATCGCGATCTTTTCATCCTGGCCGACCAGGTACACGAGCACCGGCACGGTGAGGATCGAGCCGCCGGAACCCAGCAGCCCGAGGCTCAGCCCAATGGCGAGGGCGCCAGGCCAGACCAGAATCACTGCCGCCATCAGCTGGCCTGCCGGATCGGAATCTTGAAGTAGGACTGCCCGTTGTCTTCGGCCGGGGGCATCTTGCCGGCCCGCATGTTGAACTGCACCGATGGCAGCAGCAGCCGTGGCGCGGCCAGGCCGGCATCCCGGGTCTGTCGGGCCTCGACGAAGGTAGCCTCGTCCACGCCCTCGTGGATGTGCACGTTCTTCGCGCGTTCTTCGGCGACGGTCGTCAGGTAGGCGAAATTGTCCCGGGTCTCGGAGCCGTAGTCGTGGCACATGTAGAGCTGGGTTGCCGCTGGCAGCGCGAGAATCCGCTGAATGGACTGGTACAGCGTTCTGGCATCGCCGCCGGGAAAGTCGGTACGTGCGGTACCGAAGTCGGGCATGAAGAGGGTATCGCCGACAAAGGCAGCACCGTCGACGACGTAGGTCATGCAGGCCGGGGTATGCCCGGGGGTCGCCATCGCTTCGATTGTCAGGCTGCCGAGGGGCAGGGTGTCGCCGTCGTTCAGCAGCTGATCGAACTGGCTGCCGTCGCGTTGGAAGTCGGCCTCCGCGTTGAACAGGTCACCGAAAATCGACTGAACGGCGACCACCTGGCTGCCGATGCAGATCTTGCCGCCAAGACGCTCGCGCAGCTTGTGGGCTGCTGACAGGTGGTCTGCGTGGACATGGGTTTCCAGAATCCACGCGACTTCCAGGCCTTCGGACTGCACATGGTTGGCGATTTCCAGCAGGCCCTGCGTGCAGATACGGCCGGAGGCCTGGTCATAGTCGAGCACCGGATCGATGACTGCGGCCGCTCGGGTTGCAGGATCGCTGACGACGTAGCTGTAGCTGAAGGTGGCGGGGTCAAAAAAGGCTTTTACGTTAGGCATAGCTAGTGGTTATATGCTTATTCCCAATTTTCTGTTCGCAGAGCCATATCCGTGCCAGTTTTTCGGCACTATAAAAATCAATGAGTTATCGTGATTGGCCCCTCTGGAGTTGTCTGTATACTGCCGTTTTTGGCAGTTGCGGCGTACAGCGGCTGCCATTTTCTGCAGTTCTGAGGTTGAGCTGAGGCCGGGCAGGCGCGGCGCGGTGACAGTACGCGCCACGGCGGATACTAGAGAGGGGGGGGAGCGCATGGCTGGTAGCAGGGGCTCGAGGAGCAGGGCGGAGCCGGATCTGGCTGCCATGATCGACGCCATGCCCCTGCCAGCGATCCTGCTCGACCGGGAGTACCGGATTCTGTTCGCAAACCGCCGCTACCGGGAGCGCTATGGCTGGAGCGACGGCGGCCCGCGCAAGTGCTACCAGGTTTCGCACCGCAACGAAGTGCCCTGTGATCTTGCCGGCGAGACCTGCCCGATCCGCGACTGCCTGACCAATGGCCGGCCTACCGAGGTGCTGCACGTGCACCACACGCCCCGGGGTGAGGAACACGTGCGGGTCGAGATGTGGCCGCTCAGAGCACCGGGCACCGACACGATTACCCACTTCGTCGAACTGCTGCATCCGAGTTCCTTCTCCGGCGAGTCCGATGCGGAGGGCGTCAGCCACCTGGTCGGAAAAGCGCCGCGCTTTCTGCACATGATGGGATTGCTCGAACGGGTCGCGCCCAGCTCAACCAACGTCATGCTGCTTGGAGAGTCGGGCACCGGCAAAGAGATGGTCGCCAATGCGCTGCACCAGCTGAGCCCACGCAAAGATCAGCCGTTCGTCACGGTGGAATGCACCGGTTTGCCGGAATCCCTGTTCGAGAGCGAACTCTTCGGTCACGTGCGCGGTTCCTTTACCGGCGCGACGTCGGATAAGCCCGGACTGGTGACCGCAGCCGATGGCGGCACGCTGTTCCTCGACGAGGTCGGCGAAATTCCGCTGCCAAGCCAGGTCAAGCTGCTGCGCCTGCTGGAAACCCGTCGCTATCGCCGGCTGGGGGACACGGAGTGGCAGCAGTCGGACTTCCGCCTGGTCTCGGCAACCAACAAGCACCTGCGCGAAATGGTTGCCGAAGGGCTGTTCCGTGAAGATCTCTATTACCGGCTGAGCGTGTTCGAAATCGATCTGCCGGCGCTGCGCGATCGGATCGAGGATCTGCCGCTGCTGGTCGGCAACCTGCTGCAGCGGCTCGGGTACGCGCACCTGTCCGTGAGCAAAGAAGCGCTCCAGGCACTCACAGGCTATCGCTTCCCCGGCAACGTACGGGAGCTGCGCAACATCATCGAGCGCGCGGCGTTGCTGACGGATTCCGATCGGATCGAGGTGAGCCATCTTCCGCAGCACTGCCTCGAAGGCGCGCCCGGTGACGGCCGTCACCTGCAGGGCGCAGCGGGTTGGCGTTGGGGCGACGGCATTCGTCCGCTGGCAGAGATCGAAGCCGAGTATCTCGAGGACGCCGCCCGCCGCCATCAGGGCTCGCGCAAGGAGCTTGCAGCGACCCTTGGCCTCAGTGAGCGCGCCCTGTACCGGCGGCTTCAGCTGCTCCGGATCCGGGAGTAGGCGGGCGAGCTGTGGGGCATCATGGAGCTTCGCGACGGGGTAGTGGGTCCAACCGGTCGACGGCGATTCGACGGCCTGCCGAGAGCTGATAGCTGAACCGGCCCTGCACTTGAACCGGCTGTCCGACCCAGGGGTCGAGCACTTCGTGAAACTCGACCTCGACCCGGTTCAGCTGCGCGTCTTCAATCCAGTAGTGCTGCGGATCGGGGTAGGTTCGCAAGACGCCGAACACCCGTACCTGCCGGCCGGTGTAGGCGCGCGGGTCCGCGGCCAGTTCGGCGAGGGTGGCCGTGGTGGCCGGACCGTCACCGCAACCAACCACCGCCAGGCTCACCACAGCGAGCAACACGGAAGTGTGCCGGTACCTGTCGGGTTTTCTGATCATCGATGAATCCGGACCGAGGGCTCGTTGTACGACGCACAGGTTAGCAGCCTGTCGCGATAGTCTCGTTTGGCGGGCGTTCCCCGCCGGTGCGTGGTCCCGTTGCCTGTTGTGCACCGTACTCCGCTGGCGGCAGACGGTGTAGGCCATGCTCGAGACGCAGAGCGCCTGCGACGACAGGCTCCGTAACTCTCCGGATGGCGGCCCGGCGCCTTAGGCCTCAGGGTCAATGGCATCAATCAGCAGCAGCAATGGACCAATGAACCGATCAGCGCACGTTCTGCTCCTCGGGCTGGCTCTGTCAGCCTGCAGCACGGACCGTCCTTCAGCGGGCGCAGAACCAGCGGGTTCGATTAATCCGGAATCCGCGGCATCAGCATCACCGGCGCAAGCCCTGCACGGCGACGCTGCGGCGGCGGTGCAGCGCTTTGGCAGCCAGCTCAAGGCTGAGCTGCAGCAGGCTATGGCGGCCGGTGGTCCGCTGCAGGCGGTTGAGGTCTGCCAGCAGCGGGCGCCAGCCCTTGCCGACGCCGTATCTGCACAGACAGGCTTTCAGCTGGCGCGGGTCAGCCTCAGGCATCGCAATCCGGAGCGAGGCCGGCCGACGGACTGGCAGCGTTCAGTGCTCGAATCTTTCGACCAGCAGCTGGCTTCGGGGCAGCCACCGGGCGAGCTGATGTTCAGCGCCATGACGGCGGGCGAGTACCGCTTCATGAAGGCCATTCCGACGGCCCCGCTGTGCCTGACGTGCCACGGTACGGCCCTGGCGCCGGAGCTCGAGGCCAAGCTGGCCAGGCTGTACCCGAAAGATCGGGCGACCGGCTACCAGGCGGGCGAGCTGCGGGGCGCGTTCGTTGCGGTTCGTCCGCTCGAACCCTGACCGCCGGGTACCGTGCTGCCGTTCAGCTGCGGGGTGCGGCACCCAGTGGCCAGGGCAGTTCATCCGATTGCTGACAGACGAAACGCAGCAGCTTGCTCATGTAGCTGGTCAGG
>JBCDGJ010000112.1:0-17513 GCA_038757945.1 Pseudomonadota bacterium
CCGAGCACTTGCCACCGCGCCTGCGAGTCCGCCAGCCGGTCGTTGAGCCAGCTGCGCTGTGCCGGGCCGAGCAGGCTGCGATCCGGAGCCGCCAGATCACGACCCAGCCCGGCCGCATCCATGGCGCCGGAATCCGCGTCGACGTAGGCACCGTACTCGAGCTGCTGGTCACGCCCGATCAGCCGTGTGTCGAGCATGTGCAGGTCCACCAGGTCGCCAAAGGTGAAGCTCCGGTAGATGCGTCCTTCCGCGTCCGGCGTCAGTGGACGCAGCGGCAGCCACTCGAAGTACGCCTGCACTGCAGCAGCTTTGCGGGTCGCAAAATCCCCTTCGTCCGGACCGTGGTTCTGTGCCCCGTCGGTCCAGGTGTCGTTGGCGATCTCGTGGTCATCCCAGACGGCGATCATCGGTGCAGCGGCATGCATGGCCTGCAGATCGCGATCGCTGCGGTAGAGCGCATAGCGGCGCCGGTAGTCGGTCAGCGAATAGAGCTCGCCGGCGTTGTCGCTCGGAAACTCGCGGCCCAGCTCGGCGGCGCGCTCCGTCGCGTAGCCGCCAGCGCCGTACTCGTAGAAGTAGTCACCGAGGTGCAGAAACACATCGACATCGGGCAGGCGGCTGGCGACGTCGTACGCATGAAAGTAGCCCGCCGGGTAGTTCGAGCAGGAAAACACGGCCAGCCGCAGCGACTCAACCGCGCCGACGGGCAGCGTACGGGTGCGTCCGACGCCACTGAACTCGGTCGCCGCGCGGAAGCGGTAGTAGTAAGCGGTTCCAGGGTCCAGCTCACGGACGTCGATCTTGACCGTAAAGTCGGTCGCGGCGGAGGTTGTGGCGACGCCGCTGCGTAAGGGTGTGGTAAAGCGCTCATCGAGCGCGAGCTCCCAGCCTACGGTGAGCGGTTCGCGACCATTTTTCGGTTCGGCTCGGGTCCACAGCACCATCCCATCGGCGCTGGGATCGCCACTGGCGACGCCGTGCGCGAAGCGGGCGCTGCTGAGCGCCTCGAGCTGGCCGCGCAGCGTGCAGCCGCTCAGCGCGGTCGACAGGCTGAGCGTTGCAGTGAGGGAGGAGGAGTAGCGAAGGAAATCACGTCGCGAGATTGGCATGGAAGGTCCTGAGTGGCGGTCACGGCAAACTCTATACGGAGTCGATGATCCATGGGTGACGAATTCAGGACCAACGGTCGCCCGTGCCAGCTGCCGGGCAGCCCGGGTATAGTACCGGTCCGGTGAATCTTCAGGAGGGAGCGACATGCTGAATCATGTAATGGTGGGGTCCAGCGACATCGAGAAGTCAAAGCAGTTCTACAACGCTGTACTCGGCGTGCTCGGCGCCGGCGCGCCGATGGAACACGTGAACGATACCGGGCAGACGCGCCTGTTCTACATGCATGACGGTTCCACGTTCAGCGTCAGCGAACCGATCAACGGTCAGCCGGCGACGCCTGCCAACGGTTCAACGATCGGCTTCATCTGCAGCTCACCGGAGCAGCTGAAGGAGTTTCACGATGTGGCCGTAGCAAACGGCGGGACCACCGTGGAAGATCCGCCGGGGCCGCGGGAGAGCAACATGGGGCTGATGCATCTGTGCTACTTCCTCGATCCGGACGGGCACAAGATCTGCGGCATTCACCGCCCTGGCTGAGCCTGCGGAGGCGCTGACACCGGGCATACAGGTCCGAGGACTGGCTGCGCAGGCGGATTGGCCCCGGCGGCGCAGCCGCAGCAGCGTCTGGACCTGCATGCCCTGGTCGCCTAGCGCCGGGTGTCCAACTGGGTAATGGCCTCATCGCAGCGTTCGGATTCCTGCTTCATCTGATTCAGCCGCAGCAGAAACCGGTACTGCTCCATGCGATGAAAGTACAGGCCGAGCTTTGGCCTGGACAGGGTGGCCCGATCGACGATCAGGTGGCCGCGATGATCGAAGTAGCACGGCGTCCCTGCCAGCAGGTGTTCGCTCATGCCCCATACCGCAATGGCATCGGCGCCGTGCACGAAGCGGAAGTAGGGCACGTCTTTCCGCGACCGAACGTAGCGTGCGTGAGAGATGCCGCCGACGCTCGGTTGCCCGAAGCTGTAGACTGAGATCGGGTGCTCCGCACTGGTGCTGAGGCTCAGAGCGCAGAGCGGCGCCAGCGCGCCGCCCATGCTGTGACCGGTGAAGATGATGGGTCCCGGGGCCAGCGAGCGAATGGCGGTCGAGATGGACGGCAGCAACGCTTCGGCGGTTTTGAGGAACCCGGTGTGGATACGACCCATTTCGGTCGGCGTGCGCCACAGCGCCAGGTTCGTCAGCCAGTCTTTCAGTTCGTCGGACCCACGGAAGGCCAGATAGTGACGGTTCGGTTCGCTGACAAGTATGGCGACGTCGCGTCCGCCTCTGGATTCGATGAACCGGTAGTCGACGTAGCCGGCGTTGCGGCACCGGAGCGCGCCGTCCTTCGCCGTTCGGTAGGCCAGCTGCGAGAGTTCGACGCAGCGCGCAGCAACCGTCAGGTCCGGGCCCGAGAGCCGTGGTTCCCCTGACGGCTGCCGGCTCACAGGGCAGAGGTCGAGAAGTGAATCTCGACGCCTCCGATGCGCAGGATACCCGGACGCTTAAGGGCGATCTCTTCGTCGTGCACGATGCGCTCATTGTGGCCGACCTGGAGCCGGGTCCCGTTGCTGCTCATATCGCGGTAGGTGAAGGTGCCCTCGCTGACACGGAAGCAGCCGTGCAGCCGGGACGCATAGTTGGAATCGATCCGCAGCTGCGAGCTTTGGCCCCGTCCGATGGTAAACAACCCCCCGTAGTCCGGGGGAATACGGTGCTCCCGGTCACCGCAGCGCAGCAGCAGGGATTCGGGTAAGAGCTCTGTGCCGCGTTCCCAGCCATCCGCGGTGCCCCGCTCGAACTGCAGATCGAGCCGGCGCAGCACCGCCTGAGCGAGCCGCACGCAGGCGTGGCTGTCCGTCAGCCCGTACACCGATACGAGCTCGAACTGGCACGAGGGCGGCAGCAGCGTCTGCCCCCGGTCCAGCGGCTCGAGCGCGATGCAAAGCACCAGCTCCTGATTCAGCCTGCCGAAGATCTGCTCAATGCGCTGGCCGTGCTTTTCGATCACCGGCTCCGTCAGGTACAGCAGATGCAGCGCGGACCCATGCGCAGCGATCTGACCTTCGAGAGACGCGATGGTCACGTCCAGGGGCAGATGCTTGAGCCAGGCCAGCGTTTCCCGCGCCTGCGATCCAAGCTCCGAAGCGACGTAGGCTAGCAGCTCGTGGCCATGCGCCTGAGACACGGTTCAACTCCCCTGGCTGGCGCGCCGCGCTTCTGCCGGTTTGCGATCGGTGGCTTGAGCGCGGAAGTCCTTGGAGGCAATGTTGTGCTTCTTCAGCAGCGTTTGCACGTGGGCGCGGTTCATCTGCAGCTCCTTGGCCAGAGCCGTTACGTTGCCCGTGGTTCTGCGTAGCCCTGCCTCCAGCACCTGCTTCTCGGCGAAGTCGCTGGCGACCCGCTTGGCTTCTGCCAGCGGCAGATTCATCAGCGTCGGAAGGATTCCCGGGTCGAGGGCCTCCGCAGGTTCACCGCCGGGTGGTTGGTCCGCTTCCGCTGCACCACCGGCGGTGGCGGGCGGTGCCTGGTCAGCCGGCGCAGCTGCCGTGGTATCGGCCAGGGGCGCCAGCGGGCGCGTGCTGCGCTCGCCTCGACGCACGTCCTCCGGCAGGTGTTCGAGCTCGGCGCGCACATCGGCCAAGCAGGCCAGCCGCAGGATCAGATTGCGCAGTTCTCTGACGTTGCCCGGGTAGGAGTAGGTGAACAGGAACTTCTTCAACGCGGTGCTGAACTGGAGCGTGGGCCGATTGAGCCGATCGCAGGCTTCCTGGTTCAGGTAGTCGATCAGCAACGAGATTTCGTCGCGCCGTTCGCGCAGTGGCGGAATGGTGATCTGGATGATGCCGAGACGATAGTAGAGATCTTCGCGGAACGTGCCGTCCCGGCACATCTGTTTCAGGTCCCGGTTCGTCGCCGCGACGATCCGCGCGTCGACCTTGACGATCTGGTCGGAGCCGACCCGCTGGATCTCGTTGGACTGGAGTACGCGCAGCAGTTTCACCTGCCCGTTGAGCGGCAGCTCGCCGATCTCGTCGAGAAAGATGGTGCCGCCGTTCGCCGCTTCGAATTTGCCGGCGCGATCTGAGCTGGCCCCGGTGAACGCCCCACGTTTGTGTCCGAACAGCTCTGACTCCAGCAGGTTGTCCGGGATGGCGCCACAGTTCACGGTGATCAGCGCCTCCTGGGCGCGGCTGCCGTTGGCGTGCACAACCTTCGCCATCAGCTCCTTGCCAGTTCCGCTTTCGCCGTCGATCAGTACCGGCAGGTCCGTTGGTGCTGCCTTCTCGGCGATTTCCAGCGCCTCGATCAGCCGCGGCGAGTCGCCGAAGACACCGTCGAACTGAAAGTCCCGGTCCAACAGCGCAGCGCGGCGTTCCTTGACGGTCTGTGCTTCCGGTAGCGGATTGGCGGTTCTGGCCCGCACCAGACGCTCCGTGCGCGACAGCTTGAGTACCTCTTCCCGGAGCGTTCCGGTCTGTCGCAGCAGCTTTTCGATCTGCGGTCGCGTCAGGGACTGCGGCCAGCGCAGGCTGGAGCGCATGATTTCGATTTTCTCGAGCAGGGCGCCGAAGGACGACGGCCCCTGACCGCTGCTACGCTGCGCCGGTTCCATCAGCTGTCGCTCCCGATCTGCTTCTTGATGAGCTGGTAGTACATACCCTGGCGGTCCACCAGCTCCTGGTGCTTGCCTTCTTCGACGATACCGCCCTCGTAGAGCACGATGATCTTGTCGGAGTTCATGATGGTGCTGAGCCGGTGGGCGATGACGACACCTGTGCGGCCGCTCAGTATCTCCTGCATGTTCTGCATGATGTTGCTCTCCGACTGGGTGTCCAGAGCAGAGGTGGCTTCGTCGAAGATCAGAATTCTGGGATCGTGGTAGAGCGCGCGCGCTATACACAGGCGCTGCATCTGCCCGCCGGACAGGCCCATGCCGCGTTCGCCCACGATCTGCTCGTAGCCGAGCGGCAGGCCGCGAATGAAATTGTGCGCGTCGGCGAGCTGTGCAACCTCGATGATGCGGTTGCGGTCCGGGTTCTCATCGCCGGACGCAATGTTCTCGGCGATCGTCCCGGAGAACAGCAGATTGCTCTGCATGACGTAGCCGATGTGGCTGCGGTAGTGCTCCAGGTCAACCACGTCCAGATCATAGCCATCTATGGTGATCCGACCTTCCGTCGGCGCGTAAAACCCGGCCAGCAGCTTCGCGAGGGTCGTCTTGCCGGAGCCGCTCTGGCCGACGATGGAGACCAGCTCACCGGAGCGGATCGACAGGTTGATGTTTTCCAGCACCATCGGTGAGTCGTTGCTGTAGCGGAAGTACAGGCCTTCGATTTCGATGTCGCCGCGGACGTCGGGCAGCACGACCCTGGATGCAGCCTGGTCCGGTGGCTGCTCCGGCTCGATGTCCAGCACGTCGCCGAGCCGTTCCATGGCGACGCCGGCTTCGTGCACCTGGTTCCACAAGCCGACGAGGCCCATGAGGGGAGCAAGCACGCTGCCCATCAGCGCGTTGAACGCAATGAGCTGGCCGATCGACATCTCCTGCTGCATCACTAGATTGGCACCAACGGCGAGGATCGAAATCGTGATGGCGGCGTTGAACAGCTGGCTCGCAAAGCCAACCCAGATGTTGAAGCGCGTGGCGCGAAACTGCGTATCCAGCGCCTGCGCATACTGCTTTTCCCACTTCAGGCGCATCGGGCGTTCGATGCCCATACCCTTTACCGTCTCCACGCCGCTGATCATCTCCATCAGCGTCGACTCGGTTGCCGTCGAAGCTGCGAATACCTCGCGCGCATAGGTTTTGAGCTTCGGGGTAACCGCAATTGTCAGCAGCAGGATCGGGATGATGAGCACCAGCAGGATGGAAGTCAGCAGGGAGCTGTAGAGGAACAGAATGGTCAGATAAACGACCACCATGAGGAGGTTCAGAATCGTGGCCAGCGTCGATTCCGTCAGAAAGGTGCGGATCGTCTGGTTTTCCTGGAAGCGGGCGAAGACGTCGCCGGTTTTCCGGGTCGCGAAGTAAGACAGTGGCAGCGACATCGCGTGCTTCAGAAAGCCGGACATCATGGAGAAATCGAGATTTCTGATCATGAAGCTCGACAGGTAGGAGCGCAGCACGATGGTGATCTGAGAAAACAGGTTCGTGATGATGAGGCCGCTGATCAGCAGCGTCAGCAGCGAAACATTCTGATGCACGATCACCTGATCCAGAATGTTCTGAATGATGACCGGCGGTGCGATGCCGAGGATCTGGATGATAAATGTGGCCAGAAACAGCTGCGACAGGATGCTCCGGTAAGGTTTCATGTAGTTGATGAAGCGCACCCAGGGCGAGGTGGTCTCGCCGACCTGGGCCAGCTCAGCACCCGGCGTGAACAGCAGGCAGGTCCCGGTCCAGCCCTTCTCGAACTCCTCTACGGTCATCTTCCTGAAGCCCGGCCCGGGGTCGGCGACCCAGACGTGGGACTTTGATACGCCGTAGATGACGATGTAGTGGTAGCCCTCCCAGTGCGCGATGAATGGCAGGTCGAAACCCTGAATCGCTTCGAAGGTGCAGCGCACGCCGCGGGTGGTGAACCCCATGGCCTCACCAACCTTGGCGAGGCTGTCCAGCGTGGCGCCATCGCGGGTGACGTTGGCCATTTCCCGCAGCTTGCCGAGCGGCAGCTGAATGCCGTGGTGCCGGAAGATCATGGACAGGCACGCGGCGCCACAGTCCATTTCTTCCGCCTGCTGCACGAGCTGAAAACGCTTGAGCAGCCGCGAGCCGCGGGTCGGGCGCGACAGCAGGTCCATCAGTAGCGGGCGCGCGCGGCGCTCCGCCAGCGCTTTCTGTCGTGCCAGGTCGCGTTCGGCAAACTGGATGCGTTCGAGCAGGATCGTCCGCAGCGTTTCGTTATCTTCCAGCAGCCGATGGACGATCGCTTCCGGAATCACCAGCAGCACCAGGTCGGTCTCGGCCGTCACCGTCGCCGGCTGTGGCTGGCGCAGCACGCAGGCGCGTTCGCCGAGGATTTCGCCCACTCCGAGCAGCCCGATCGGAAACTCGGCCTTGCCTTCAACCGCGGCCAGCCGGACGCTGCCCTGGCGGATCAGGTAGAGCCGCCGGTCGTCCGTGCCGCCCTGCTCGAGTACCGTTTCGCCGGGGTTGAAGCGTTTCACCCCGACACTGGATACCAGCTGCTCGAAGCCCGGCGCGGTGGCCTTCTTGCCGCGCAGGTTGAACAGCCTGGAGACGAATCCGCCTACCGATGACAGGGCGACGAAGTTTGCGATGTAGGCTCGGGCTTCCCGGTTGCCCTTCAGCAGCGGGGCGAAGACCGCGTTCGGAACGAACAGCAGCTCCGTTTTGGCCGAGGCCCGCACGGAGGCTTCATGGGTGACCGTACGCAGCATGGCAATCTCTGCAACGACCTCGCCTTCCTTGCGCACCCCCATGTTGATTTCTTTGCCGCGTTCGTTGGTGAACACACGCACGGCGCCCTGCTTGATGAAGAAGACCCCGTCGCCCGTTTCGCCGCTGTTGAAGACCGTATCGCCGAAGTCGAAGTGGTGGGGCTGGGCCGCGGCGGCGATCTGTTCGATCTCATTGTCCGCACAGCGGGCCAGCAGGCTGACCCCGCGCAGGAAGGCGTAGTTTTCGTTGCTCTCCGGCATCATCTCAGCGCAGCTCGATACGGCTTTCGCGAGCGCGGTTGCGGAGCCACTCTTCCTTCAGGATCCGACGGACTTCCTGCTGCGTGCCCTCGTCCAGCGCCGCAGGGCGTTTGGCGTCGATCATGAATATCTCCAGCGCTTTGCCGTCTCCGGACGGGAAGGGGCCGAGCACCTCGCCCTCTTCGGCATTGAAGATCCGGGCTTCGATATCGCCGGCGAGGGATCCGCGCAGCACGGTACCGATGTAGCCGCCTTCCTGCGCGGTGTCGGCAAGGCTGTGTTCCCGGGCCAGGTCGCCGAACATTTCCGGCACGTCTTCCAGCAGTGCAATGATCTCCCGAGCTTTGCCTTCGCTGTCCACGATGATGTGGCTGACCATGACGCTATCGAACTTCGGCGAATGGGACGCGAAGTAAGACTGGACCGCGGCATCGGCGGTGAGTGCAGCCTGGTGCTCCTCGACGCGCAGGCTGTCGATGATGAACTGCTCGAATTCGTCCAGGCTCACCTTGAGCTGGTCCAGCCAGCGATTCATGTCAATCGCCCGGTGCAGCCCGCGCATCCGGCGAATCTGGTCCGCCCGCTCCTGAACGGCGCTTTCCTCGATCACGACGCCGTTCTGCGCCGAGGCCTGCACGGTCAATCGTTCCCGTACAATTTCCTCGATCAGCGAATCGTACTGGCCGGTCAGCTTCAGGTGCTTCAGCAGCGAATCGGTGTCGATGACTTCGTCGTTCACTCGTACCAGTTCGGTCATGGTTGGTTTCTCAGTTACGCGATTGGTGTTCAGAGGCCGCGGATCGGATCCAGCAGCATGTCGATGATGCGGCGCTGGCGGACGACGATCTCAGCGGTAGCAGACATGCCGTAGCGGATCTCCTGCTGCCGGTCCTGCACGGTGAAGTGCTCCCGTGCCAGACTGACGGTTCCGCGGTAGGCGGGTACCGGCGTCTCGCCGTCGGTCTGCGTGGTCGGCGAGACGAACTCGAGGGTGCCCTCGATAAAGCCGTGCTGCTGGTAGGGAAAGGCGTTGAACTTCATCTTGACGTCGGCGCCTTCGCGTAGAAAACCCCGATCGCGTTCCGCGATCAGTACCTTGAGCACCTTGCGTGACTGGAGCGGCGCAAGGTTGATCAGCGGTGTCCGCGGGCCGACGCCGTCGCCGAGCTGGGTGGCGCTGATCTGCGTCACGATTCCGTCCGTTGGCGCCAGGATGACCAGCACATCGTCGCCGATGCCTTCCTCGAAGCGGATCTGCTGGGAAGCTTCTGCTCTGGCACGAGCCGCTGCGAGTTTGACGTCCATCGTGCGCGGCGCGAGCTCGACCTCCATCTGCTTGCGGCCCAGCGTAATGCGCAGCTGCTCGATCTCTACCTGCAGTGCTGCGAGCTCGTTGCGGTTTGCAGCCGCTTCGCGAATGAACTGCGATTCCAGCGCGCGCAGATTCGCATCCGCCTGGGCGAAGCGCGAAGAGGCCTGCTCGAAAGCGATCCGTGCATCCTCTGCGTCGATCTCCGAGACGGCCGTGCCGCTCAATGCCTGGTAGCTGCGGTACTGGCGATTAGCCCGATCGCGCTCGTTGCGTGCCTGCGCCAGCTCCCCGCGGGCCTGTTTCAACCGGGCCAGCTGTTCCCGGCGCAGCTCGCTAGAGCCCGAGACCAGCCGCCGATCCAGCTGTTCCTGCTTGCTGGTCAGCTCGCTTTCGATCAGCTCCGCTTCCTGCTGCAGCAGGGCGAGCGTCGCCGGAAACTGAGCGGCTTCGAGCTCGACGTTAGCCAACGCCAGCGAGGCCTGCTCTGCTTCTGCCGCCAGGGCTATGGCGTCGCGCGAACGGATGCGGGCCAACGAGTCGCCAGCGCGGACGATCTCCCCCTCGTTGACGAGGAGGCCTTCCAGCTCGCCCTGTGCCGGCGAGTACACCCGACGTACATCGTCTTCCGGGCTGAGCACGCCCGGCGCGGACACGATCACGTCGGCTTTGCCGACGAACGCCCAGCCGATGAGCGACAGTATCAGTGCCGTCAGCAGGCCCAGCGACCAGCGCAGCATCGGTGCGGGTTCGGAAAACAGAATTTCCACGCCAGCGGCGCTGTGATCTTCCAGCGCGTGCGCGAGCGAAATCGGCCCGGCTGTGTCTCCGCTGCGCGGCATCCCATCGCCCCTGTTGTATCCCCTCGTACATTCTTGCCCGGTTGTTTGTTGTGAGCAAACAAAAGCGGTGGAGATTTCCCGGATTTTCTCCTTCGCCACCCGGCCTCTCCCAATAACTACAATAAAATCAAATAGATATAGAGATTCGCCAAAGCTGGCACGGCTCCTGCAGATACCTACGCAACCGAGGAATGGACACAGTTGGTTCCCCAGGCCCCGGCGAGACCCAAACAGCTATCAAGGAGACGAACATGGAACTCAAGGACATCGCAGTAGCAGCAGACCTCGAAACGGTACGTGGCGGCAGCAACACCATCGTACAGAGCAGCGTAAACGGCCCGGTCAGCGGCTCCGTTGCCGTCGGCGGCTTCGGCTTCAACCTGTCGCCGGTCAACATTCAGAGCGCTGTCGGCCAGGCCAACGTGACAACCCAACAGGCGCTGATCGAGGACTACGACGTGTCGACCACGAGCATCGACATCATGGCCTCACAGCTCTCCGTAGGTTTCCCCTTCGGTCGCCGACTGCGCTGAGCACTGCTGCCGGTGGGCCAGCGATCCGCGCGGATCGCCGGCCGCCTCAGCCAGCTGAACGCCGGTATCCAGCGAGATGCCGGCGTTTCTTCATCGACCGGGGCTCAGTTTTGTCCTTTCTCCTGAACAGTAGTGGCCTGACTGACCCTGGCGCGCATCGGCGCGAGAACCAGGATGCGCTGCTTCTGCGTCCGCGGCAGGGTGTGTGGGTAGTGGCCGACGGTATGGGCGGGCACGACCGCGGTGCACTGGCAAGCCGCCGCGTTGTGGACTCCTTCGCTCGAACGACTTTCGCAGGATCGCTGAAAGACCGGGTGCAGGCAGCGCAAGTTTCGATCCGGGCGGCGAACGATCAGATCTTCAGCGAATCCCGCACCCAGGGGGCCAACTCGATTATGGGCAGCACCGTTGCGGCACTGGTTGTTTCGGGGTATGCCTACACTGCACTCTGGGCCGGCGACAGTCGGGTGTACCTGTTCCGGCGCTGTCGGCTCCGTCGGCTCACTTGTGATCACAACCTGGCTCAGGAGCTGGTGCAGGCGGGTAAGCTGACTGAAGACGCTGCACGGCGGCATGCGTCGGCAAGCCGGATTACCCGGGCCGTCGGCGTTCGACCCGAGGTTGCAGTGGATCAGGTTTGCGGACATCTCGAAGAGGAGGACCGGTTGCTGCTGTGCAGCGACGGGCTAATCAACGCAGTGGCTGATATCGAACTGGCGACGGTGCTCAACGATTGTGGCCCCGAAGAGGCCGCCGCGGAGCTGATGGCGCTGGCGCTGGAGCGTGGTGCGCGCGACAACGTCACAGTAATGGTGGTTGCCGTCGGAGCTAGCTGTCCTCTGGAATCAACCGCAGGTCCTGGGTTTTGACCAGTCCCGGGACCAGCTCTGATTCTTCGAACCGGCTGGTTGCTGCGAGCCGATACGAGAGCTCACCGGCCATTGCGAGCGATTGCTGGCGCCCACCGAAGACCGCCTGCATTGCGGCGGCGTCCAGCGCCTGGTCTTCCGTTAGATCGTTGATCGAGATAAATGCCATGGTGCTTCTCCGGGTCGGATCTGTCTGTGCCGGGTTTTCCTGTGCCGGCTGCTCCTGTAGCGGTTTTTCCCGCAGCGGCAATGAACGCCGCATCTGCAGCGGCGTGCTGCTGGCCGTGTTCAGACTGGCAGCCTACCTGAGGGCAAACGGCCCCACCGGTACCTGTGACACAGCGCGGCCGTTGTGCCTGCTGAGTTACCTTATCATGGGCGTCCGGAGGAACTAGCCATGGCTACAGCAGATGCGGCGCTGGACTGGCGCTCTGCCGCGCTTACCCACCCCGGCAAGGTTCGACGTCTGAACGAGGACGAGTACCTGGATCGGCCGGGCGACGGGCTGTGGGCGGTGGCCGATGGCATGGGCGGTCATCACGCGGGAGATGTCGCCAGCCGCAAGGTCGTCGAGGCGCTTGCCCGGGTACCCCCGTCCACCTCGCTCGAGCAGCTGATCGACGCATGCCTCGTCAATCTCAAGGCAGCCAACCTGGACCTGTACCTGGCCGGCCAGGGGGAGGGCAACAAGCTGTCCGGCGCTACGGTCGTTGCGCTGCTGTGCCATGGGGAGGATGCGGCCCTGCTGTGGGCCGGTGACAGCCGCGCGTACCGCCTGCGCGGGCGCGGTCAGCAGGCGAAGCTCGAGCAGCTGACCACCGATCACAGTCGCGTCGCTGAGCTCGTCAAGCGCGGCGAGCTTGCCGAAGCGGATGCGGAATCCCACCCTGATGCCAACGTCATCACGCGTGCGGTGGGCGTGCGGGAAGGCCTCGAGCTGGAATCGAAGCGGTTGATCGTCGAGCCTGGCGATACCTTTCTGCTGTGCAGCGACGGGCTGAGCCGCTACGTCGGGCCAGCGGATCTCGCCACAGCGCTCGAGGAGACCATGGTTGCCAGCGCGGCCCGCGCGCTGCAGGAAACCGCGCTCGAATCGCCCGCGCGCGACAACATCACCGTCGTCGTGGCGCGAGCGGCTGTGGCCCCGGATACCCGGACGGTCCTCAATCGTGTCGGCGGCGGCCACGCCCCGCGGGACGAGGATCCGACGGAGCGGAACGACGACCCGCCCGGTCGAGGAGACCCAACACCGTGACAGATCTTGTATCGCTAACCGCAGCCGCCCGGTGGCGGGTTCGGACCTCGCTGTGTGTTGCGCTGCTGGCGATCAGCGGCTGCGGCAGCCTGGTGCAGGTCCCGGAATTCGAGCGGCCGGTGGTCGCCTCGAAAGCCGATTGGTCCCGGTCTCTGGTCGAGACGCGACAGGTCGATCTGAAGTGGTGGCAGGGCTTTGGCGATCAGCAGCTCGACGTACTGATGGAGCTGGCGCTGGCCGACAATCCGAATCTCGAGGTGCTCGCAGCGCGCAGCGAAGCAGCGGGGGCCCAGATCAGCCAGGCCCGCGCGCGGTTGCTGCCGATCCTCAACATGGGCGCGCGGACGGACACCACGAGTATCTCCGGCGGCACCGATCTCGGCACGACCAACAAGTACGGAACCGGTGGGGACCTGCTCTGGGAGCTGGATGTCTGGGGCAAGGCGCGGCGCGGGGTGCGGGCGCAACAGGCTGCCTTTGCGGCGACGGAAGCCGACTGGCGCGCGGGTTACCTGGTGACCGCGGCCAGTGTTGCCGGTGCCTACTTCCAGATCCGGCAGACGGACCAGCAGCTCGAGCAGCAGCAGGCGGCGCTGGCGCGGGGCCGCGAGATCCTGTCGCTGTACCTGCGGATGCAGGATGAGGGCATGGTGCCGGAAACTCGCGTGCTGCAGCAGCGGAGCGAAGTCGAACAGCTGGAGGCGGGTCGCCTGGAGCTCGAGCGCGTGCGCGCGGTGACGGTCAATGCGCTGGCCACCCTGCTCGGCCGACCGGCGGGGGAGTTTTCCGTCCCTGCGACCGATGACCTGGATGAGCTCAAGCCGCTCACCGTGCCGGTTGGGTTGCCGTCGGAGCTGCTGGCCCGCCGGCCTGATCTGCTGGCGGCAGAGAACCGGCTGCTGCAGGCGGTGCAGCTCGAAGGACAGGCGCGCCTGGCGCAGCTGCCCACCATTGGCCTGACCGGCCTTGGCGGATCTGCCTCCCATGGCCTTGGCGATCTGCTGAGCACCTGGACCAGCGGTCTGTCGGGCGTAGTTCAGTTCCCGGTGTTCAACCCGAACGTCAGAGCGCAGATCAAGGTCAGCCAAGCGCAGGTCGGCGTGGCGGAAGCCGAGTACCGGGCTGCCGTGTTTGCGGCCTTTGAAGAGGTGGAAACGCTGCTCGTCAATCTGGACAGCCGTAGAGCTCAGCAGCAGCGGTTAGACGCTCGGCTCGGGCAGCTGCGCACGGTGCAGGACCATACGCTGACGCAGCTCGAGCTCGGCCTGATCTCCCGGCTCGAAGTGCTGGAGCGGGAACGCACGCTGCTCGGTGCCGAGCAGGCTGTGCTCAGCAATCAATGGCAGCTGGCGACGGACACGGTCGCCCTGTTCAAAGCCATTGGTGGGGGCTGGGATCCGGACTTCGTCGCTGCGCGCTGACCCGGGCTGCCAATTGGGCCCGTGATGCAAAATCCCGGTACTATGGCCGCTCCCACGGGCTGCACCATCTGATGCGCATTCTTCTTCATCCTCCGGCCGACTCAGCGTTTGGCGCGATCGTAATGTCTGAGCAGCTTCTAGCCATCGGCCGGCGGCAGGCGCTGTTCGACCGGTATCCCCGGTCCGTGCTCGCCAAGCTGTCGAAGCGCCACGCGCGGTTGTTCGTGGAGGATGCGCAACTCTATTTGGTCGATCTCGGCAGCCTCAACGGCACATTGGTCAATGGCGTCCGTCTCGGGGCTGAGCCGCAGGCTCTGAATAGTGCAGATCTGCTGAGTTTCGGTGATCTGTCCTTCAGGGTGGACATCCAGGAACCGCCGGCCGAGCGAGCGGTGCGGCCGCTGCGGCTGGTGCTGAAACCGGACGTTCCGGACAGCGCGCTCGAGTCGGCCGTGGTTTCCGAGTTTCCGTTCCTGGTCAGCAAGCACAGCGAGCTGTTTCAGCAGCTGGTGCTTGACGACCCGGAACGGCTGGCGTTTCTTTCCCGCAAGCACGCACAGATCATCCGTCTCGGTGAGCAGTTCTACCTCGAGGATCTGGGCAGCACCAACGGCACTGCCATCAACGGTCAAGGTATCGAAGAGCATGTTACTCGGGTCAACGATGGTGACCGGTTGAGCTTTGGCGACGTAGCGATCAGCTTCCGAGCCTTCCTCGTCGAGGTGGCCGGTAGCGCGGACATCGCACATCCCGATGAAGCGACGGAGCTCGAGACGGTGATGATGGACGGCGAGCCGGTCTCCGCCGAAATCTCTGCCGTGCTCGAGTCCGGCCGAACGATCATGGTCGATTCAGCAACCTCATTTATCGACGTGTACTTCAACTCGGCGAGTCCGAAAGCGGCGCAGGACTCGGATCCGCCACCCGCCGTGACACCGCCCGTCGGAACGGTGCCCCGGGCGGTGCTGGAAGCGCTGGTCGGCGATGGTCAAACCGCTCGCCGTTGGGTACAGGGGGGCGCCGCGGTAGTGGTGCTCGGCCTCGGCGTTGCCGGCGTGTCCTACTGGCTCGGTGCAGATGCCCGGCGTCTTGCGACCCTGAGCGAAGGCGACGACCCGCAGGCGACGCTCGCGCTGGCAACCCGACTGCTGGAAGAACGCCCGGATGATGAGCAGCTGCAACGCACCGCACGGAAGGCCCTGCAGCAGGCTCTGCTGCCGGACTGGTATCGTGGGTTCGAGGCGCGCGACTTTGAGCAGGCCGGCGCGCAGCTGGACAAGGCGCAGCTGGCCGGTGCTGCCAACCCTGGCGATGATGAGCTGCTCGAGCTGCTGAGCTGGGCAACGGACGTTCGCGCCTTTCTGGCTGCAAAGGACCTGTCGGAGACGGTAGCTCTCGACCCTTTCGAGGAAGCGCAGCGGGTTGAGCAGCTGCTCGAATTCTGGACCCGGGAACCGCGCCAGCGAACGCGGGTGCTGAGGGATCTCGACGACAGCGACCGGGCGCTGGACGGTGTTGCCGATGCGGTTGCTGCGGATGTTCGTCGGCTGCGGGCGCTCGAGCTCGATACCGAACCGCTGCGGACGCTGGCCGGGCGCCTGGCCATCAGTCTCGCGGGGGGTGACTCGCGACGGGTCGAGGCGCTGCTTGAAGCCGTGCTGGACGAACTGCGCCTGCCCCTCGCGCAGCGCACGCTGCGTGCCGACCTGGAAAGTTACCGCGAGCTTGAGCAGACCATGCAGGCCGAACGCTGGCTGGCGGCGCGCGAGCTCGTGACGGGAGTGCTGTTCCAGACCCGGGTGTTTCAGGACCACGCACAGCGGCTGCTGCGTGACCGGCTGCCTGACGCAGCCTTCGTCGACGCCTTTGCGGCCGCGGCAGACGCCTGGCAAGCCGGCGATGCGGACCTGTCCAGGTCGCGACTGCGGCGCCTGCAAAGAACATCCTGGGCGGCGGTTGCCGAACGCCGCCTGGCGCATCAGGAAGAGCTGATCGCGGGGGCCGAGGCCCTGGACCGGCAGATGGGGCAGCGGGGTTACCCACGTGCGCTGTTCGACTTCTACGCGCGGCTCGATGCGGTTCAGGATCAGGCGCTGGTCAGGCAGCTGCAGCCGGCCTTCAAGCGCTACTCCACCGAGGCGCTCGGGGAAGCGACCGCCAGCCTCGAAACAGCGGAGCGCGGTTGGCGGCGCTACAACGCCCTGGGCCGTATACAGACGGAACACCGGCTGGCTGCAGAGGTAAACCAGGACTTCAAGGTGTTGGCTGGATTGTTAAAGGAAAGCCTGACCGCTTTCGAACGTGGTGTGTCGATCTACCGGCAGCTGTCGCGCGAGCCTTCGTCGAGCTGGAACGGGCTGCGCGACAGCCTCGAGCGGGAACTCCAGGTCCAGCGCAGCGCGTTGCGAAATCTGCAGGTGCTCGCACCGACCGTGCGCGAACGAAAGCTCGCGTTGCTCGGGGCAGTTTCCCCAGGCAGCGGTCGCGGCTGAGAGCGGGAAGAAAAACCTGGGCATAAAAAACGGGAGGCGAACCTCCCGTTGTGCTGGTGGTTGTGCGACCGCTTAGAACAGTCGGAAGCCGCCGAAGTGCAGTTGCGACTGATCGAAGGTCAGGCTCAGATCGCGCTTGTACTGATCGTCGATGGCTGCCATCTGCACGGTGCCGTTCTGCTGCAGCACGTCGCTCGTGATCGAGACGGGGCTCAGGTTGAACTTCGATCCGTGGACGCCAACCAGGCCGGTTGCGGGACCGTTGTAGCTGCTCTGCCCGATCGCATTGCTACCGCCGCGGATGTCCATCGTGGCTGCGCTGGTGAGGTCTTTCAGTTCCATTGTCATGCTCCTTGAATTGGGTAGTGGTTTGTACGCTGCGCTCAGAACCGGAACGGCAGTCCGGCGAAGAGCTGTGAGCCGGCGATGCCGATGCGGGTGTCGCGCTGGTACACGTCAGTGATCTGCGCTGCCTGCTCCGTCAGGTTGGCCTGTACGACCTGGCTGCTGATGGTGACCGGGCTGCCGTTGAAGGCACCGCCGCCAACGCTGACGACACCGGTGGCGCCGTAGTTCACGCTGCTCTGCGAGATGGCGTTTGCTCCGCCGCGGATGTCCAGTGCTGCTTCGGTGGTGAGGTCTTTGATGTTCATGCTGTGTTGCTCCGGGTTGTGTCTACTGCTGCTGTTGAGGGATCAGAATTCGTCGGTTCGTCGGGCTCAGTTCAAGCCGCCGAACCAGCCGCCGAACTGAAGCTGTGAGGCTTCTACGCCGATGCTCAGGGAGTGCTCGCTAAGATCCGCGATGGCGGCAGCCTGAGACGTGCTGTTCAGCTGTGAGACCTGGCTGTCGATCGTGACCGGGCTCATGTTGAAACCGGCGCCGCTGACGAACGTAGAGCCGAAGGCGCCGCCGTTGGCGCTGGATTGGGCAATGCTGTTACCGCCGACCAGCCGGCCGCCGCGAATTTCCTGCATGCTGTCGAGAGAGAGATCCTTGCATTTCATGTCGTGCTTCCTGGTTGTTTC
>JBCDGJ010000113.1:0-17095 GCA_038757945.1 Pseudomonadota bacterium
CGTTGCCCCCCCCGCCAAAGGCGGCGACGCCTCCCCCGGCATGGGTCACAGAACCCATGGGCACCTGCGAGGGCTGCACGAAATCGGGAGCCGCGGTGCCGCCATTTAACCCTACACGACGCTCAGCTATGCCAACGGTCCTGGGGGCGCCAAACCCGGAGAGCGCGAGGATCTGTCCGACGTCGACACCACGGCTCCCGATTTCCTGCAGCCCTCGCTGGTGCCCATGGGTTCTGAGACCCATGCCGGTGAAGACGTCGCCGCCTTTGCCGTGGGGCGCAACGCTGAGGCGGTGCGTGGGGTCATGGACCAGAACGAACTGCATGGGGTCATGCGGACCGTGCTCTTTGGCGGAGCTGGCCGATGAACGCTCTAGAAGACTTCCTGAACCTGCTCGACTCCTGGCTCGGTAGCGCGCAGTACTTTCCCCTGGCGCTGCTGGGGGTGGGCCTGTTCTTCACCCTCTATCTCGGCCTTCCTCAGATCCGCTACTTTGCCCAGGGCTGGCGGATTTTGTTCGGCCGTGAAGGGCGTCTCGATTCCGAGGGTGCGACCGGCGACACAACCCACTTCCAGGCGCTATCGACAGCGCTGTCCGGCACGGTTGGAACTGGCAACATCGGCGGCGTGGCCTTTGCTATATTTCTCGGCGGTCCGGCGGCGCTGTTCTGGATGTGGATGACCGCGCTGATCGGCATGACCACCAAGTTTGCCGAAGTCACGATTTCGCATCGCTACCGCCGCGTCGACAGCGAGGGGTACATCGTCGGTGGTCCCATGCACTACATGGAGCACGGGCTGGGCATGAAGTGGCTGGCGGTGTTCTTTGCCATCGCCACCGTCATCTCGAGCTTCGGAACCGGTTCGCTGCCACAGAGCAACAATATGGCCGTGGCACTGAACACGAGCTTTGGGATTGCCAACTGGCTTAGCGGTGCTGTCTTCGCGATTCTGATGGCGCTCGTGATACTTGGCGGGATCAAGCGGATTGCCCGGGTCGCGGCGGCTGTCGTCCCGCTCATGGGGTTACTGTACGCGGTGGGCGCGTTTGCAGTGATCGCAGCGAACATCGATCAGCTGGTGCCGAGTTTTGTGGCCGTCTTCCGCGACGCGTTCACGGGCTCCGCCGCCGCGGGCGGCTTCCTCGGGGCCAGCTTCGCCTACGCGTTCAATCGCGGCGTCAACCGGGGCTTGTACTCCAATGAGGCCGGGCAGGGCTCAGCGCCCATTGCTCACGCCTCGGCGCGCACTAAAGAGCCGGTATCGGAAGGCATGGTCGCGATCCTGGAGCCGTTTATCGACACACTCGTGATCTGCACGCTGACTGGTATGGTCATCCTCTGCTCGGGCGTATGGACAGAGAAATACTCGACCACCTTTGCCTACTCCGACCTCAAGGTCGTCGCTGGAACCTATGGTGACGAAGCGCCGGAAGATGTGGCCGCGCTGTACGCGAACCTGTCCGGCGGCGCCGACGGGGCGGAGAGCTTCACCGGTGACCTGGAGGTCGTAGAGGGTGCAGTCCGCGCCCCGGTAACGGTGCTGCACAACCGGTCCGTGGCAGAAGAGGTCCGGATCACACTGGACGGCAGGGCCTACACCGGGACGCTGCCGTTTGTCGATGGCTCGCTGACCGATGCCGCGCCCGAGGTGACGCTGACCGGCCGGTCGCTGCTGCATTCCGTGCCCCTGACCATCGCTGCGTTTCAACGCGGGTACCTGGGGGTGTGGGGCGAATACCTGGTCTCGATCGGGCTGATGTTCTTTGCCTTCTCGACCGCGCTGGCCTGGTCCTACTACGGTGACCGAGCGGTGACCTACCTGCTGGGATCCAGCTGGGTTCTGCCCTATCGCCTGAGCTACGTCGTTGGGTTCTTCACCGCAACCATTGTCGATACCTCGCTGATCTGGCTGATTTCCTCCATCACCATCGCACTCATGACGTTGCCCAACCTGTTTGGCCTGCTGATGATGCGACGGGAGATCAAGTCGCTGATCAGCGACTACTGGGAACGGCATCATCAGGCGGCGGCTCGCCGCCGCTGACGTTCCTGCCCGCAGACAGGTTTTCTGCGGAGCATTATTGGGTATAGTCACGAACGAAACGCAGCGACGGGCGGGGACCCATGGCAATTCGAATCACCTTTGATCTGGAAGACAAAGATCTCAAGTACTTCCGCGGCATCATGAAAAAGGCCCAGGAAGCGGCCGATACCGGGGACGAATCCGGCATCATCTCGAAGGCGCGGGAGATGGTGGATGAGGTCAGCCAGAGTGCGGTGCCGGCGTTTGTTCGCCAGCGCGTCGAATCGGTGCGTAACCTCGTCGATATGCTCGAAGATGAGGAGTGGGCGCTCGAAACGAAGGAGCGGAAGAACGTGCTGTCCGCGCTGGCTTACTTCTCGGATCCGCAGGATCTGATACCGGACAACGTGCCGGTGCTCGGCTACATCGACGACGCAATCATGATTGAGCTGGTGGTCAGCGAGCTCAAGCACGAGATCGAGGCGTTTACTGATTTCTGTGGCTATCGCGATGGCGAGAAAGCCCGCAACCGCAATCAGAACCTGTCCCGCGAGGAATACCTGGCCATCAAACGCCGCGAGCTCCATCAGCGCATGCGGCGACGGCGGCAGAGTGCGCGCAGCCGCGCCCGCCGCAGCGGCACCCGTCCCCGGTTCCGGCTCTTCTGAGCTGCGCGGGCCGGGTCAACGACCCGGTGTAGGGAGGCTTGGCAGGGTCAGGCCCGGCGCGGACATATCCAGCACCCCGGGGCTGCAGAACTCGCACAGGGCGTACTGATAGGACGGATCGTCAAAGCGCGGCAATCGTGTTGCCGCATCCAGCAGCGGTTCGACAGCGCCAGGCAGGACCATTCGGGCAACCTCTGCGCCAAAGACGCTGCGCGTGAATAGCGTGCGCAGCTGCTCGAACTTCGAGAGATCCGCGCCCGGAGAGAGAAACCGGGCCTGGGCAGGATCAAGCCCGGTTTCTTCTGCTAGTGCGGCGATTGCGTCGGGCAGGCTACCCACGGTATCGACGAGGCCCAGCTCCAGAGCTCGTTCACCCAGTACCACGCGACCGTCTGCAAGCGCCTCCACCTGGTCGAGCGGTAGCTCACGTCCCCTGGCGATCAGCGTGGTAAAGGATCGATAGGTGTGTTGAACGGACTGGGTCAACACCGACCGCATGGCATCGTTGAGCCCGAGCACGGGTGACAGTCCGCCGCTCAGAGGTGTGGTGCCGACCCCGTCGGTGGCGACCCCGAGCTCGTCAAGGGATCGGTTGAACGTGGGCAGAACGGAAAACACGCCGATGGAACCGGTCTGGGTGGTCGCCTCTGCAAAAATCCGGTCGCTGGTTGCTGCGATCCAGTAGCCGCCGGACGCCGTGATATCGCCCATAGAGGTGATCACCGGCGTACCCGACAGCTGCAGCAGCTCCAGCTCCTGACGGATCAGCTCCGAGGCGAAGCTGCTCCCTCCGGGAGAGCTAATACGCAGTACCAGCCCGGCCAACTCCGGATCCTGGCGCAGCTTGCGCAGCAGCCGTACGGATTGCTCAGCCCCGATCGCACCGCCCTGAGGTGCGCTCATCGAGATCGTCCCTTCGAGCGTCAGGACGCCGATGTAGCGTCCGCTGACGGACGGCTGCGCCTGGTGACTCAGGTAGGTTCGGAAGTCGACGCTGCTGAATCCGCTGTCGCCGGTGCGGTTCGGACCGTTCCCGCCGTGTACGCGACGCATCCGGGCGTTGAACTCGTCTTCGCTGATCAGCTCGTCGACAAGCTCGGTTTCGAGCGCGGCGCGCGCGAGATCGCCGCCGGTGCCACGCAGCGTTTCGGCAAAGGCGTTCGTGTAGCTCCGCAGGCGCTCCGGCGGCAGGCTACGATTGGCGGCAACCTGGGTCTGCCATCGGTTCCATAGCGTGTCCGCCAGACCCTGGTACTCGGCGCGGACCGCGTCCGACATAGCTCCTTCGGTGAACGTTTCGGTAAATGACTTCAGTTCGCCGACGCGAAAGATGTTGATGTCTACCTTCAGCCGCTCGAGGAAATCCCGCAGAAACACGGTGTAGAGGCCGACACCCGGGAACATTGCCTGGCCCATGGGATGCAGGTACACGGCGTCGGCATAGCTGGCGAGCAGATAGCCGTTCTGCTGAAAGCTGTAGGCGTATACCGAAGTCTGTTTGCCGGCGTTGCGAAACGCCTCAAGCGCAGTGCCGATACGCTCGGCCTGGCCCTGGCTGATGCTCTGGAGGCGGCTGAGGTCAATCACGATCTCACGGATTGCCGGATCGCGGGTGCCCGCCGTAATCGCCCGCAGCAGGTCCGGCATGGCGGTTTCCCGCAGCGCAAACTCGGCGTCGAGCAGGCGCATGAGCCCCGGAGTCAGGCTGCTGCTTTCGACCAGAACGCCGGTTGGATTCAGCAGCAGGGCGCTGGCGCTTGGGGGCCGTTGCCCCTGGCAGCTGCCTATCAGCACCAGCACCAGAAAGCCCATCAGCAGTACGAACAGGAGATTGACGACAAAACGCCGGATCAGCGTGATCTGTCGGCAGATGAAGCGGAACAGCGATTTTGACGGCGGTGCCGAGCTGGATTCTGCGGTCACTGGTGTTCTCGTTGCCAAACGCGTGGCGCATGATACGCAACCCGGGAGCAAGGTACCGTTGGTACGGCTCCACCCGAACGGATGCAGCGCCCATGATCCAAACCGCTCAAGATGAACCGCTCTGGCGCTGGCCGGAGCTCTGCGAGGCGCTCGATCTACCGGTGGTTGACGGTCCCGATGTAGCGGGAGTGGCGATAGACAGCCGGCAGCTCAAGCAGGGCGAGCTGTTTGTTGCGCTCGCAGGCGATCCCGGCAGCCGGTTTACGGTCACCCACCGGTCCGAGCGTGACGGGCACGACTTCATCGAGCAGGCGTTCGCCGCGGGAGCCGCTGGCGCGCTGGTCAGCCGGGACAAAGCGCCGATCGCTGCGGGCACGGGGCGAGCCCTGCTGAAGGTCGCCGATACGCTCGACGGGCTGTGGCAGCTCGGTGCAGCCCGGCGGCGCCAGCTCGAAGGGCCGGTTGTTGCCGTAACCGGCAGCAGCGGCAAGACCACCGCAAAAGCATTCCTGGCAGCAGCGCTTGACGCGCACGCCACTGCGGGCAGCCTGAACAACCACCTCGGCGTTCCGTTGAGCCTTGGGCTCACGCCGCGCACAGCACGTCCGGTCGTCATCGAGATCGGCATGAATCATCCGGGGGAAATCGCACCCTTGGCACAGCTCGCGCGGCCCAATGTTGCCGTGGTGGTCAACGTTGGAACGGCGCATATCGAAAACTTTGCGGACCCCGATGGCATCCGCAAAGAAAAGCTCAGCATCGTCGAAGGGCTGTCACCACAGGGGATCCTCGTCGTGCACGATGAGGTTGATCTGACCGGCATAGCCGCGCTCCCTGAGCGCATCCTTCGCTTTGGCCGCTCCGGCAGCGCAGACGTTCGGCTGCTTGCGCTCGATGGTCTGACGGCCCGCTACCGGGTCGGTGCGGTGGAGTGCGCAGCGGCGGTCCCAGGCGGTGGGTGGCACCGGGCCCAGACCTTGGGCGCCGCACTGGCCGTGCTGCAGGCGTTGGCGATGCCCGTGGATCAGGGGCTGTCCCTGCCGCAGCACCTCGTGCCGGCCGGGCGGGGGGCGATCCGGCAGATTGGATCTGCGACGCTGATCGATGACTGTTACAACGCCAATCCAGCGAGCATGGCCGCGGCGCTCGAACAGTTGCTGACGGACCCTCCGAGATCGGGGCCATGCTATGCGCTGCTCGGGGAAATGAAGGAGCTCGGCGACCTCTCCGCCGATGCCCACCGCACCGTCTGCGCACAGGCTGCCGGGCTGGACGGGTATTGGCTGGTTGGTGACGCCTGGCCCGAAGCGGCGCCGGGAAATTTGCTGGGACGTTGGCCCAGAGTGGACGAGCGGACGGCGCAGAGTTTACTGAAAAATACTAGAATCAATCTAGATGAACCATACAACCTATTGATAAAAGGATCTAATTCAGTTTTCTGGCAGTCGAGGTTTGTTGATAAACTCGCCGATGGTCTGGCTGCGGCAGGCCTGTCGGGCTGAACGGTGGCCGGAATGACGACGGGGCGCCTGAAGCGGGTACGCGTGCGCCGGTCCGCTGCTGTCAGGCAAAAAAAGCCCGGTCTCCAGGGGGGGAAAGAGAGCCGGGCCAATACCAATAGGTAGGAGTCACACAATAAGACCGCAGCTGCGGTCCCGGGTTCGACGGTCCTTGGGGGGAGGAAGTCCGTCGAACATCTTTAGTTAAGCAGAGAAAAAAAATTTCGCCTGTGGACCAGCGCACAATTTGAGGTCTCCGGCGGTCCCGCCCTCCGCAGGGCCCGCCAGGTCGCTCGGTCGTTGCCGCCAGCGGTGGCAGCACCGCATACTTCCCCCATGGTTACCGATATCTACGGCCGCAGGTTCCGCAACCTGCGCGTGAGCCTTACTGCGGCCTGCAATTACGCCTGCACCTACTGTGTCCCGGACGGCAAAAAACTGTTGCCGGCCAGGCACGAACTGTCCGCGCCGCAGCTGCTTGAGGCGGTCGAACTGCTGATCGCCGGCGCCGGCATCGAAAAGCTCCGTATCACCGGAGGCGAGCCGCTGCTGTCGCCGAAACTCGACACGTTCCTCAACGGCGTGATGGCGCTGCCGCTGGAGGACGTCGCGATGACGACGAACGGACAGCTGCTGCTGCGCTATGCGGATCTGATCATTGGCTCCGGCTTGAAGCGGCTCAACGTAAGCCTCGATACCCTCGACCCGGAACGGTTCCGGGCGATTGCCCGGGGCGGTGATCTGGAAACCGTGCTCGCCGGCATCGAACGCATGCGCGAAGCCGGACTCCGGATCAAGATCAACATGGTTCCGATGCGCCGCAGCAACATCGATCAGGTGGTACCGATGCTGCGCTACTGCCTGGAACGCGGGATCGAGTTGCGCTACATCGAACTGATGAATATGGGCCATCTGAGGCAGGGCAACCAGTACGCGCTTGATCTGGTGGCGATGCCGGAGCTGCTCGGAATGATCAGCGAACATTACGAGTTCGAACGTACCGACGCGGCCTACGACAGCACCTCGGTTCGGTTCCGGATTACGGACGGCGATGGCGTCTTCGGCGTCATCGCCAATGAAAGCGCCCCATTCTGCGCCTCCTGCTCCCGGCTGCGGCTGGCGTCGAACGGTCACCTTTACGGCTGTCTCTCGAACTCGCGTTCGCAGGACATTTCCGAGCTGCTTGCCCTGCCGCAGGCGGATGCCATCGACGCCCTGCAGCCCGTGCTTGGCTCGGCGCTCGCCGACAAGCAGTCGCTGGGCTTTTCTGGCGAAGTCACGGTGATGAAGTTCATCGGCGGCTGAATTCCTCACTACACTGAAGGCGGTGCAGACAGCAGGGGCCGCCGATGTCGGAACGAACTCAGAACCTCGATCGACGCGCCGGTAGGCTCCGGCTGCCTGTCGCGCACTGCCGCTGGAGCCGAGCGCGCCCTCTGCTTACGCGACCGCTCTGCGCGGCCCTCCTGCTGCTCGGCAGCGCGTGCACGAGCGTGCCTGATCCGGCACGGCCGTGGTTGTCTGCGCTGCGGCTCGTCGACGGCTATGGTGGCCAGCGCGCTATGCGGCTGCGGCTGACCCCATCGACGGACCTGCGCCTGGTAGCACAGCAGGGCGACCCGGAGCCTCTTGCCCGAGGCGCGTTGACGGGGCTGGGGCGGGTCTTCCCGCGGGTTCGAGCGCAGTCGCCAGCAGCGGCGCTTGCCGAGCAGAGCCCTGGCATCGCGATCGTCATCGGGCTCGAGGCCAGCGCGGCCGCCGCCGCCGAGAACGGCGGTGTGGCACTGCTGCCCGGGCAGTTCGGAATTGGCCCTACGGGCGATCTCGAGCTGCAGGTCACCTGTGTCGATCGGCTCACCGGGCAGGTCGTCGACAATACAAGGCTGACCCTCAAGCGGCGCTGGCTCGACAGCCCGACGGATCTGGAGGCGCCGATCGCCGCGCTCTTCGAGCGCTATGCGAAGCAACTCATTAGCGGTTAGACTATAGTCTTTTCCGGTCATACCAGGGGCGGCGTGCAGGGCATCACCGATCGGGTCGCGGCAAGGCTCAGAGTTACCACCACATCGAGGCCTTCGGCGCTATGAGCGCGGAAGACCTGTTTGAACAGCTGCGCCGTGAGCTCGAGGGCCAGCGACATCCCCCGGTGCTGAGCTGGAATCCTGAGCACGAGGGACGGATCGACATCCGCATCGACGGCCAGGGCCGCTGGTTTCACGAGGGTGAGGCGATCCGCCGTAAGGAGATCGTGCGTCTCTTCGCCAGCATCCTGCGGCGCGACGAGGATGGTTACGTGCTGGTGACGCCGGCCGAGCGGCTGCTGATCGAGGTCGATGACGTACCGTTTCTGGCGGTGGACTTCGAGGTGCGGCATACCGCCCCAGATACGGCGGGCGCCTCGGACTTCATCTTTACGACGAACGTCGGCGACCTTGTGTTTGCCGACCGGGACCATCCGATCTGGATGAGCGGCGGCGATGCGCCGAAACCCTATCTGCGGGTCCGCAGCGGGTTGGATGCGCGGATTACCCGGGCTGCCTACTATCGGATGCTGGATCACGCGGTGATCGAAGACGGGCGTGTATTCGTCGTCAGCGGCACCACCCGCTTCCTGCTCGGCAACGCAGCGTAAGCGGATTGTTACCGTTTCAGCACACAGTCGTGGCTTCCCTTGACGGCGTCTCCCGCGACGGTAAAGAATGCGCGCGCTCCGAACACCGTTGGACCGCTCGTTACGCGGCCTGTGAGCGCAGATCTGGCGTCACGTCGAGGTGGTCCAAATGCCCGCTGCAGCTGCTGACGCGGAACGATGCTGCAGCCGCAACCGACAGAATCGTTGACGGCAGCCTGCGGCCGTCGCCTTATTTTTCAAGCAGATGAGTAGCACAAGACTATGAAAGTACTGGTACCGGTCAAGAGGGTCGTTGACTACAACGTCAAGATCCGCGTCAAACCCGACAAGTCTGGCGTCGACCTTGCGAACGTCAAAATGTCCGTCAACCCGTTCTGCGAGATCGCGATCGAAGAAGCGGTCCGCATGAAGGAAGCCGGCGTCGCAACGGAGGTCATCGCCGTGAGTGTCGGCGCCAAGACCTCCCAGGAACAGCTTCGCACCTGTCTGGCCCTCGGTGCCGACCGGGCGATCCTGGTTGAGACCGATGCCGACGTTCAGCCGTTGGGCATTGCCAAGGCGCTGGCCGCCGTTCAGGCCAAAGAAGAAGCGCAGGTCATCATCTGCGGCAAGCAGAGCATTGACGGCGACAACAGCCAGACCGGCCAGATGCTCGCCGCGCTCTGCGGCATGTCGCAGGGGACCTTTGCCTCGATCGTCGAAGCAGCAGACGGCGCGCTCAAGGTGACCCGCGAGATCGACGGCGGACTGCAGACGATCAACATTACGCTGCCCGCGGTTGTCACCACCGACCTTCGTCTCAATGAACCCCGCTATGCGTCGCTGCCGAACATCATGAAGGCGAAGAAGAAGCCGCTGGACGTAATGACGCCGGATGAGCTGGGCGTGGATGTCACCCCGTCCGTTGAGGTGCTGAGCGTTGAGCCGCCCGCAGAGCGCCAGGCTGGCATCATCGTTGAAACCGTAGAAGAGCTGCTCGACAAGCTGAAGAATGAAGCGAAGGTGATCTCATGAGCGTACTGGTAGTTGCAGAACACGATAACGCCACCCTCAAGGTTCAGACCCTGGTAGCCGTTGCCGCTGCTAAAGCGGTCGGCGGCGACATTCATGTGCTCGTCGCCGGCAGCGGTTGTGCGGCGGTTGCAGAAGCCGCGGCGGCGGTCGACGGTGTGAGCAAAGCGCTGCTTGCCGACAACGCTGCCTATGAGCATCAGGGGGCCGAAAATCTCGGCGCGCTGGTCGCGGACCTGGGCAAGGATTACAGCCATGTGATTGCTGCGCACACCACGACCGGCAAGAACTTTCTGCCGCGCGTCGCTGCGCTGCTGGATGTGGCGCAGATTTCGGACATCGTTGGCGTCGATAGCGCCGATACCTTCAAGCGTCCGATCTACGCCGGTAACGCGATTGCCACCGTCAAGGCCAACGACGCCATTAAGGTGATTTCCGTTCGCGGTACGGCCTACGATCCAGTTGCGGAAACCGGCGGTGCCGGCGCGGTCGACACCGTTGATGCCGTGCATGAGCTGGGCCTTTCCACCTTTGTGAGCGAGGAAATTGCCAAGTCCGAGCGACCGGAGCTCACCGCAGCCAGCGTCATCATCTCCGGTGGCAGGGGCATGCAGAACGGTGAGAACTTCAAGCTGCTGGAAGGCATTGCAGACAAGCTCGGGGCCGCGATCGGAGCCTCCCGCGCAGCTGTGGACGCCGGCTTCGTGCCGAACGACATGCAGGTCGGACAAACCGGCAAGATCGTCGCTCCCGAGCTCTACATCGCCGTCGGAATTTCCGGCGCCATCCAGCACCTGGCTGGCATGAAGGATTCCAAGGTGATCGTTGCGATCAACAAGGATGAGGACGCGCCTATCTTCCAGGTGGCCGACTACGGGCTGGTTGCCGACCTGTTCCAGGCGCTGCCGGAGTTCGAGTCCGGCCTCTGACGGACCGGGCTTTCGAGCCCCACTCAAGCCGGCCGCACCAGCGGTCGGCGCTTCCCGCTTCGACTAATTTGAATCGATGGACTAGGAATCGATTGCAGTGGCTGTTTACGAACTGAATGAAGGTCAACTGTTGCGGGTTGCGCGCAGCATCAATGGCCGTCTCGAGCAACGGTACTTCAGCCTGATCGGGCTGAACAAAACCCAGGCCCGTGCGGTGCGCCGGGAGGCGCGGGAGCTCGACGAGAGCTGGGCCGAGGCGCAGCAGGCGGCCCGGGCGAAGCGGGTACGTTCCGCGTCGACCGACAAGCGCCACAGCACCGGTGTGCGCGGCATCAACCTGGTGCGCCGGCCGTCACCGGCCTTTCGGGTGCAGGTGCAGGTCGATGGGGTGTCTTACGTACGGGAGTTCTCTATCAAGCGCGATGGGGCCGAGAAAGCCTGGGCGCTGGCCACCCGTTACCTCGCCGAGATTCGCGGTTACCGCTCTACGCCTAGAGAGTGGAAGGCGCGCATGCCCGCCGTCAAAGGCAGTGCCCGCGGCAAGAAGAACGCTGCCCGCAAAGCGGCTCGCTGAACAGCCGGCCAATGCGTTGAGCCGGTGATCAGCGCCGGGTCGAGATCCAGGGTACGGGGCGCTCAAAGTCGCCAACGATGCTCTGGACGCCCAGCACGAGCGCAAACAGCGCCATCCGCACCAGCACGCCGTTGTCGGTCTGACGGAAAATCGCAAGGTTGGGATTCTGATCCAGATCCTGATCCAGCTCCTGTGCCTGGCTGCGGGAGTCCCGCGGTAACGGATGCATGATCACCGTGTTCGGCTCGCAGTGGGCCGTGTAGATGGCCTGATTCAGGCGGAACAATCCCCGGTAGCGATTGGCTTCCTCCTGGGTTGGAAAGCGCTCTTCCTGCGTGCGCGTCACGTAGAGAATGTCGACCTGCTCGATGCCGCGGGCGAGGTCCGTCTCCTCCTGCACCGTGTGTCCGCGCGCGCGCAGCGCCGCAACGATTTCCGGCGGCGCACCCAGCTCCGGCGGTGCGACCAGGCGGTAGTGAATCCGATCAAAGAGCCCGAGCAGCTTGCATAGCGAATGGACCGCACGTCCGTGCTTGAGATCGCCAATAAGCGCGATGCGCAGGCCGTCAATGGTCTTGCCGTGCGAGGCGACCTCTTTTTCGATGGTGTACAGGTCGAGCAGGGCCTGGCTCGGGTGTTCGTTCGGCCCGTCGCCGCCGTTGATGACCGGTACCCGGCTCGCTGCCGCAAACTCGGCAACGGAGCCGGCCTCCGGATGCCGCATCACGATCACGTCCGAGTAACCGGACAGGACGCGCGCCGTATCCTCCAGCGATTCCCCCTTGGTCAGGCTTGATGCCTTCACCTCCGTGGTTTCCCGCACCTGCCCGCCCAGCAGGTTGAAAGCGGAGCCGAAGGACACCCGGGTCCGGGTACTGGCCTCAAAAAACATGTTGGAGAGAATGGCGCCCTCGAGCACCCGGGTCAGCGACTGCCGCCGGGCGTAGGGGCGCATGGCGTATGCGGTGGTGAATATGGTGCGGATGCTCGCACGATCGAACTGGTCGACCGACAGGATGTGGGCGCCCTGGAAATCCAACGTTGTCTCTCGCCGTTTGTGGTGGCGTTTATACTGCGCAAGCGGCAGCAGGGTTGCCAGCCGGATGTTGCGCTCCGGAAGCCGCGCTCCGGAAGCCGCGCTCCGGGAGCCACGCTCCGGGAGCCACGCTCTGGGAGCCACGCTCCGGAAGCCGGGGTTCGGGACTCGAGGACCGCGGCTGGCGCTCACCGTCGGCTGCTAACAGGAGACAGGAGGTACGCCTTGAAGCTTGACGCGATCCGCACCCTTCGGCAGCTGGTGCTCCAGAGCAGCCTGCTGCTCTGCGTGTGTCTGCTCGTTGTGCCCCCTGCACGGGCCGCGGAACCTGGGCTGCGCGAGGAACTTGGCGCTGAGCAGTTTGAAGCCTTCGGGTTGTCGCGGCTGACCGCCGCGGAGCTTGCCCGCCTGGAAGCCTGGCTCGCTGCCGGCAGGCCAGCGCCGAGCCCAGCTCCAAGCGCATCGTCCGGCACGGACGAAGCCGAGCAAGGACCGACAGAGACGCCCATGGTTTCGCCGGCGGCGCCAGCGCCCGTCTTGACCGTTGAAGACTTTGGCGACGAGCAGATCCGTCGCGAGGAGCGCGACGCGAATCTCGGAGAGCGGTTCAGGGCCCGAATTCAGGGTTCCTTCGAAGGTTGGGAAGGCAAGACGCTGTTCCGCCTCGACAATGGGCAGATCTGGCGGCAGCGGATCGGGGGGCGCTACCGCTACCGCGCGGAGTCACCGACCGTCGAAATCGTCAAGGGTCGCTTTGGCTACTACCTCGAGGTGGTGGAGACCGGGCGACAGGTTGGCGTACGGCGTATCCGTTAAATCCCGCATTGACAGGTTGAGATTTGTATGAAGCCTTGATTCAGCAGGCGCTTAGGCGGTTTTTTTTCTTCAATTTCTTTCCATTTTGTTGAGGGGAACCCCCGACTAATCGTTTAATACATATCCGTTGGAACCGCTCCGGGGAGAGCCGGTGCGGGGTCCACGGGCCGGTTCGAGCAGACGCGACACCTAATAACGACAGAGCGCTGTTCGGACCCGGACTTAGAAACACTAGTTGGGGATACACAATGACTATCAATAGGGCTTCAATGGCTTGGCCATTGGCGGCTGTGCTGTTGCTTCTGGTCAGCCTTGGTTTGCCGCAGGTCGTTCTCGCCGCCGAGGGTGACGATGAAGACGAACTGCTGGTGGAAGAGGTTGTCGTTACGGGTTCGAGGGTTCGTCGTTCCGACTTCTCGTCGACCAGTCCAATCACCGTCATCACCGGTCAGGCGCTGCTCGAATCCGGCTTCAGCGATATCAGCGAAGCGATTCGACGTCAGGTCAGCTCCGGTACGGGCGGCTTCAACCAGTCCAGCATCCTGTCCGGTGGTGGTGCGACTTCGGTCGACCTGCGGAACATCGGTCAGAGCCGGGTGCTGGTGCTGATCAACGGCAAGCGGGTCGCGAGCTTCGCCGATGCGCTGTCCAACCAGGCGGCCGACCTGACCTTTCTACCAAACGCGATGATCGAGCGCGTTGACATTCTCCGCGACGGTGCTGCCGCCGTGTATGGATCCGACGCCATCACCGGCGTCATCAACGTCATCCTGAAGGAAGACTTCGAGGGTGTTCAGGTGGGTGCTACCCATGGTCTGTCCGGCGAGGGTGACGCTGAGCGCTACACCGCCGACTTCGCGCTGGGTACGACGACTGATCGTGGTTCCATCGTGGTCGGTGCCGAGTACCGGTACCAGAACAACCTGGATCAGACCGCGCGCGATTGGTCGTTCCCGAACATCACGTCGCTGTCCTCGGCGGGTACCAACAACGGCTCGTTCTTCGGACCTGGCGGTACGTTCCTGGGCGACGGCGGGGCGCTGTTCTGTACGGAGCCCGTTGCGTTTGGTGGTGACGAGATTACCAACATCGCACCGAACTGCCCGTCGTTCCGCGGCCAGAGCAATCCAAATGAGCTGGCGCGCTACGACTATGGCCTGCAGCAGGACATCTTCAACAGCTTCAAGGTTCTGACCACCTCCGGCTATGGCGTCTATGAGCTGACGGAAGGGATGGATGCATTTCTCGAGATGCAGTACTCCAAGCGCCTCACCGAATCACGCCTCGACGGTAACCCGGGCAGCTTCGGTACGCCTGGCGTCCCCGACGGCTGGCGTGTTCCGGCCTCTAACCCGAACAACCCCTTCGGAGAGGCTGGCAGCTACTTCGTGCGTCCGACCAGCACCGTTGGTCCGCGAACCGGCGACATCGAGTCGGATACGATCCGCACCGTAGCCGGTATCCGCGGCGAGATCTTTGCTGACGATGACAACTTCCTGAACGGCTGGTCCTACGAGCTGTCCTGGCTGTTCACGCGCGTCGATGCTGACATCCGAACCGACTCCACCTGGAACCTGCTGCGTGCGGTCACGATTTCAGATCCGGATCTCTGCGCGGCCGACATCATCTGTGCAGCGACGGTCAACCCGACGGGCGCTCTCGACGTGTTTCGTCCGGGCAACTGGACGGATGCTGAAATTGGCTACATCCGGCAGAACACCATCGCTCGCAACGAGTTCCAGACCACCAGCTGGCAGGGCTCCATGACCGGCCCACTGTTTGAGCTGCCCGCCGGCGAAGTGCAGGTGGCGTTTGGCTTCGAACAGCGCACGGAAGAGGGCTTCTCGAAGCCGGATCCGGTCACGGAGGCTGGCGAGTCGGTTGCAAACCAGGTGTTTACGACCGAAGGCAACTTCACGGTGAACGAGCTGTTTGCTGAAGTTGACGTGCCGTTGCTTGAGGACATTCCCTTTGCACAGGAACTGACGCTGAATGCTCAGTATCGCTGGTTCGATTACGACACCTTTGGCTCCGATGATGTTTATCGGATCGGTATGAACTGGCAGATTTCCGATGACATTCGCATCCGCGGTAATTTCTCCACGGCGTTCCGTTCGCCGCAGGTGACGGACCTGTTTGGTGGTGGTGTGGTCAGCTTCGACTTCTTCACCCACCCCTGCTCGGATCCGGCGGCCTTCGGTAACGCAAACGCAGTTGCAAACTGTGCGTTGGCGGGCATTCCGCTTGGTACCACACAGGCGGGCGGTGGTCAGTTCGCTGCTCTGGCCGGCTCCTCGCCGGATCTGGATCCGGAGACGGCAGACACCAGCACGATCGGCTTCATCTTTACGCCGAGCTTCCTGGATGGCTTCTCGCTGGCCGTGGACTACTGGGATATCTCGGTTGATAACCTGATTGGCCGCAACACCTCGGACAGCGTGGTGGACAACTGCTTCAATGGTGATATCGGTTTGACCGATGAAAACTGCGATAACTTTGAGACCGTGCTTCTTGCTTCGGGTCAGCTCGTTATCCAAGGGCTGGAAAACCAGACCACCAACCTCGACAACGTGTCGACCGACGGCGTCGATATGAACATGCAGTACGAGTGGGACTTCTTTGGCGGTTCCGTCTGGCAGGCCACGCTGCAGGGCACCTATGTTCGTGAGAACACCTTCTATCCCGGTGCCGGCGGTGCTGACGATCGCGGCTCTATTCCGCGGATCCGCGGCCTGTTCGATCTGAACGTCGACTGGCAGTCCTGGGACTTCCGCTGGGGTATCCGGTACATCCACGGTATGGATGACCCGCGGTTCGACGGCAACAACGTGCTCGGCTACAGCGGTCCGCCGTCGCACACGGAACACGACTTCCGTGTCGCCTACAACTTCGACAAGGTGCGGGTTGTATTCGGCATGAACGACGTGTTCGACAACGATCCGCCGTACGTGTTCTCGACCGGTAACAACACCGATCTGTTCCTGTACGATTCGGTGGGTCGCAACATGTTCCTGCGGCTGCAGGCCAACCTGTAAGCCGCAGGCCCCCGCACCTGCGTCGGGTGCGGGGGGTCACGAGACTGCAAGGCCGCCTTCGGGCGGCCTTTTTTTGTTCTGGGCTTGCTGTTCTGGGCTCGCCGTTCTGGACCCGGCGGGTCGCGGACCCCCTTAAAGCAGTGCAGGTCAGCCGCGGCGAAGGGCCCCGCGCAGCTGTTTCAGTGCACGGATAATGTGTTTTTCGACCATGGAGGCGGACACACCGAGGGCGGCGGCAATCTCCTGGTACGGCAGGCCCCGGAACCGGTGCAGCACGAAGGCCTCTCGGGTCGCGTCTGGCAGCTCACCGAGCGCATCGATCAGCCGGCGTAGCTCCTCATCAGCTGCACAGGTGTGCTCCGCGCTGGGCGCTGCATCGCTGGCGGTCGCCGCCGCTTCAGCAAGCGCGAAGCGTTCCTCGACAGCTGCACGGCGCGCCCGATCGATCGCCAGATTATTGGCGGTCTGGAACAAAAAGGCCCGGGCGTTTTCTAACCCTTCAGGGTTGTTGTGGCGCATGAGGCGGATCCAGGCTTCTTGCGCAACTTCCAGGGCCTCTTCGGAATTGCGAAAGCGGGCGGCCAGGAAATTGACGAGCGATGTGGCCTGGGTGGCATACATTGCGGCCACGAACCGGTGGTCCGATGGCTGGTGATCAGAGGAAAGGGAATCCGGTTTGGTCAGCAAATTAGTCAATATGGTTGCGTTAAGTGCCGGATTTCAGGACGGTGGCGGACCATAGCGCACTAAATCGACAACGTACACACTATTTTTGTCAAAACCTGGTGTAGGAATAGGCTCTCGATCGCCATCAGCAGTGCTTGAATCTGCGCGGTATTTTCCGGAAACGCCTGTGGGCTGTTGCTATCATTCGAAAGCTGAGGCGGCTGGTGGCCGCACTGCTGTGCAGCGACACGAGCGACGCGGCACCTGCGCGTTCGAGCCGC
>JBCDGJ010000114.1:0-16707 GCA_038757945.1 Pseudomonadota bacterium
CTCAGACAGCCTGCCGCTTGAGCTGGCGATGTTCCTCAACTTCGCGCCGGACCACCTCGACTACCATCGGTCGGAGGCGGCCTATTTCTCGGCCAAGCAGCGCATCTTCAAAGGCGCCAGCCAGTACCTGTGCAATCGCGAAGATGAGCGTAGCTGGCCGCTCGGGGTCCAGGATCCGGCGACTGTGATCAGCTTCGGCTTTGATCAACCGCGCGGGCTCGGAACGGGGTTGGAGCTCGATCTCGATGGTCGTGAACTGATCATTGCCAGGGCCCGCGACGGCCTCGAGCTGCGCCTGCCAGCCAGCGGTTTCCCCCTGGCGGGCCGCCACAACCTGGCCAATCTGCTGGCAGCTCTGGCTGCCCTGGTTGCGCTGCAGCCGCAGCCCGATCTCCAGCGCCTCCGGGCATCGGTCGATGGCTTTGCAGGGCTGCCGCATCGCTGTGAACGGGTCGGCGCCAGCGGTGGCGTCGAGTTCATCAACGACTCGAAAGCCACCAACGTGGCAGCGACGGTTGCTGCCATCGAGGGGCTGGCGCCTGAGGTGGACGGCCGTGTCCTGCTGCTCGTGGGCGGTGATGCCAAGGATGCGGAGCTTGCAGCGCTGCGTGCCGCGGTCGCGGATCGTGTTGCCCTGGTCATCTGCTACGGCGCCGATGGCCCGCGCTTTGCGGCCGCGCTTGCGGATACGGCCGCCGTCCAGCCGGTCGACACAGCAGCCGCGGCCTTTGCCGCAGCTGTTGCCGAGGCGCGCTCCGGAGATCTGGTGCTGCTGGCGCCGGCGGCGGCCAGCTTCGACGAGTTCGCCAACTTCGCTGCCCGCGGTGACTGGTTCCGGGAGCAGGTGGCGCGCCACGTTGGCCGGCAGGAGGCGCAGCCATGCTGAATCCGTTGCGCATCATTCAGCCGGACTATCAGCTGCTCGTGCCTGTTCTCGGAGCGCTCATCTGCGGCGCCATCATGGTGCCGTCGGCCGCGGTGACGCTCGGCGACAGCATCTGGCTCAAGCACTGGACCTACCTGCTGCTGGGCCTGCTGGCGTTTGGCACCGTGGTGCTGCTGCCGACGCGGCTTTTCGCGCTGCTGCACGTGCCGGCGCTGATGCTGGCCCTGGTGCTCTGTGCACTGGTGCTGGTGCCCGGCCTCGGTCTCGAGGACAACGGCGCCCGACGCTGGTTGAACCTCGGCTTTTTCACCCTCCAGAGTGCCGAGCATGCAAAGGTGCTGATGCTGATCTACGTGGCTGGCTTTCTGGCCCGGCACGGTGAGCAGGTCGCAGCGCTCCGGCTCGAGCTGTTCGAACCGATCGCTGCGCTGATCGTGCTCAGCACGCTGCTGCTCGCGGCGCCCGATTTTGGTTCCATGGTCGTCATCGGCCTCGTGGCGCTCGGCCTGCTGTTCGTCGCCGGTGTTCGCCTGCGGCTCTTTGCGCTGCTGGCATCCGTTGCGGTGATTGGCGGCGCGGTCGTTGCGGTTGCCGCCCCGTACCGCGTTGAGCGACTGCTGGCGTTCATCGACCCTTGGAGCAACGCCTTTGGCAGCGCTTACCAGCTCACGCAGTCACTGATTGCCTTTGGTCGCGGCAGCTACTTCGGCGTCGGGCTCGGCTCCGGCGTGCAGAAGCTGCACTATCTGCCGGAATCACACAACGATTTCATTTTCGCCGTGGTCGTCGAGGAGCTTGGGCTGGTCGGCGGGCTGCTGTTGATCGCGCTCTTTGCGGCGCTGATCCTCCGCCTGCTGAGCCTCGGCCGGCAGGCGGTCCGGCAGGATTTCTGGTTCGGCGCCTATCTGCTCTATGGCGTCGCGTTCCTGCTCGGCGGGCAGTTCCTGATCAACGTGGGGGTCAGCAGCGGCGCGCTGCCGACCAAAGGGCTCACGCTGCCGCTGGTCAGCTTCGGCGGTAATGCGCTGCTGGCGACCGGCGTGCTGCTGGGGTTGGCGTGCCGTGCGCAGTACGAGCTGCACAGCGATCTGCTGGCGCCGCGCCAGCGGCGCGCGGCCCATCGTGCCCGGCGGCCACGAGCCCCGGCCGCGCCGGTGCGGCGTGCCGCAGCAAAACGCACCGCTGCGGAGAGACGCCGATGACCGCCCAGCTGTCGCGGCTGACGCCAGGGTCGCCCGGCGTGCCTGAGATGCGTCGCGTGCGGCAAATTCACTTCGTCGGCATCGGTGGCGCCGGGATGTCCGGCATTGCGGAGGTGCTCTGCAACCAGGGCTATCGCGTCACGGGGTCCGACCTCAGGGAATCCGCGGTGACGCAGCGGCTCGAAGCCATGGGCGTGCGCGTCCATGTCGGGCACAGCGCAGACAACATCAGCGGCGCCGACGTGCTGGTCGTCTCCACCGCGGTGCAGGCGGACAATCCGGAGCTGGCCGCTGCCCACGCGCTGCGGATTCCGGTGATTCCCCGCGCAGAAATGCTCGGTGAGCTGATGCGCTACCGCCACGGTGTCGCCATTGCCGGTACCCACGGCAAGACCACGACCACGAGCCTGACGACGGCGATGTTCGAGGCAGCCGGTCTGGATCCGACCTTCGTAATCGGCGGGTTGCTCATGTCCGCAGGCACCAACGCCCGTCTCGGCAGCGGCCCGTTGATCGTCGTTGAAGCGGATGAGAGCGACGCCTCGTTCCTGCGCCTGCAGCCGATCGTTGCGGTCGTCACGAACATCGATGCGGATCACCTGACGACCTACGGCCATGACTTCGAAGCGCTGAAGGCGTCCTTCGTCGAGTTTCTGCACCGGCTGCCGTTTTACGGTATGGCCGTCGTCTGTATCGATGACGCTCATGTCCGCACTATTCTGGATGACGTTTCCCGCCCGCTCGTGACTTATGGCTTCGGTGCCGATGCGGACTACCGGGCAACGCATCTGAGCGTCGACGGCGCCTGCTGGCGGTTCGTGGCCGAGCGCCCGGCGCCGCTGCCACCGCTGCCGATCGAGCTGGCGCTGCCTGGCGAACACAATGTCCGCAACGCGCTGGCGGCCATCGCCGTGGCGAGCGAAGAAGGGGTCGACGATGCGGCCATCGCGACGGCGCTGCGCGAGTTCCGCGGTGTCGGGCGTCGGTTCCAGACCACGGCGCGCGTCCCGCTCGGCGCGCATTCGGTCACGCTGGTCGACGACTACGGCCATCACCCCACCGAAGTCGCTGCGGTCATTGATACAGCGCGGGCGGTCTGGCCGCAGCGGCGGCTGGTGATGTGCTATCAGCCCCACCGTTACTCCCGGACCCGTGATCTCTACGACGACTTCGTCCGGGTGCTGTCGCAGGTTGATGCGCTGATCGTGCTCGAGACCTATAGCGCTGGTGAGGCGCCGATTCCGGGCGCTGATTCCCGGGCGTTGTGCCAGGGCCTGCGCGACCGTGGCTCGGTGGCGCCGCTGCATGCGGCGGATGTCACCGAGGCAGCGGAGCTGCTCGGGCTGCATACGACCGCCGGGGACGTCGTCGTGGTTCAGGGTGCGGGCAACGTCAGCGCGCTGACGCAGCGTCTGCTGACCGGAGAAAGTGATGTTTGAAAATCTGCGTACCCGGCTACTTTCGCATCGCGACGCGCTGCTGGTGGCGCTGCTGCTGCTGCTGATCGTCGCCGTGCTGTTTGCGCTGCTGAACCGGCCGCTGCGGGAGATTCGCGTCGAAGGCATGCTCGCGCCCGGGGAGCGGCAGATGGTTATGGCGGCACTCGAGGATCAGGCCGATGCCCGCATTCTGAGCGTGAGCCTGGATGCGGTCGCCGCTGCCGTGCGCGAGCTCGGCTGGGCGCAGGCGGTCACCGTGCGCCGGGTCTGGCCGGACACGCTGACGGTTGCGATCAACCGTCAGGCCGTGGTTGCGGTCTGGCGCGACGATGCCGTGCTGACCAGCACCGGACAGGTGATCACGCAGCCGGAGTCGACCGGTTCCCTGCCGGAGCTGCGCTCTACGTCGCTGCCGCCGGCGGCGACCCTGACGCTGTATCAGCAGCTCGAGCGGCTTGATCCGGCGCGCACCATAAAGCGCTTAAGCGAAACCCCGCTGGAAGGCTGGGTCGTCGAGCTTAAGGCCGGCGACCGGGTGGTACTCGGTCGCGCGGCAAGCAGCGCGGAGCTCGCCCGGCGCTTTCAGCGCTTTCTCGAGGTCCGCCGCAGCCTGCCGCCGTCGGAAGTTGTGCGCGCTGACGCCCGCTATGCCCATGGCGTTGCCATCAAGGCGCCGCAGGCAGACGGTGATCCGCTGCTGGCCGCTTCCATGTCTGAGCAGGAGCGCTAGCCGTGGCACCGCTCCGAGGTGGCGATGGCGCCGCGCGCAAGTTCGTGGCCCTGGATATCGGCACCAGCAAGGTTGCTGCGATCGTCGGCGAGGTCAACGAGGACGGCGCGCTGGAGATCATTGGTATCGGGTCCCACCAGTCCCGTGGGCTGAAAAAGGGCGTCGTCGTCAACATCGAGTCGACGGTGCAGTCGATTCAGCGCGCAGTTGAGGAGGCCGAGCTGATGGCCAACTGCCACATCGATACGGTCTACGCCGGCATTGCCGGGAGCCACATCCGATCGATCAACTCGCACGGGATCGTTGCCATTCGCGACAGCGAAGTGCTGCCGCATGATGTCGAACGCGTGATCGATGCCGCGCAGGCGATGGCGATTCCGTCCGATCAGCGGGTGCTCCACATCCTGCCGCAGGAATACATCATCGATAACCAGGAGGGCGTTCGGGAACCGCTCGGCATGTCCGGTGTGCGCCTCGAAGCAGAGGTGCACCTGGTGACCTGTGCCGTGAATCCGGTGCAGAACATCGAGAACTGCATCGAGCGCTGCGGCCTGCACATGGAAGATGTCGTGCTGGAGCAGCTTGCGTCGAGCTACTCTGTGCTGACCGACGACGAGCGGGACCTCGGAGTCTGCCTGGTGGACATCGGCGGCGGGACCACGGACATCGCCGTATTCACCGACGGGGCGATCCGGCATACGGCCGTGATTCCCATCGCCGGCGATCAGGTCACCAACGACATTGCGATGGCGCTGCGCACGCCGACCCACAACGCCGAAGAGATCAAGATCAAGTACGCCTGCGCACGGCTGGAGCTGGCGCAGGCCGACGAAACCATCAAGGTGCCGGGCGTGGGTGACAAGCCGGCGACGGACCTGTCGCGGCAGCGCCTGGCGGAAGTCGTCGAACCCCGCTACCGGGAACTGTTCATGCTGATCCGCGATGAGCTGCGGCGCAGCGGCTTCGAAGACGTGGTTGCGGCCGGCGTGGTGCTCACCGGTGGAGCCGCAAAGATGGAGGGCGTCGTCGAGCTGGCTGAAGGGATCTTTCAGATGCCTGTCAGCCTGGGCGCGCCGAAGCACATTGCCGGTCTCAAGGACATCGTCCGGAACCCGATCTACGCGACCGGTGCCGGGCTGCTGCTCTACGGGCTCGAGCAGCAACAGAATAATCCGAAACACCATCGGAATAGAGGCAGCACCCTAGCTGCCCACCTACGTCGTCTGTTTGGAGGGGGTAAATGACCCTCCTGCGGCGAATACCAATCAGGCCGATCCGAAACGCGGACGATCGACGTGGCACGGCAGTGCCGACCACGGATTGTTTGCTCTTTTCCCTTGCAGCAGGAGTTACTCATGTTTGAACTGGTAGACAGCGCCCCCCAGAGCGCAGTGATCAAGGTCGTTGGCGTCGGCGGTGGTGGCGGCAATGCCGTGCAGCACATGCTGCAGTCCAACGTTGAAGGCGTCGACTTCATCGCCGCCAACACCGACGCTCAGGCGCTGAAGAACATTCACGCAAAGACGGTGCTGCAGATGGGCAGCGCGATCACCAAGGGCCTCGGTGCGGGCGCCAACCCCGACGTTGGTCGGCAGGCGGCGTTGGAAGACCGGGAGCGAATCGCAGAGGCGCTGGCCGGGGCCGACATGGTGTTCATTACCGCCGGTATGGGTGGCGGCACGGGAACCGGAGCTGCGCCGGTCGTGGCCGACGTGGCCCGGGAGCTGGGCATTCTGACCGTGGCTGTGGTGACCCGTCCGTTCCGCTTCGAGAAGCGCGGCGACGTTGCGGATCGCGGCATCCGCGAGCTGTCCGATGTGGTCGATTCGCTCATCACGATCCCGAACGAGAAACTGCTTGCGGTGCTTGGTGAGCGCTGCAGCATGCTCGAGGCGTTCAGCGCGGCCAACGAAGTGCTGCAGGGGGCGGTGCAGGGGATTGCGGATCTGATCATCCGGCCGGGAATGATGAACGTCGACTTCGCCGACGTGCGAACGGTCATGTCCGAGATGGGGATGGCGATGATGGGTACGGGGCGGGCAAAAGGGGAGTCGCGGGCGCGCGATGCCGCTGAAGCCGCGATTCGTTCGCCGCTGCTCGAAGATATCGATCTGCATGGCGCCAAAGGCATTCTGGTCAACGTGACCGCAGGTCCGGATCTCAGCATCGGCGAGTTCACCGATGTCGGCAACATCGTCGAAGATCTGGCGTCCGATGGCGCCACGGTGGTCGTCGGCACCGTGATCGATCCCGAGATCGGTGACGAGCTCAAGGTAACTGTCGTTGCGACGGGTCTCGGTGACCAGCCGGTCCGGGTGCGGCCGTCGGTCGCTGTGGTCGATGAGGTTCCGGAGGTCGCGCGCGTCCAGGAATCGGTTTCCGGAGTGGACGGTGCGCGGACACCGGAAGTGACGCTGCATCGCGAGGAGCAGGAATACAGCCAGTATGAAAAGCCGGCCTTCGAGCGCGTTCAGGTGGCTGTGTCCACCAGCGCGAGCGCGCCGGCGGCGGTCGAGGAGCAGATTGACTATCTCGACATTCCGACGTTCATCCGCACCAGCAACAAGGAGCTCAAAGGCTGAAGCGCAGTATCGCTCCGCGGACGGGTGTGACGCGCTTCAGCACCCGTTCAGCGGTTGGGAAACACTCTGTAACAGAAAGACGAACCGTTCGCGGTTCATGGCGGCGGCGCTTTGCTAGCATCGCGCTTCCCGTGCGTTTCGCGCTGTTCAATTGGTAAGTCACTTTAATGAGTCATCTTCAGCATACGCTCAAGAATGCGATCCACGCACGCGGCGTGGGCCTGCATAGCGGCCGGATGGTGACGATCACCGTGCGGCCGGCGGCTGAAGAGCATGGAATACGCTTCCTGCGGACCGATTTGGCTGCACCGGTAGAGATTCCCGCCAGCCTCGATGCGGTCGTAAGTACCGAATTTGCGACCACGCTGGCCAGCGGGTCTGCCCGCCTGGGCACCGTCGAGCACCTGCTGTCCGCACTCGCGGGCGTTGGTATCGACAATGCGCTGGTCGAGGTCGATGCCGATGAGCTGCCGATCATGGACGGTAGCGCAGCGCCATTCATATTCCTGCTCGAGTCCGCCGGGATCACGGCCCAGCAAGCGCCGCGGCGCTACCTGCGGGTCACCGAAACGGTGGCACACCTGGATGGTGAGGCAACAGCCATGCTCAGCCCCTATGGCGGGTTGCTGCTGGAGTACACGCTGGATTACGACCACCCGGTCCTCAGCAAGCACAGCAACCGGGTTGCCGTCGAGTTCAGCCAGACTGCCTATCGTCGCGAGCTGAGCCGGGCCCGGACTTTCGGGTTGCTGGCGGATCTGGAGCAGCTGCGGGCTCGGGATCTGGCCCGTGGTGGCAGCCTGGACAATGCGCTGGTGGTTAGCGATGCGAAGATCCTCAACGATAGCGGCTTACGCCTCACCGATGAGTTTGCGCGCCACAAGATTCTCGACGCCGTGGGCGACTGTTATCTGCTGGGCCACCCGCTGCTGGGCCGGTTCACCGGCTACAAGTCCGGTCACAGCCTGAACATTGCGCTGCTGCAACGCCTGCGGGCCAGACCCGATTCCTTCGAGCTGGTGACTTACGCTGCCGCGGATGCGGTCCCGGGCGGCTACGCGACGGCCGACGAAGCCGGGATGCTGGCCGCCGCCGGCTAGCGGATGCCGACGCCGCCTGCGCGGTTCGATCGGCTCTTTCACGTTCCCTGCACGCGGCGCCCCCGCCGATCGCAATCTCCGGGCTGAAGTTCACGGCGAGACCGTGCACGGGTCGCAACGGGCCCTTGAGGCCTCTGCCAGAATGACGGCTATGCGGGCGGAACCACCTTTACGGTGATCTGCTCCAGGTGGGCAAAGTCCCCGAGCTGCAGCAGCCGCTCCTTGAGCATCGGAAGCTGAAACCGCAGCCGGGTGGCGATGGCACCGTCGTCGCAATGGATGCGCAGTTTCGGCCCCTCCATCGTCACGGCGCTGATGCCGCGACCTATCGCAGTCGGTAGCAGAGCTCGAACACCCGCGGTCAGGTGCTGCTGGGTCGCAGCGCTCCGCAGCAGTTTCGACAGGGTGGAGTATCGCTGGTGGTCTTCGTTGAGTAGATCGTCTATCTTTTGCATCTTCTTGAAGGGCGTTCCCCGGCGGTGCCAGCCATGCTGAGCCGTCGCCTCGTCTGCAGTTCCGGTCCAGGGCAGCCGTCGTGCGCGGGTGCTCCCTGTTCCGTGAAGGCCGGGTTTTGGGGGCATAAACCGTACACGAACCCTTTCACCGACCGTTCGCGTGCCGCAAAGCATAACAACAGGCACGCATTCTGGCGCAGCGCAGCCGAGCCCGCATCAGACGGGCCGGTCGCACGTCAGAAAGCAGACGGCGGCAGGGGGCCGTGCGGCTCAGGGCGGGACCAGTGAAGTTAATTCTGCTGAAAGATGGCGGCAGCGCGCGTTCCGTGCGCCTGTCTCGCCACCGGATCATCGCGGGCGCTGCAGGCGTCCTCGTGGCCGTATTGATCGCCACCCTCAGCGGCTATCTCCTCGCCCGCAGCACTGCGGTGTCGATGGACGACCACGAGGCTGCCCGCTCGGTCTGGCAGGGCCAGCTGAGCGCTCAGCGCCAGGAAATCGAGACCCTCAAGCACAGTGCGGCCGCCACCAGCCAGGCGCTCGGTCGCCAGCTGGCGCGGATGCAGGCGCGGCTGATGCGTATGGAAGCGATCGGCAGCCGCATGATCGAAGTCGCGGACATCGACGCCGACGAGTTCACCTTCGCCGAAGAGGCCCCGCAGGGCGGCCCGTCGCCGCGTAACGAGGTCGCTGTGCCGCTGTCGACCCTGAAGCAGGAGCTCAATGCGCTGTCGAGCGATATGTCGGACCGCGAGCGGGAGTTCACGGTACTCGATAGCGTGCTGACGCACAGCAAGTACTACAGCAGCAAGGTCATCGCCGGGCGTCCCATTACCTGGGGTTGGATGTCATCGCCCTACGGTTATCGCGTCGATCCAATCAGCGGCAAGCGGGCCTGGCACGCGGGTGTCGATTTTGCCGGTAAGGCCGGATCTGATGTTATCGCTGTGGCGAGCGGCATCGTGACTTTTGCCGGTTATCGGGGGGGCTACGGCAATCTGGTGGAGATCAGCCATGGTGATGGATATACAACGCGCTATGGCCACCACGAATCGCTGGCCGTGAAGACCGGGGATCTGGTCAAGAAGGGGCAAGTCATCGGCGCCATGGGCAGCTCTGGCCGGTCCACGGGCCCGCACGTGCATTTCGAGGTGCTGAAGAACGGGCGTACGCTCGACCCCGCCAAGTACGTCGCCCAGCGCCGCTGAGGCGCACCGGGCCCTCGTCTGCCCGACCGTCTCGCTGTTCACCGGTCTGAAAAGGACCACCCGCCGTCTCGGCGTGGCGGCAGGCTCGCCTCGATCGCTCCCCAACCGGTCCTGCCGGCGCCAGTGCCGTCGCACAGCGGTGCTCTCGACGATCGAGTACCATTGCGGTCTTCCGCGACAGTCCCGAGCTCCGGGCGGGTACCGGTGGTCCAGCCCCGCGCGGCAGCTCGATGGAACGCCGGCAATCTGCGGATGGTCTGACTTACCAAGCACAATTCACCGAACTCAACGGATCGAGCCCTCACAGTGTTAAGCAGAATTTTCGGATCCAAGAACAGTCGCGAGCTCAAGCGCATGGGCAAGACTGTAAAAAAGATTAACGAGCTGGAGCCTCAGTTCGAGGCGCTGAGCGACGAAGCGCTGCAGGCGACGACTGCGGAGCTGCGCGCTTCGCTCGAGGCCGGCGGTGCTCTCGACGACCTGCTGCCCCGCGCCTTCGCAGCGGTCCGGGAAGCCTCGAAGCGGACCAAGGGCATGCGGCACTTCGATGTCCAGCTCATCGGTGGTATTACCCTGCACGAAGGGCGCATCGCGGAGATGCGGACCGGTGAAGGGAAAACGCTCATGGCCACGCTGGCAGCGTATCTGAACGCGCTGCCTGGCAGAGGGGTCCATGTCGTCACGGTCAATGACTACCTCGCCCGCCGTGATGCGGAGTGGATGGCGCCGATCTACGAGGCCCTGGGCTTGAGTGTCGGCGTCATTCAGTCGCAGCAGCCGTCGGACCAGAAGCACACGGCGTACCGGGCCGACATCACCTACGGAACAAACAACGAATTCGGTTTCGACTACCTGCGCGACAACATGGCCTACACGCTGGAAGACAAGTTCCAGAAAGAGCCTTACTTCGCCATCGTCGACGAGGTCGATTCGATCCTGATCGACGAAGCCCGCACGCCGCTCATCATCTCCGGGCCGGCGGAGCAGAGCACGGACCTGTACCTGAAGCTGAACAAGCTGCCAGCCAGACTGCGCCGTGCCGAAATCATCGAAAGCCCGGAGCCCGGTGTCGAGCCGGACGGTGACTACGTGCTCGACGAGAAGACTCGCAGCGTCGAGCTGACCGAGTCCGGACACGAGATCGTCGAGGAATCGCTGGCCCAGCTCGGGCTGCTGGATGAGGGCGACAGCCTCTATGCGCCGAGCAACCTCGCGCTGCTGCATCACGTGCAGGCCGCGCTGAAGGCGCACGTCGTATTCAAGCGCGACGTCGACTATATGGTTGCCAACGGTGAGGTCGTCATCGTCGACGAGCACACCGGGCGAGCCATGCCCGGGCGCCGCTGGTCCGATGGCATTCACCAGGCGGTCGAGGCGAAAGAGGGCGTACCGATTCAGAACGAATCGCAGACCCTGGCATCCACGACGTTCCAGAATTACTTCCGCCTGTACGAAAAGCTGGCCGGCATGACCGGCACGGCGGATACGGAAGCCTTCGAGTTCCGGCAGATTTACGGCCTGGACGTCGTCGTCATCCCGACCCATCGGCCGATGGTCCGGCAGGACCACAACGACCTCGTCTACCTCTCGATCGATGAGAAGTACGATGCGATTGTCGAGGACATCAACGATTGCATGAGCCGCGAGCAGCCGGTGCTGGTCGGCACCGCGTCCATCGAGTCTTCGGAGCGCCTGTCCGCTGAGCTCGACCGGCGCAAGATCAAGCACAACGTGCTGAACGCCAAGAACCACGAACGCGAGGCCGAAATCATTGCGCAGGCCGGCGCGCCGGGCAGCGTCACCATTGCCACCAACATGGCAGGCCGCGGAACCGATATCGTGCTTGGCGGCAACTGGGAAGCCGAAGCAGATCGCCGCAGCCTCGAAAGTGCCGAGCGGGAAACGCTGTTGGGCGAGTGGCGTGATCGCCATCAGCTCGTGCTCGACGCCGGGGGTTTGCACATCATCGGCACGGAGCGCCACGAGTCGCGGCGCATCGACAACCAGCTCCGCGGTCGCTCCGGCCGCCAGGGAGATCCCGGTTCGAGCCGCTTTTACCTGTCGATGGAAGACAACCTGATGCGAATCTTCGCATCGGATCGTATGCGTGGGCTCATGAACTCGATTGGCCTCGAAAAGGGCGAAGCAATCGAGCATCGCATGGTCAACAACGCGATCGAGAAAGCGCAGCGCAAGGTCGAAGGCCATAACTTCGACATCCGTAAGAACCTGCTCGAGTACGACGACGTTTCCAACGACCAGCGGCAGGTCATTTACCAGCAGCGTCGGGATCTGATGGCAGCGGAAGATGTCTCCGATACCGTCGCCGGGCTGCGTGCTGAGGTCGTCGACAATCTGATCAGCGTCTACATCCCGCCGCAGAGTATCGAAGAGCAGTGGGATCTCGATGGCCTGACCCAGGCCCTGGCCGCGGAGATGAACAGCCAGCAGCCGGTCAGGCAGTGGGTCGACGGTGATGACAGCCTCGAAGAAGAAGGTCTGCGGCAGCGCATCCTCAAGCAGATCGATGACGAGTACGCGGCGAAAGCGGAGCGCTGGCAGGCGCAGGGTGTCGACATCTGTCAGATCGAGAAGCAGGTCATGCTGCAGGTGCTGGATCAGCGCTGGAAGGAACACCTCGCGACCATGGATTACCTGCGCCAGGGGATCCATCTGCGGGCCTACGCGCAGAAGCAGCCGAAGCAGGAGTACAAGCGCGAGTCGTTCGAACTGTTCCAGGCCCTGCTTGAGAACATCAAGGTCGACGTTACGCGGCTGCTGCTACGCGTCGAACTCGAGTCTCCGCAGGAGGTTGAAGAGCGCGAGCGGCAGCGCCGGGCGGAAGAGGAGCGGCGCATGCGGTTCCAGCATGCTCAGGCCTCGGCCATCGCGCAGCCCGAGCAGGCGGCACCGGAAGAGCCCGCCAAGCCGGAAACCTTCCGGCGTGACGAGCGCAAGGTCGGACGCAACGAACCCTGCCCCTGTGGTTCCGGCAAGAAGTTCAAGCAGTGTCACGGTAAAGCAGCCTGATGGCCGTCGCGATCGCCCCACCGTCTGCGCTGCTGACGGTGCCGGGCGTCCGCCTGGCGACGGCGGCTGCGCGCGTCAAGGCGCACGCGGCTGCGGCCGACGCAGAGAGCCCGCGCGATGATCTGACGCTCATTGATCTGGCGCCGGGCAGTACGGTGGCCGGTGTGTTTACTCAAAGCCACTTCGCAGCCCCGCCGGTTCAGCTGTGTCGCGAGCTGCTCGCTGCCGGTCAGTCCGTGCGCGGTCTTGTGATCAACAGCGGGAATGCCAATGCGGCGACCGGTCCTGCTGGCCGGAGCAACGCGCTCAGCGTCTGCTCAGCGGCAGCCCGCGCGCTTGGCATCGGGGAGCCGGAAGCCGCTGCAGTCGGCCTGCCGCCTGTGCTCCCGTTCTCTACCGGCGTTATCGGCGAGCACCTGCCGGTGGCGCGAATGACGACGGCGCTGGACGGCTTGTCGAAAAAGCTGGCTCCGGACCGGTGGGACGCTGCCGCCCGGGCGATCATGACGACCGATACCGTTCCCAAAGCAGCCAGCACGCAGGTCGATCTGGCCGGCGTGCAGGTCACCCTGACCGGCATGGCAAAAGGGTCCGGCATGATCGAGCCGAATATGGCAACGATGCTCGCTTTTATTGCCTGCGATGCAGCGGTGGCTGCTCCTGTTCTGCAGCAGGTCTGCGAACGGGTTGCCGAACGCAGCTTCAATCGGGTCACCGTTGACGGTGATACGTCCACCAACGACTCGTTCGTGCTGATCGCGACCGGCGCCGCCGAAGCGCCACCGATTGAGGATGCCGATGCGCCAGAGCTCGAACCGCTCGAGCAGGCGTTGACCGCTCTGGCGGTTAAGCTCGCACAGGACATTGCCCGCGATGGTGAAGGCGCGACCCGGTTTGTGACCATCAATGTCAGCGGTGCCACCGATGATGACGCCTGCCTGGCCGTTGCACGCACGCTCGCGATCTCACCGCTGCTGAAGACCGCGATCTTTGCCGGCGATCCCAACTGGGGCCGCCTGTGCATGGCGATCGGGCGTGCACCCGTCGCGATCGACCCGGATGCGGTGGAGGTTTACCTGGCGAGCACGGCTGGCCGTGTCTGTGTGGCACGGGCGGGCATGGTTGCGGATGAATACCTTGAGGCCGATGCCGCTGCCGTCATGGCAGAGCCGGAGCTGACGATCGACGTCAAGGTGGGTGAGTGCCCAACCCGACAGACGGTCTGGACCTGCGATTACTCCTACGAGTACGTGAAAATCAACGCTGAGTATCGAACCTGAGGCACCCGCGAAGGGAGCGGATTTGGCTGGTTCCCCGTTGCCCGCTCGGGCAGTTTGAAGTTCAGCGATCAGGCGAGCGTTCATGCGACGCCACGGGGTACTGAAACGACGAGTTGAGCTGTGCTCAGCCCAGATCCGGTCCGTCGGTTTCGTCACCGAGATCGCCGCTCATCACGCCGTCGGTCAGTGACTGGCCCGGGATGACGTGGCCTTCGCTGGCCCAGTCGCCGAGGTCGATCAGACGGCAGCGCTCGGAACAGAACGGGCGGAAGCGGTTGCGCGCGGACCAGGCGGCGCTCTTGCCGCAGGTCGGGCAGGGCAGGATGCGGATCGGCGTGTTTTCCGGGTCGCGGGTGGACATCAATCGACCATCTCAGCTGCGCTGGGCGGCTGCCTGCGCCAGGTAGGTCTCGTGCAGCCGTGCAACCTCGGCATCCAGGTGTTCCAGGTCCTGATCGTTGACGATCACATCGTCGGCCGCGGCGAGCCGTTGCTCGCGACCGATCTGGGCAGCAATGATCGCCTCAACCTGAGTACGATCGCTGCCGTCCCGCGCGATCGTGCGCCGTATCTGGGTTTCTACCGGCACATCAACCACCAGCACGCGCTGGCAGCGACTCTGGCTGCCGGTTTCCAGCAGCAGCGGGTGCGCGAGCACGGCGTAGGCGGAAGCGGCGGCCCGCAGTTGATCGTCGATCTCGATTGCGATCAGCGGATGCGTCAGCTGCTCGAGCCAGCGGCGTTCGTCCGGGTTGCTGAACACGATGTCGCGCAGCGCACGCCGATCGAGCGTGCCATCGGCGGCGATGATGGTCGTGCCAAAACGTTCGGCTATGGCCTGGAGTGCCGGACGTCCGGGCTCGACAACCGCGCGGCTGGCAAGGTCGGCATCGACGATGGTGATTCCTAGTGCGCCGAAGCGGTCAGTCACTGCGGTCTTACCGCTGCCGATGCCGCCGGTGACGCCAACGGTGTAGTGCGCCAAGGGTGTTGCTAGAGGCTGAACAGATTCAGGACCGTATCACGGTAGATCAGGCAAACCCAACCGCCGATAGCGAGGAACGGGCCGAAGGGCATCGGCTGGCCTACGGCCTGGCGCTTGCGGAGCATGCCGATGAGCGCGTAGATCAGGCCGCTGATGGAAGCCATCAGGATCGTTGCCGGCAGCACCTGCCAGCCCAGCCACGCACAGATCGCGCCGAGCAGCTTGAAGTCACCGAAGCCCATGCCCTCTTTCCCGGTTACCAGTTTGAACACCCAATAGACGGTCCACAGGGAGCCATAGCCCACGACCGCGCCCAGTATCGCGTCAGCCGGAGAGACGCCGAAGGGATTAGCGAGTCCCGGAAAGGCGCCGCTGTTGACGAGCAACCCGGTCCAGAGCAGCGGTTGGGTCAGCTGGTCCGGCAGCAGCTGGGTATCAAAGTCAATGAACGCGGCTGCGACCAGCACCCAGGTGAAAAACAGCGCAGCGTAACCGAAGCCGCTGAAGCTGAAGGTGGCGATGACGGCAATCGACACGAGTCCGGTCAACAGCTCGATGGCCAGATAGCGCACTGGTATGGGCGCCGCGCAGGCGGCGCAGCGGCCACGCAGCAGTAACCAGCTGAGTACGGGGATGTTCTGCCAGATTCTGATTGGCGTTCCGCACTCGGGGCAGCGCGATCGCGGTACGGCAAGATTGAAGGGCGCCTCGCCCTCCGGGGCATCGGTGCTCTCGGGCAGCGTCTGGCCAACCTCGTGCAGGTGTTCGCGCGCGATTCGGGTCCAGGCGCGTTCGAGCATGACCGGCAGCCGATAGATCACCACGTTGAGAAAGCTGCCTACGGAAAGGCCGACCCAGGCGAGCATGACGACCGCCGCAGTGCCGAAGACCATGAGGTTATCAAGAGCCATAGGGTCGCATCCGCGGATCGTTCCTGACGATCGTTCTCATCCTAGAGGTGCTGGGACCGGCGGTGTGGACCTAACGGCCGTCCGGCTGTGCTGCGACCATGACTGGTTGCTGCCTAGGCACCGACTACCGCGCCGAGCTGGAAGATCGGCAGGTACATGGCGATGATCAGGCCGCCTACCAGGACACCAAGCACGGCCATGATGAAGGGTTCCATCAGGGCAGTGAGGTTATCCACGGCGTTGTCGACCTGCTCTTCGTAATATACGGCCGATTTGTCGAGCATTTCATCCAGCGCGCCGGCCTCTTCACCGATCGCAACCATCTGAATCACCATGTTGGGAAACACGCCGGTGTTGCGCATGGAAAAGTTCAGCTGCTGTCCGGTCGATACATCGTCGCGCACGCGGTACACGGCGTTGACGTAAACGGAGTTGCCGGTAGAGCCGGCTACGGAGTTGAGCGCGTCCACCAGCGGTACACCGGCAGAGAACGTGGTCGAGAGCGTCCGAGAGAACCGTGCGATGGCCGACTTTTCGATGATGTTGCCGGCGACCGGCATCTTCAGCAGCATGCGGTCGATGAAATCGCGGAGTCCCTTTGAACGCAGGTGCGCCTGGCTGAAGAGCCAGCCCGCGCCGAGAATGCCGAACAGGATCTTCCACCAGGAGGCCTGCATGTACTTCGACATCGCAATCACCATCTGCGTAAACGCGGGCAGCTCAGCGCCAAAGCCGGCAAAGACGTCTTCGAACTGCGGGACTACGTAGATGAGGAGGATCCCGGAGACGACTGCAGCAACGATGAGGACCGCGATCGGATAGGTCATCGCCTTCCGGACCTTGGCTTTCAGGGATTCGGTCTTTTCTTTATAGGTCGCAACGCGATCGAGCATGGTCTC
>JBCDGJ010000115.1:0-16525 GCA_038757945.1 Pseudomonadota bacterium
GAGGAGCTTCAAGTTCTTCGATAAGGGCCGCACGCGCAAAAATCCCCAGGGTCTGAAGTTCCCTCTTTGCTGCTTCAGACTCTTCTTGATAGTAAGAACTCGCCTGTTCCATGAGCCGGTCTCGGGCGCGCCGCAGGTCGGGCGCACGGGCTGCTGACCCGTGCTGGGGTGCGCTGCCCGCCGCCACGCTGGCAGAACGGCAATGACTGCTTTTCCGGCCGCCCCGGAACCCCACGCGATTGCGGTCATGGCGCTGACGGTGATTGCGCTGTACCTGTTCACCCGCGACGAGCTGCCCCTCGAGCTGTCGAGCCTGATGCTGCTCGGCCTGCTGGTGCTCGGCTTCGGACTCTTCGAACACCCCAACGTGCACGCCAACACGCTGTTCTCCGGCTTCGGCCACGAAGCGCTGATCGCGGTCTGTGCGCTGATGATCATCGGGCAGGGTCTGGTCCGCACCGGTGCGCTCGAGCCGGTGGGTCGGGCCCTGGCCTCCCTGTGGGGGCTTGCTCCCTTTCTGACCTTTCTGCTGACGCTGATCGTCGGCGGGGTGCTATCGGCGTTCGTCAACAACACCCCGATCGTCGTGCTGCTCCTGCCGATCCTGATCAGCGTCTGCCTGCGCACCTCGTCCTCGCCGGGCGGGGTGCTGATGCCCATGGGTTTCGCCACCCTGATCGGCGGCATGGCAACGTCCATCGGTACCTCGACCAACCTGCTGGTCGTGAGCGTCGCCCACGACCTGGGGCTGCCGCAGATTGGCGTGTTTGACTTCGTGCGTCCCGTTGCCATCGCTGCCGGGGTCGCCATCCTCTACCTGTGGCTGATTGCCCCGCGGCTGCTGCCACATCGGGAAATCAGCCTGCAGGACACCTCACAGCGCCTCTTCGACGCCCGCCTGCAGCTCGGCGAGAGTTCGCCGGTGATCGGCAAAACCCTGCGGGAGGCACGGGTGCTGGTCGGTGGTGACATGCGGGTGGCGCGGGTCAGGCGTAAGGACACGTTCATTATGCCGCTGCCGGACGTGGTGCTGCAGGTTGGCGACCGGCTTCGGGTCCGCGACACGCCGAACAACCTGAAAGCTTTCGAGAAGGCGCTGAAAGCCCAGCTCTACTCCGGGGACCAGCCCGTCGACGAGGCGCACCCTTTGTCGGCGGAGAACCAGATACTGGCAGAGATCGCGGTCGTTCAGGGATCGAGCCTGGATCGCACCAACCTGCGCGGGGCCCGCTTCCTCTCCAACTACCAGCTCGTCGTGCTGGCGCTGCACCGCGCCGGGCGCGACATCTGGCAGGCCAAGGAGGACATTCAGGAGGTGATCCTGCAGCCTGGCGACGTGCTGCTGGTCCAGGGCGCCCGCGACCAGATCGGCGCGCTGAAACGGGGCACCGATTTTGTGGTGCTGGACGCGACGGTGGACCTGCCGAGCACCGACAAAGCGCTGCCGTCGCTGCTGATCCTGGTTGCCGTAGTTGCGTCGGCCGCCATCGGGATCATGCCGATTGCCGAGAGTGCGGTCGTCGGTGCCATCGCCCTGCTGCTGCTGCGCTGCATCACCCTCGAGGCCGCGCTGAAGGCGGTCAGCCCATCGGTGTTCTTCGTGGTGGTGGCCAGCCTTGCGCTGGGCCAGGCGCTGATTCAGACCGGCGCGACCGAATATCTGACCGCGATGTTCCTCGCGGTCACCGCGGGCCTATCGCCCGCGCTCATCCTCAGCGCGCTGATGCTGCTGCTTGCCGTGCTCACCAACGTCGTTTCGAACAATGCGGCCGCCGTTATCGGCACGCCCATCGCCGTTGGTATCGCGCGGCAGCTCGAGGTGGATCCGGAACCCTTCGTGCTGGCCGTCCTGTTCGGGGCCAACATGAGCTTTGCGACCCCCATGGCCTATCAGACCAACCTGCTGGTAATGAGTGCCGGCAACTACCGGTTTTCCGAGTTCCTGCGGGTCGGCGTCCCACTGACGCTTATCATGTGGGTGACCCTGAGCTTCCTGCTGGCACGGTTCTACCTGTAATGAGGCAGGCAGAGGCCGCTTCCACCAGGCGCAGCGCCGAGGGAATCAGCAGTCACCCGGCCTGAACCCGGAGTCGCTCCCCGGCGAGCGGGCGCACCGTCCAGGCGTGCGCTCAGCGGTGTCGGTGTTTCGACGGTGCTGCGAGTGGCTGGTTGGCGCTCTGCCTCGGCAGCTTGAGCGCGGCTGGCGGCCGGCCGCTGCTGGCGGTCTCGGCCCGAGCCAGGCGGTTGGATCGTTCTTTAGCTAAGAGCTGCGATTCGTTGCGGTTGATCATCGGACTACTTCTCCCTGTCCTGACCTGAGTCACGCATAAAGGCTAGAAGGTTCAACCTGAATCGAAGCAGAACCGCCGCACGCTTTCGCCGCGCTCGCGCGCAGAATTACGGGGTGCTTACAAAGAAGTGTGGATCTGTTGCAACTGCAAGCGCGGCGCAGATCACAGAGTGGCTACACGCTGCCACCCGGCCAGGGCCGGGCAGCAGCATCGGGACTCAGGCTGCAGCAACCAGGTTGTTCAGGACGTACTGCAGAATGCCGCCGCTCTTGAAGTACTCGATCTCGTTTTCGGTATCGAGGCGGCTCATGACCCGCGCGCTACGCTCGCCATGCTCCTCGTCCTTGATGGTGACGATCAGTTCCTGGCGCGGCGAGAGCTCCGTTGCGCCGTCGGCGAGCTGGATGTCGATGATCTCGTCGCCGTTCAGCTTGAGGCTCTCACGGCTGTCGCCGTCCTTGAACTGCAGGGGCAGAACGCCCATGCCGATCAGGTTCGACCGGTGGATCCGCTCGAAGCTCTCGACGATAACGGCTTTGACGCCGAGCAGCCGGGTGCCCTTGGCGGCCCAGTCGCGGCTCGAGCCGGTGCCGTATTCCTTCCCGCCGAAGATCACCAGCGGCGTGCCCTCGCCCTGATAGCGCATCGCCGCATCGTAGATGCTGAGCTGATCCCCGGAGGGAATGTGCACGGTGTAGCCCCCCTCGACGCCGGGCACCATCTCGTTCTTGATCCGGATGTTGGCGAAGGTGCCCCGCATCATGACCTCGTGGTTGCCGCGTCGCGAGCCGTAGCTGTTGAAGTCATCGACGTCGACCGCGTGCTGCTGCAGGTACTGACCGGCCGGGCTGTCCGGCTGAATCGCGCCGGCCGGCGAGATGTGGTCGGTCGTGACCGAGTCACCGAGCACCGCCAGCACCCGAGCGCCGGTCAGCTCCGGACTCTGGGCATGGGTCTCGCCGACGGAGAAGAACGGCGGCTGCTGAATGTAGGTCGACTGCTCCCAGCCGTAGGTGCCACCGCTGGACACGTCGATGGCCTGCCAGGCCGCGGTGCCGCTGAAGACGTCCGCATACTGCCGATCGAACATGTCCGCCGATACCTGAGCGACCGCATCCGCAATTTCCGCGTTGCTCGGCCAGATGTCCTTCAGAAAGACTTCGCTGCCGGTGACGTCCTGACCGATTGGATCGCTCGCCAGATTGATGCGCGTGGTACCGGCAATGGCGTAGGCCACCACCAGCGGCGGTGACGCCAGCCAGTTGGTCCGAACCTCCTGGTGCACGCGCCCTTCGAAGTTGCGGTTGCCCGAGAGCACGGAAGCAACCACCAGATCGCCATCGTTGATCGCGGTGGAAATGGCATCCGGCAGGGGCCCGGAGTTGCCGATGCAGGTTGTGCAGCCGTAACCCACCAGGTTGAACCCGAGCTGATCGAGATCGCTCTGCAGGTCGGTCTTTTCAAGGTACTCGGTCACGACCTTGGAGCCCGGGGCGAGCGACGTCTTGACCCAGGGTTTTACGGTCAGGCCCCGCTGCAGCGCTTTGCGCGCAACCAGGCCGGCGCCCAGCATGACCGCCGGGTTGGAAGTATTGGTGCAGGAGGTAATGGCAGCGATCACCACGTCGCCATGACCGAGGTCGAAGTCCGTACCCGGCACCGGCACCCGGCGCTCCGCATCGCCAGCACGCCCCTGCAGCTCCAGCGCGTCGTTGAAAGCACGGCCGAGGTCGACCATGGCAACGCGATCCTGCGGTCGCTTGGGACCGGCCAGGGCCGGCACGACGCTACCCATATCGAGTTCCAGGGTTGACGTGTAGGTAGCATCCGGGGTCGATTCGTCCCGCCACATGCCCTGCGCCTTCGCGTAGGCCTCGACCAGCGCGACCGTTTCCGCCGGCCGGTCGGACAGCCGCAGGTAGTTGATGGTTTCCTGGTCGATCGGAAAGAATCCGCAGGTTGCACCGTACTCCGGCGCCATGTTGGCAATGGTGGCGCGGTCCGCAAGCGGCAGATCGTCCAGTCCGTCGCCGAAGAACTCGACGAACTTGCCGACCACGCCCTTCTTGCGCAGCATTTCGACTACCCGCAGCACCAGGTCTGTGGCTGTTACGCCTTCGGCGAGCTTGCCCGAGAGGCGGAAGCCCACCACGTCCGGAACCAGCATGGAAATCGGCTGACCGAGCATCGCGGCCTCGGCTTCGATACCACCTACGCCCCAGCCCAGCACGCCCAGACCGTTGATCATGGTCGTATGGCTGTCGGTACCAACCAGCGTATCGGGATAGGCAATGGTCCGGCCATCAACTTCCTTGGTCCAAACCGTATGGGCCAGGTATTCGAGATTGACCTGATGACAGATGCCGGTGCCCGGGGGCACGACGCGGAAATTGTCAAAGGCCGTCTGACCCCAGCGCAGGAAGCGGTAGCGCTCGCCGTTGCGCTGCATTTCCAGCTCGACGTTGTCTTCGAACGCCGAGTCGCTGCCGAACTTGTCGACCATGACCGAGTGGTCGATGACGAGATCGACCGGCGACAGCGGGTTGATGATGCTTGGGTCGTGTCCTGCCTGAACCACTGCGCTGCGCATGGCCGCGAGGTCGGCCACTGCGGGGACACCGGTGAAGTCCTGCATGAGCACGCGGGCGGGTCGATAAGCGATTTCCTCGGCGCTGCCAGTGCCCGACCCCCAGTTGGCCAGTACCCGGATATCGGCTTCGTTGACGGTCGAGTCGTCTTCGAAGCGCAGCAGGTTTTCGAGCAGTATCTTGGTCGACATCGGCAGCTGCGCTACAGCACCGACGCCATTTGCTTCGGCCACGGGCAGGCTGAAGTAGTCGTACTCACGACCGTCGACGGTGAGCGTCTGGCGGCACTTGAACGTATCTTTGCTCATCGCAGGCTCCGGGAAAAACCGGCGCGAAGTGTGCCAGAAAAGCGGGCTGAATTCCGCGCCCGCAGCCTCGGTACCGAGGCCTCCGGAGACACGCGCTATACTTCGCGGCTGTCCAGCGATCCAACCAGCCAGGCCCAGCGTCATGACCTCCCCACCGGCACAACAGCGCCCGGCGGCCTTCTACGGCTGGCGTATGGTCCTGGTCGCCTTCTTCGTCGACTTCATTGCCGTGGGCTTCTTCTTCTACAGCTACGGCGTGTTCTTCACCGAGATCGCGCAGGAGTTCGGCGATTCCAGGCTCGGCGTGGGGCTCGGGCTGACGACCGTCCAGGTCAGCGGTGGCCTGCTGGCGCCGTTCATCGGTCAGGCGCTCGATCGGTTTCCCCTGCGGCGGGTCATTGCTATCGGCAGCCTGTCGATGGGGCTCGGCTTTCTGCTCGTCAGCCAGGCCGACAACTACTGGCAGTTCTACCTCACCCTCGGGCTCTTCATCGGCTTCGGCGCAGGCGCCATGGGCGGGCTGGCCACGGCGAAGCTGGTGAGCAACTGGTTCGAATCCCGCCGCGGCACGGCGCTCGGCATTGCGGCCACCGGCATCTCGGCCAGCGGCGTGGTCATGCCGGCGGTCACCGCGCTGATCATCGAAAACTTCGGCTGGCGGCAGGGTTTCGTGTTCTACGGCGTGTTCACGATCCTGATCGTCGTGCCGGTGGTGCTGCGTCTGGTCATCAGCCGTCCGGAGGACGTCGGCCAGCGCGTCGATGGCCACCGCGCACCGATCTCGCGGCCACCGCCAAAGCCAGCCGCGCACGGGGCTCCGCTGACCATGAGCCGCTCGCCGGCGCCGCGCGGTCCGCTGGTGGATCCGCAGTTCTGGAGCCTGACCATCGGTATCGGACTGCTGTTCTGCTGCATGAGCGCAACGCTGACCCACATGGTGCCGCGGCTCAGCGATGCGGGCTACGCCTTGAGCGAAGCCTCCCTGATGCTCTCGCTGGCCGCCGGTTTCGGCATCATCGGTAAGCTCGTCGTGGGCTGGCTGGCCGATCGCTGGACCGGCCGCAACACCTTCTGGCTGGCTGCTGCGACGCAGGCGCTTGGGCAGATTGGCATGTTCTACCCGGACCGGCCGCTGGTGTTCGCGCTGGGCGCGGTGCTGTTCGGCTTCGGTTTCGGGGGTGTGGTGCCCATGCAGGGCGCGCTCATTGGCCAGCTCTTCGGACGCGAACGCTTCGGCCGTGTCATGGGCCTGATGCGTCCCGGGATGCTGCCGGTACAGGTGATCGGCGTTCCTGCCGCCGGCGCCGTGTTCGACGCCACCGGCAGCTATGACCTGGCGTTCGCGAGCAGCTTCGTGCTCTACGCGATCGCAGCGCTGGTCGTCGTGCCGCTACGCACCGGTCGCGGGCATCGCCGGCCGCGACCATTGCGCAGCTGAGACAGCGTTAGTCCCGTGCGTTCGGTAGCTCGATCAGTCCCGGCTCACCGAGCTTCTGCGACCTCGGCAGCTCTGCGCCACAGCGATAGCAGAAGCGGGCGTCGCGCGCGTGCCCTTCTGCTGAGCAGGCAGCGCAGACACGCGTCGTGTTGCGGCGCTGCTGAGCCTGGGTCATCTCCATGGTGATGATGCCCGTTGGAACGGCGATGATGCCGTAGCCCAGCACCATGACCAACGTCGAGACGGCCTGCCCGAGCGGCGTGACCGGCGTCAGGTCGCCGTAGCCCACAGTAGTCAGCGTAATCACAGCCCAGTACACGCTTTTAGGAATGCTGGTGAAGCCGTTTTCCGTACCTTCGATGAGGTACATGAGGGAGCCGAAGATCACCACCAGCGCAAACACGGTGCTGATGAACACGGTGATCTTGCGACGGCTGGCCTTCAACGCTTCGAGCAGAAAGTTGGCCTCGTTCACGTAGCGCACCATGCGCAGCACGCGAAAGATGCGCAGCACCCGCAGAATGCGGATCACGAGCAGGTTTTGCGCGCCAACGAAGAAGAAACCGATGTAGGTGGGCAGCAGACACAGCAGATCGATGAGTCCGAAGAAGCTGCGCGCGTAGCGCAGCGGCTCGCGGATGCACCACAGACGCACCAGGTACTCGATGGTGAACAGCACCGTGAACACCCACTCGGTGACCATCAGCACGGCGCCGTAGCGTTCGTGAATGACGTCGACCGTATCGAGCATGATCGCGACGACGCTGGCCAGGATGGCAATAATGAGCGCGATGTCGAAGGCCGCCCCCGCCGGGGTTTCGGCTTCGAAGATGATGATTCGCGTGCGGTCGCGCAGCGTCAGGCGGCTCGCTGCATCCACGCTGTCTTCCTGCTGCGCCATGGCCGGCCTGCTCGACTACAAGGCGCTCAAGGGTAGGCCCGTTGACCGGTTTTGCAAACCAGCGGCAACCGGTCACGGCAGAGGACCGGCAAACGGCCGGCCCGGGTTGCTCCCGGGCCAGCCCGCCGGTCAGAAGACAAGGTGTCGGTTGCGATCAGCTCAGTGTGGCTGAACTTCGATGCGCCGCGGGGTGTTCTCTTCCCGCTTGGCCAGGGTCAGCGTCAGCACGCCATCCTTGACCCGGGCGCTGATGGCTTCGCCGTCAACGTCTTCCGGCAACCGGAATCCGCGGCTGAAGCTGCCGTAGCGTCGCTCGACACGATGCCGGGTCACGTCGTCCTTGTTGCTTTCGAACGTTTCCTGGCGCTCGCCGCTCACCGTCAGCAGGCCATCCTTGACCTCAACGTTGATGTCCTTGATGTCGATTGCCGGAAGATCCATGGCAATCGCGTAGTGCTCGGGTGTTTCCGTAATGTCCACGGGCGGCATCCACTCAGATCGACCTCGTCGCTCGAGCCCGTTCATCGCGGACAGGTTAGCGAACAGATCATCGAATTCGCGGAACGGATTCCATCGGGTCACAGAGTTCATGGGGTGTCTCCTCTTTCTTGCTCTGACACCCTGTAGATAGGCCTTCGCGAACGGTTTCAAAGACCTTGAAAAAAGATTTTTCAGCCCCAGCGCCTAACAAACGGGGCCAGCAGCGCCCTACTCCGTACACCTCACGCGCGGCGATCGGTAGTGAGCGCTGCCGGCCGGCTCAGTTTTCAGCGGCCTGTTTCGGCTCGTCTGCCGGGGGCCGCAGAGGACCGATGGCGGCGCCCGCATTGCGCGGATCCGCCATGCCCATGATCTCGCCATCACGCCGCAGCACCGAGTTGGCATCGCCAATGCCGCCGCCCCAGGAAATGGGCGTGAGGCCGACGTGGCCCATGTCGACGAGCAGGTTGAGCGTATCCGGCGACAGCCCGTTGGGCTCATAGACCACCCGATCGGGAAACCACTGATGGTGGAACCGCGGTTTGCCGACCGCATCGGAGAGCCCCATCTCATGGTCGATGACGTTCATGACCACCTGCAGCGTGGTGGTGATGATCGTGCTGCCGCCGGGTGAGCCGGTGACCAGCAGCGGCTGGTCATCCTTCACCACAATCGTCGGCGTCATCGAGCTCAGCATGCGCTTGCCGGGCGCAATCGCGTTGGCCTCGCGCCCGAGCAACCCGTAGGCGTTCGGGGTGTCCGGCTTCGAGGAAAAGTCGTCCATCTCGTTATTCAGCAGAAAGCCGGCCCCGGTGACCACAATCTTGGAGCCATAGGACAGGTTCAGGGTCGTGGTGTAGGCGACTGCGTTGCCGGCGGCATCCATGAACGACGCGTGGGTCGTCTGCGGGCTTTCCTCGGGCCAGCGGCCGGCGCTGATGGCCGAGGACGGTGTCGCTTTCTCAGGGTCGAAGTCATCGAAGCGCTCGCGGGCATAGGCTTTGCTGATCAGCTTCTCGATCGGGACCGGAAAGAAGTCCGGATCGCCCAGGTGTTCAGCACGATCCGCATAGGCGCGACGCTCAGCTTCGATCATGTGATGCACGGTCGCAGCACTGCCGAAGCCGAAGTCACCGATGGGCGCGCCCTCGAGCATGTTGAGCATCTGTACCAGCAGCACGCCGCCGGAGGACGGCGGTGGCATGCTGATGATCTCGTGGCCGCGGTAGGTACCGCGAATGGGCTCACGCCAGACGCTGCGGTAGTCCTTGAGGTCCTGCGCAGTGATGAGCCCCTTGCCGCGCTTCATCTCCGCCACGATGAGCCGGGCAGTTCGGCCCTCGTAAAATCCGTCGCGACCCCGATCGCTGATGCGTTTCAGCGTTGCAGCGAGATCCGGCTGGCGGAACCGGTCGCCCACCGCATACGGCTTACCGTCGTTGCTGAACTGCTCGAGGCTCGCCGGATAGGAGTCGAACTGCGGCAGCCGCCGTTCCAGGGCCTTCGCCAGATCGCGGGGCAGCGGAAACCCTTCCTCGGCCAGCGTGATGGCTGGCGCAATGACAGCTTGACGAGACAGGGTGCCGAAGCGCTCCAGCACGGCCAGCAGCCCATCCACGGTGCCGGGAACCCCCGACGCCAGGTGGCTCGCCGTCGACAGCCCGGGAATGATCTGGCCGTCCTCGTCGAGGTACATATCGCGGCTGGCGCCGGCCGGCGCTCGTTCGCGGTGGTCGTTGGTGATCGTGGTGCCGTCGGCCATCCGGATCACCATGAAGCCGCCACCGCCGAGATTTCCCGCCGAAGGATGGGTGACCGCCAGCGCAAAGCCGGTCGCCACGGCGGCATCGACCGCGTTACCCCCGGCCGCGAGGATGTCGGAGCCAACCTGGGAGGCCAGTGCCGCTCGCGAGGCCGCCATGCCGCCGCCCCCGTAGCTCACCGGACCGCTGGCGGCAGCTGCAGCAGGCACGTGCAGCAGCAGCGGAACAAAGCAGAAAGCCAACAGCAGCTGCGGGAGCAGCGCTGCTCGAGGGCGAAACGGGGGCATAGCGTGGCTCAATCAATCAGTGGGAGAGGTATGATTCTGACCCAGCATCAGCCGCCCCACCAGCCATGCCCAGCACCCCACCCACTGCCGACCCGCGGCGCCTGCGCCGCCTGCTGCTGAAACGGCAGGGCTTGAGCCAGCGAGCGCCCTTCGGGCGCGGCCGCGGTGCCACGCTGCGCGCGGTTGCGCAGCTCGGGTACGTGCAGATCGACACCATCAGCGTGGTGGAGCGCGCGCACCACCACACGTTGGCGACGCGGAACCGGGACCATCAGCAGGACCACATCAACCGGCTGCTGCTCGACCGGGCCCTGTTCGAGTACTGGTTCCATGCCGCTGCGCTGCTGCCGATGGCGGATTACCGCTTTGCGCTGCCGCGCATGCAGCAGGAACGCGACAAGTACCGCTCGCACCGGGGCGCCAAAGAGCGGCGCCTGGAACGCTTCGTGCTGGACCGCATCGAGGCGGAAGGCCCGCTCGCCGCGCGTCACTTCGAAGGATCGGGCGGCGGCGGTGGCTGGTGGGACTGGAAACCCGCCAAGCAGGCACTGGAGCGCCTGTTCATGCAGGGCACGCTGATGATTCACGAGCGCCAGGGGTTTCAGAAGCGCTTCGAGCTGTCCGAGCGTGGTCTGCCGGCGACGGTGGACCGCTCTCCGCCGACCGCTGCAGCGCAGGCCGAGCACCTGATCGAGCACGCGCTGCGTGCGCTCGGCTACGTCGCCGTCGACGAAGCCACCTACCTGCGGCGCAGCAAACCGCTGCGCGATGCGGTGCAGGCTCAGCTCGAACGGGACACCGCGGAGCGACGGCTCCTGGGGCTGCGCTTTGCCGATGGCCGGCGGCTCTGGGTCGATCCGGAGGTGTACGAGGCCCGGCTCCCGGCCGCCGCACCGGATGCGCGGATCCTCTCGCCCTTCGATAACGCGGTCATCCACCGCCGCCGGCTGAGCGATCTGTTCGCCTTCGACTACCAGCTCGAGTGCTACGTCCCGGCGGCAAAGCGCCGCTTTGGCTACTTCGTGCTGCCGGTGCTGATCGGTGACCGGTTTGTCGCCCGCCTCGATGCCAAGCTGCACCGCTCGCGCGATCTGCTGGAAGTGCTGGCGCTGCACTTCGACCAGACGCCGGACGGCACGGACCTGGTCGCGCTGGGTACCGAGCTGGCTCGCTATGCGACCCGGCAGCAGGCAACCGCGGTGCAGCTGCCCGGGCGTCTCGCCGGAGCACGCCGCACAGCCCGCAGCACCCTGCAGCAGGCCCTCGAGACCGAGCTGGCCCGCGCTGAGTCGACCCCTGTCGAGCCCCAGGCAGAGCCCGGAGCCGGTGCTTCTCCGCAGCGTCTGCGGTAAACTATTGACCGTATTCGACGTCCGCCGTGCGTCGTCGAGCGCCAGCCGCTCAACCCGTCTTGCGCACGTCGGAGGGCAGGTCTGAGGGCACGTCTGAGGGCAAGTTCGAAGGAAGATAAGAGCGCCAGACAAAGAGCAGGACAATTCGGCTGTACGGTAAAACGGCAGACTTAACTAAAGCTTCAACAAACGACTGATCAACACCCGGAGGGGACTATGGATCTTGGTATTTCCGATCGCGTCAAGCCGATCATCGACCGCATCAACGGCTTCATCGAAGAGCACGTCGTTCCGAATGAGGCAGACTACGCGGCACAGGTCGAAGCCGGTGGTCGTTGGGTGGCCACCGACGCCATGGAGAAGATGAAGGAAGGTGCGAAGAGCCAGGGGCTGTGGAACTTCTTCCTGCCCGACAGCGAGCTCGGCGCCGGCCTGAACAACGTCGACTATGCACACATTGCCGAGATCCTCGGCAAGTATCCCCTGTCCTCCGAAGCCATGAACTGCGCCGCGCCGGATACCGGCAACATGGAAGTGCTCGAGCGCTACGGCTCCGAAGCGCAGAAAGAGGAGTGGCTGAAGCCGCTGCTCGACGGCGAAATCCGTTCCGCATTCGCCATGACCGAACCGCAGGTTGCTTCGTCCGATGCCACCAACATCGCCCTGGAAGCCAGGCTCGAAGGCGATGAGTGGGTGCTGAACGGCGAAAAGTGGTGGACCTCCGGCATCGGCGATCCACGCTGCAAGATCATGATCGTCATGTGCGTCACCGAACCCGATGCACCGCGCCACTCGCGCCAGTCGCAGATCCTCGTCCCGGTTGAAGCCGAGGGCGTGGAAATCCTGAAGATGATGCACGTCTTCGGCTACGACGACGCGCCACATGGCCATGGCCATGTCCGCTTCACGAACGTGCGCGTGCCGAAAGACAACATGATTCTGGGCTCGGGCCGCGGCTTCGAGATCGCCCAGGGGCGTCTCGGACCGGGCCGCATTCACCACTGCATGCGGTCGATCGGCGTGGCTGAGCGTGCGCTGGAGCTGATGTGCCGCCGCAGCATTTCGAAGGAAGCCTTCGGCAAGCGCCTCGCCGATCTCGGCGGCAACTACGACAAGATCGCCGATGCCCGCATCAATATCGAGATGGCGCGGCTGCTCACCCTCAAGGCGGCCTGGATGATGGACACGGTCGGCAACAAGGTCGCCCGCAGCGAGATCGCCCAGATCAAGGTAGCGGTGCCGAACCTAGCGCTGCAGGTTGTCGACGACGCCATTCAGATGCACGGCGGCGCCGGCGTCAGCCAGGTGTTCCCGCTGGCCAAGATGTATGCCGGCATGCGCACCCTGCGCCTGGCTGATGGACCGGACGAAGTGCATCGCCGCACCGTTGCCCGCATGGAGCTCGGCAATTACCCGGAGCCGGATGCGGTGTTCACCGGTGTCTGGGGGCAGAAAGAAGCCTCTGCAGGCTGAGGCGGATTGACCACCTCTGACGCTGAGCCACTGCGCTGGGGCATCCTCGCCACCGGCGCCATTGCTCACACCTTCGCCCGGGCGTTGGCAACAACGCCCGGCGCCACGCTCGCCGCCGTCGCTGGCCGTACCCAGCAGTCGGTCGATGCGTTCGCCGAGCGCCATCGGGCGTTCCTGCAGGCTACCTTTCCCGAGCTGACGACCTACGGGGGGTTTGCGCCGCTGCTGGCCGATCCGGCCGTCGACGTGATCTACGTGGCCTCACCCCATCCGGCCCACGCGGAGTGGACCATCCGGGCGCTCGAAGCCGGCAAACACGTGCTCTGCGAAAAGCCCATGGGCATGAACCACGCCGAAGTAATGGCGATGGTGGAAACGGCGCGGGCCGAGCAGCGCTTTCTGATGGAAGCATTCATGTACCGCTGCCACCCGCAGACGCTGGCCCTGAAGCAACTGGTGGATGACGGAGCGATCGGCGAACTGCGCCTGATCCAGGCGGCCTTCGGCTTTCAGGTACCGTTCGATGCCGAGAGCCGTCTCTTTGCCAACGCGCTTGGTGGCGGCGGAATTATGGATGTGGGCTGCTATCCCCTGTCCATAGCCCGTTATCTGACCGGCGAGGAGCCGTCCCGGATCTTCGCCCAGGGCCATCTCGGTGCCACCGGCGTCGACGAGTGGGCGCACGCACAGCTGCACTTCGGCAACGGAGTGACGGCTCAGATCGGCACCGGCGTGTCCCTGAACCTCGACAACCGGGTCCACCTCTTCGGCAGCGCGGGCCGGATCACTGTCGGCAACCCCTGGCACTGCGCCGATGCCAGCGGCCACTGGCAGTTTCGGCTTCAGCGCCAGGACGAAGCAGCACAGACCATCAGCGGTGAGGCAGCACCGCTCTACCAGATCGAAGCGGAAGAGGTGGCGCGCTGCATCAGCGCCGGCCTGCTCGAATCCCCGCACATGACCTGGCAGGACAGCCTGAACAACGCCATCGGCCAGGACCGCTGGCGCAAGGGCATCGGGCTTGTGTTTGAGGCAGAAGCGCCGGAGCAGCACCCGGGCCCCCTGCGCGGATCGCTCAAAGGCCGCTCGCCGCGGACCACACTGATTCCGCAAGCGCCGCTGCCGGCGCTCGATCGCAACGTTTCCCGGCTCGTCATGGGCTGCGACAACCAGCCGAGCATGGCGCACGCGTCAGCGCTGTGGGATCACTTCTTCGAAAGCGGCGGCAACTGCTTCGATACGGCCTGGCTCTACGGCGGCGGCAGCATGGAGCAGCTGTTCGGGCACTGGCACCAGGCCCGCGGCATCCGCGACGAAGTGGTGCTCATCGGCAAAGGCGCGCACACGCCACACTGCACGCCGGAGGCCGTGCACCGGCAGCTCGATGAATCGCTGGACCGGCTGCAGACGGACTATGTGGATGTCTACTTTCTGCACCGGGACAACCCGGACATCCCCGTTGGTGAGTTCGTCAGCGCGCTGAACGATGAGCAGGCGCGCGGGCGCATACGCACCTTCGGCGGCTCCAACTGGACCCTGCCCCGCCTCAAGGCGGCCAACGACTGGGCTGCAACCCACGGCCAGGCGCCGTTTCGGGTGCTCAGCAACAACTTCAGCCTGGCGCACATGGTGGAACCGATCTGGGCCGGCACGGAAACCAGCACCGCATCCCCGTTTCGTGCCTACCTCGAGAGCGAGCAGATCGCACTGTTTCCCTGGTCCGCACAGGCACGGGGCTTTTTTACCCCCTGGGTCGACGCGGTGCTGGCAGCCGACGCCGCTGCCGCCGACCGGGTAGCCATCACCACCATGCAGCCGGACGTCGCCGAACTGAGGCGCACCTGGTTTTCCGACGACAACTTCGAGCGCCGCCGCCGGGCGCAGGCGCTGGCCGACGAACGAGGCGTCGATCTGATTCAGGTGGCCCTGGCCTACGTCGCAGCCCAGGCGTTTCCGTGCTTTCCGCTGATCGGCGCACGGATCATTGACGAAACCCGCAGCAGCGCAGCAGCGCTCGAGCAGCGCCTCGGGCCTGCGGAGTGTGCCTGGCTGGATCTGCGCGGCGATCGTTCCTGATTTCGCGACGGCGGCGGCAACCCGGAAGGACCGTCCACACCGCCGCCAGCACGCAGTCGCCCGGCGCCCTAACCGGTCGCGCGCTTCCGCTCCTCATCAACACCGTGGGCCGGAGCAGCCAGGGGTGGCTTGGCATCGACGAACACGTCACCCGATTGCTGCGCATCCGGCTCGCCATCGTCAGTCGTCGCCGGCGGCTCAGCAAAGCGCCGCAGGTAGAACCCGGCAAGCGCGAGCATCACGCCGCAGACAGCGGCAATGAGCGACAGGGAGCCAAACCAGAGCAGGGCCACCACGCCGACCATGCCGCGCTCTACTTCGGTCGCGGAATCTTTGTTGTAGGCATACATCGCGAGCCGGTAGATCTGGTTCTGATTGATCAGGTGGTTGATCTCGCTCTGCAGGGTCCGCTGCCGGTTTCTGAGCGCGAAGATCTGCTCGTCCACCCCGAAGCTGCGCTCAGCGATTTCGTCGAGTTCCGTCAGCTTCTGCGTCTCGTAGGCGCCAAGCTCGTCTTTCCGATCGCCGCGGATGCGGGCAAAGCGTGATTTGTCGGCCGCGGCCTTGGAGACGATGCTGCTTTCCAGGTTGGCGTTCGCCGCCAGCCGGTCCTCGACCTCCTGCTTGAGGTCGTCAATGCGCTGCTTGACATCCGCGATCCGACCCGAGTATTTCGCGTTTACGAAGGCGAGCTGCTCCTTAAGCTGTTCCTCCATGCTGGATTGCTTCTCGATCGCCTCGCCACCAAGGTAGCCGGTCGTGATCCGTCCCAGCTGCTCCTCCTTGACACGGATGAGCTCCCGATACTTGCGTTCGCGACCGCCGCGTGTAAACACGTTGGCGGTCGCCATCGCCTGGGCGAACTCCTCCTTGAGCACTTCCAGTTCCCCGAGCAGCCGTTCCCGCTCGTCCGAGCTGCCGCTGATGTTTCCGACCAGAAGCGCTGACACCCGCTCTTCCACCGCCGCAGTTTCGGCGCGCCAGTCGCGATAGTACTCATCGAGCACCTGCTCCAGCCGGGTGACCTCGGCCTCGAGCTCCGGCTTGAAGGAGTAGTCGACGCCCGCCAGCACTTTCTGCGTGTTGGCATCGACGCTGCGTACGCGCTGCTGAAACTCGCCGTCGATAACTGCGGAAGTGCTGTCGATCTCTTCCCGCAGCTCCTCCTCGGTAAACTTGACGATGTAGTTCCGGCGCTCTTCGAGCAGGTCAATTTCGGAGTTCGCCGCTTCGATGTCGTTCCTTCTCGAGTCGATCGCACGATTCAGGTTGGAGAAGTTGCGCTCAAAGCCGTTCAGCATGGTTTCGAAGGTGATCGCGCAGAGGAACACGACGAAGATCAGAAACAGCGTCCGCCAGCCCGCGTGGCGCACGCTCATGAAGGCGAAGGTCAGCGGGATCTTGCAGAGCTCGACCACCGCAATCAGAACAAACGGCAGCGCGGCGACCATGATGGCCGAGGAGCCATCGAGCAGCCCGGTCGTCCCGTCGGAGGCAAAGGAGTCGTAGGCAGATACGGCGACCACAACGGAGATGGTCAATCCGATCAGGACTGCGATGACCTCCAC
>JBCDGJ010000116.1:0-16362 GCA_038757945.1 Pseudomonadota bacterium
GCTGGTTAGGCAGCCGCACGCAGGCACCCGCCGCACGGCTGGCACGCGGCATTCTGCTGCTCAGCCGCGACGCCCGACGGCTGCTGGCGCGATTGCTGAACCGCAAGCGCGGCCCGCTGCGGACTGAAACCCTCAACTATCCGGAGCTCAGCAACGCCGGAGCGGCACTGCGGGAGCTTGAAGCCGCCGGGCTGCTCGAGCGGCAGCCGCCGCTCTGCGGCAGCCGGCTGCTGGCACTCTTGCGCCGGGACGAGCTCATGGCCCTGTTTGCGCATGAGCTCGACGGGCTGCAGCGCTTACGTAAGCCAGACCTGTTGCGGTCCGTGCTCGAACGTTGTCCCGATACGGTGATCCATGAACGCCTGCGGACGCAGCTGCAGTGGGTCGTGCTCATGCAGGACGAGCACTTCCAACTGCTCGCACTGCTGTACTTCGGAGATCAGCACGGCTCCCTGACGCAGTTCATCACCGAAGCCCTCGGCATCGTCAGCTACCCGACGGTGACCCTGAGCCCACCCCGCGCACTGCCGCTGCCTGGCGGCCACGATACCGGAACCACTGCCGGCGATCCCGCCGCCGCTGCGCTGCGGTCGCTGCAGGCGCTCTGGATTCAATGCGATCTGAGCCATCGTATGAGCACTGCGCTGAGCGGCTGTCGGACCGCGTTACCCGCAGACCGGCAGCGCTGCATCAGGACAGCCTGGCGTCTCGCACGCGTGCTGCTGCCGGTGCGGCCGGAACCGTTGCTGGATGGCCGGCGTCGCCGTGCTTTGCTGCGCCTCGGCCACGCCTTTGAACGGACCCAGGCCTGGTGGCCGGCGCTGCGCTGCTTTCTTGCAAGTAGCCAGCCACCGGCAGCAGAGCGCCGCCTGCGCGTGCTCTGGCACCTGAAGCAGCAGGACGCTGCGCGCGCCGTTGCGCGCGAGCTGCTGACCCCCGGGCAGCCCGCGCTGGATCGTGACTTTGGGGCGTCGCTGCTGCGCCACGGTATCCGTCGTCGTCACGGGCGCGGAGACGAGATCAGGGTCAGCCTGCTCGAGATGCCGTACAGCCGTCCCATCGAGCAGCAGGCGCTGGATCTGCTCCTGCCAATGCCGGCGGTTGAGCAGGCGGCTGCGGCCGGGCGCACGAAGGGCTCGGCAGCTCTGCAGCAGCAACCCTGTGGCTGGCACTGCGAAAACCTGTTTCCGCTCGGTCTGGCGGGCCTGATCTACTGGCCGGTGCTGTACGCCGCTATTCCGGGTGCGTTCACCCGACGCTTTCAGAGCACGCCGCACGGCCTGGGTGAACCCGCCTTTCTCCGCGAACGGCAGCCGGTACTGGACGCGCTCGAACGCCAGTGGCTCCAGGGCACAATCCCGACTGCGGATGCAGGAGAGACACTGACCGCTCATATCCTCGGGCAACATGCGGCCAATGCGGGAACGCAGAATCCGCTGGTGAACTGGCAGTTCTGGACTGCTGAGCGGCTCGGAGCGCTGCTGTCACGGGTCGATCCGCTGCTGCTGCTGCCGCTGGCACGGTTTACGCTTTTTAATCTCGCCGATTTCCGAACCGGCTTTCCCGACCTGGTGATCTGCTCCGCGGCCGGCTCGCTCTGCTGTGTTGAGGTCAAAGGCCCGAACGATTCCCTGCAGCTGATGCAACGCCAGTGGCTTCGGGTCCTGAAGACGCTTGGTATCGAAGCGTACGTGCTGAAAATCGAAGCTGATGGCAGGAGCTGACAGGGCACACCTGCGGCTCGCGGTGCGGGAGTTTGCGCAGCGGGTTCAGCATTCCGGCGATCTCGGTGCTGCCGGCAGCGCACCGGTCAGCAGCCTCGAGGGCCAGCGGACCCATCAGCGCCTGCAGCACAGTCTCGATGCCGGAGAGCAGGCTGAAGTGACCGTTGCAGGAACGCTGCAGGCGGCGGGCATCCGCCTCACCCTGAAGGGTCGGGTAGACCTGCTCGAACGCCAGCCCGAGTCGATCCGGATCGATGAGATCAAGACATCACGTGCACCGCCGCTTGCCCTGCTGGCGCAGACGCAGAGCAGCCACTGGCTCCAGCTGCTGACCTATGCCGGCCTGTTTGCCCTGGCAGATCCGGGGCTGCGTCGCTTCCGGCTGCGGCTGCGCTACGTGCATCCGGACACCCTCGCCGAACAGGTGCAGGAACGCAGCTGCGATCGCGCCACTGTGCTTGCGACCTTGTGCCGCTCGGTCATGCTGCTGGCCGGCAGCCAGGCCCGCGAACGCCGGCGCCGGTGCCGGCGTGACCGCTCGCTGCTAAGCCTCGCGTTTCCCTATCCGGCATTCCGACCGCAGCAGCGTGCACTCGTGCGCACCGTGGAGCAGGGGCTCGCCAAGCGGCAGCCACTGCTGCTGGAAGCAGCGACCGGCCTCGGCAAGAGTCTCGGCGTCCTGTTTCCCATGCTGCGCTCGTTGCCGCAGGCCCACCAGCGACAGCTCTGGTATCTGACCGCAAAGCGCACGGGCCGGCTCGCCGCGCATCGTGCCGCCGAACAGCTGCACGCAGCGGGGGCCGACATCCGCTGGCTGGAGCTGACCGCGCGGAGCCAGAGTTGCCCCAACCCTGAGCTGCCCTGCGATCCCGCAGCCTGTCGCTTCGCCGCCGGCTTCTACGATCGCGTGGGCGCGGCGGAGCAGGCGTTGCAGCCAGTACGGGCACTGACCCCGACAACCGTCCGCGAGGTTGCGCTGGCGCATAGCGTCTGCCCGCACGCGCTGACGCGCCGGCTGCGGCACCAGGTGGATCTGGTCATCGCCGACTTCAACCACGCGCTGGATCCAAGCACGCCCGGGCTCGTTGCCGAGGACGCGGCGCTGCTGATCGATGAATCGCACCAGCTGGTGCCACGGGCGCGCGAGCTGCTCAGCGCGCGGCTCTCGCCAAGCCCTTTCCGTCGCGCGCTCGAGGAAGCAACGACCGCTGGTCAGCGCCAGGCGCTGCGACGCTGCCTCGAGCTCATCGAGCAGGCGCTGACAGCAGGACCCGACACGGCCCTCGGCACCGCCTGGCTCGAGCCAGCTGCTGCGGCCCTGGCGCAGCTGCAAGCCGGCGAGCCGACCCTGCTGCCGGGTACAGCCGTAAACGACTGCATCTGGGCGCTGCAGCGCTGGTTGCAGCTGTGTGGGCTGGAGGGGCTCTGCTTTCAGGGACTGATCGAAGCGGAGCCCGATGCCGAACGCGGTCTGCGGCTGCTGTGCCTCGATCCGGCTCCGCACATCGGTGCGGTGCTTGACCGTCAGCCCTTCAGCATTCGTTTCTCCGGTTCCCTGACGCCGGCGCCACTGTATCAGCAGCAGCAGGGGGTAATCGCAGACCACGCTGCGCGTATCGCATCACCCTATGGCAGCGAGTCTCTGCGGCTGCTGATCGTCGACGATCTGCCCGTGTACTGGCGCCAGCGCACGCAATCGTTGCCGACGCTGACCGCGCTGCTGTGCACGATGCTGCGTGAGCATCCCGGCACCTGGCTCGTCGGGCTGCCGAGCTTCGGGTATCTGGAGCAGCTGTCGGTGGCCCTCGAAGCGGCGCTGGCCGACACGGCTACCGATGCCGTGCCGACCGTGCTCGTACAGCGGCGGGCCATGGATACGGCGCAGCGGGAAGCGTTCGTCGCTGCGATAGCAGCATCCCGGAGCAATGCGCTGGTGCTGGTGGTGCAGGGCGGTATCTTCAGCGAATCGGTGGACTTCACCGGAATTCGATTGACCGGTGTCTGCGCAGTCGGTGTCGGGCTCGCTCCCCCCGATGCGGCGCACAAAGCCATCGAGGCACACTACGACCAGCAGCAACGGCCCGGGCGGACGCTGGCGTTCGCCCAGCCAGCCATGGAGCGGATCGTGCAGCTGGTCGGACGCCTGCAGCGCAGTCCCGCCGACCGGGGTATCGCCCTGCTGATCGATGATCGCTTCCTGGAGCCCGGGTTCCAGCAGTTCTTTCCCGCACACTGGCGACCGCGGCGCTGCCGTTCTGCCGGGGTCGCGGCTGCGCTGGCAGATTGGCGGGCGCAGGACTAAGCTCTCGCGCTCACCAACCGGAGACGCCTGTGACCGAGCTGCGCAAAACCAAGATCATCTGCACAGTCGGGCCAGCGACCGCCAGCTACAGCGGCATCGAAGCGCTGGCCACGGCCGGCATGAACGTGGTGCGGCTGAACATGTCGCACGCCGATCACGACAGCGCCAAGAAGGCGATCGGCTGGGTCAAGACGCTCAACCGCAAGATCGCAACGCCGGTTGCCGTGCTGCTCGATACCCAGGGCCCGGAAATCCGCACCGGGATGCTGAATCAGCCCATGAACCTCGAGACCGGCGACATCGTAACGGTCAGTGTCCGCGACGCCGCCGATGTCGAAGAAACTTCGATTCATATCAACTATCAGGAACTCGTCGACGTGCTTTCCGAAGGCGACCGGCTCACGGTCGACAACGGGCTGATTAACTTTGAAGTGCTGGAGAAACAGGGCGAGCAACTGGTCTGTCGGGTGCTCGACGGCGGCAAGCTCGGCAGCAAGAAGCACGTCAACCTGCCGGGCATCAAGGTCAACCTGCCGGCAATCACAGCCAAGGACCGGGAGGACATCCTGTTCGGCATCGCAAACGACGTGGACTTCGTGGCGCTATCGTTCGTGCGCAGCGCCGGGGATGTTCAGGAGCTCCGGGAGCTGCTTGGGAGCAAGGCGAAATCGATCAAGGTGATCGCCAAGATCGAGGACCAGGAGGGCGTCAGCAATATTCACGAAATCGTTCAGGCAGCGGATGGCGTAATGGTAGCTCGTGGCGATCTGGGAATTGAAACGGACATCGCAGCGCTGCCCAACGTGCAGCGGCGGATCGTCAACGCCTGCGCCCGGCAGGGCCGCCGCTGTATCGTTGCGACCCATCTTCTCGAATCGATGATCGACAACCCGATCCCAACCCGGGCCGAGGTCACCGATGTAGCCAACGCGATCTACGAAGGGGTGGATGCGGTGATGCTGTCGGGAGAAACCAGCGTCGGCCGACACCCGAACCGGTGTGTGGAACAGCTCGTTCAGATCGCCGCGCAGGCAGAACGCTGGCCCGGGCTCGGCTACGAGCGCGAGCTTGTACCGCACAGCGACAAACAGCACCTGGCCGTCCACGCGGCGGCGCTGGCGGAGTCCATCGAAGCGGTCGGGATCGTAGTGATCACGCGCCGCGGCATCATGGCCGATCTGGTCACCAATGCAAGACCGAGCAAGGTGCCGATCTTTGCCTTTACCAACCATAGCCAGACCCGCAGACGCCTGGCCCTGAACCGCGCCGTGACACCGTACCGCACGACCTTCTCGACGGATCCCGAGAAGACCCTGCAGCGGGCGCTCAACGTGCTCGAGAGTCGCTCTGATCTGCGGCGCCACGACAGCGATGCCAAGGTGGTAGTGATCTCCGACGTGCTCGCCGAGACGCCGACGGACGCTATTCAGATCCGTCAGCTTACGAATCCGAGCGCCGAGTAGAGCATCCGACCGGCAACGAACAACAGCAGCAGGCCAAACAGGCGGCGCAGGGGCACCGGATCGATCCGCTGGGCGATGCGCACCCCTAAGGGGGCGGCCGCCATGGCAGTGCCGATGACCGCAAGGCTGGCCGGCCAGTAAACGTAACCCCAGGTACCCGGAGGCAGCGCGAGATCCGGGTTGCTGAGCCCAGCTACCAGGTAGGCGAGGGCGCCAGCGCTCGCAATCGGTACGCCGAGCGTGCTCGAGTTCGCCGTGGCGCGATGCATCGGCACGTTGAAGTAGACCAGGGTTGGAACGATCACGTTGCCGCCACCGATTCCGGCCAGACCGGATACGAGCCCACCCGCGGTAGCGATCGGAGCAACCAGCCCGAGCGGCGGATCGGTACGCCCCGGATCGGGCTGCCAGCGGGTGAGCATCACCAGCGCTGCAAAGGCGAGAAATGCACCGATAGCGGTGCGGAACACCGGCAACGGCAACTGCTCGGCGACCGGAGCGGCGAGCAGCGCGCCAAGCACCAGAAACGGCCCCCAGCGTCCTACAATTGACCAGCTCACGTTGCCCGCGCGCAGCTGCGCCCTGGCAGCGGACAGGGACACGCCAAGCACGCAGCTCAAGGAGGTGGCGACGGCCACGATCGTCGTGTGTTCCGGCGCGAAGCGCGGATCGAGATCGAGCGCCAGGATCAGGGCCGGCACGATGATCACGCCGCCGCCGATGCCCAGCAGCCCGCCGAGCAGGCCAGCCACGGCCCCGGTCAGCAGCGCGGCCGGAATCAGGAAAAATTGGTCCAATTGCAGTAACGTAGCGACGTTTTCAGGAGTCTATCCAAGTGCCTCACACAGACCAACCGATCGCCCGGCGCCGGCGCGCCCGACGCATCGCCGCCGCGGGGCTGTATGCCTTGCTGTTTGCCGCCAGCAGCGAAGCAGCGCGCATTAAGTTACCCAACGGCGACCTCTACGAAGGCAGCGTCGTTGACGGCCAGCGCACCGGCCAGGGGGTGTACACCTGGGCCAACGGCAACCGCTACGAAGGCAGCTTCAGCAACAACCGCCTGGATGGGACGGGCACTTATTCCTGGCCCGACGGGCGCCGCTACGAGGGCGATTTTGTCGCCGATCAGCGCGAAGGGCAGGGCGTGCTGGTATGGCCGAACGGCAATCGCTACGAAGGCAGCTTTGCCGCCAACGACATGCACGGCGAGGGCACCTTCGCCTGGGGCAACGGTGATGAGTACAGCGGCGACTTCACGCGCGGTGAGCGGACAGGCGCGGGACGGTTTCTCTGGCATACGAAAGAGATCTACGAGGGTGAGTTCGTTTCCGGCGTGCCGCAGGGCCAGGGCCGGTTCCAATGGCCGGATGGCCGCGAGTACGAGGGCAACTTCGAAAACGGCATCAAGAGCGGCTCCGGAGAGTTCACCTGGCCCAACGGCAATCGCTACGTTGGCCACTTCAGCGACGACCAGCGCGAGGGGCTGGGGGTGTTCTTCTGGCGCGACGGCACCGTCTACCGGGGCCAGTTCCTGGCGAACCGCATGCATGGCTACGGCGTCAAGCGGCAGCCGGACGGCAGCATGGATCTGCAGAACTGGACAACCGGTGAGCTGAAGGCGACACGGCCGCTGCGCCCGGTGCTGAACTGCCAGCTGAAGCTGGACGGTCAGGAATACATGTTTGATTCCAACGACTGCATCAACGGGCTCGCACACGGTACGGGACTCGCCGTCAGCCTGGACGGCACCCATCTGATTCCGGATGCGCGGATCGTGCTCGGACAACTCGTCGACGGCCGCAGAGAATCGCTGGTACAGCAGGAAGACAGCTGACCGGTGCTGATCCCCGGCTTCGAAATTGATCGGGAGATCGGTCGTGGCGGCATGGCGCGAGTCTGGCTCGCGACGCAGAACAAGTTCGGTCGCTGGGTGGCGCTCAAGGTGGTCACCGCCGACTACGCCAAAGATCCGCAGTTCCGCAAGCGTTTCCTGCAGGAATCGCGGATCAATGCCCAGCTCACGCACCCGAATATCGTACAGGTCTATGACGTCGGTGCGCACGAGAACCTGCTGTACCTGGTCATGGAGTATCTGCCGGGCGGAGATCTCAACGCGCGGCTGGACGCAGGGCTGCACATCCGGGAACTGATCGAAGTCGCCAAGGATATCGGCCGGGCGCTCGACTACGCGCACAAGAAAGGCATCGTGCACCGCGACATCAAGCCGGAGAACATCCTGTTTCGCGACGACGGCAGTGCGGTGCTGACGGACTTCGGGATCGCCCGGCTCGCTACCCCTGATGTCTCGTTGACCCGCGACGGCACGGTCGTTGGTACGCCGCAGTACATGAGTCCCGAACAGGCGGCCGGGCGCGCCCTTGATGGGCGTTCGGATCTCTACAGCCTCGGCGTGGTGCTGTTCCGCATGCTCACCGGCGATGTCCCCTTCAACGCCGAGTCGGCCGTCGCCGTCGGGATCAAACACCTGCAGGAGCCGGTGCCGCGGCTACCCACTTTCCTGAAGGCCTTCCAATCCATCATCGACCGGGCGCTGGCCAAAAATCCTGAGGAACGGTTTCAGAGCGGTGCGGAGTTTGCCGAAGCGCTGCTCGCCGTTCAGCACGAAGGCCGGTTGCCCAACGCCACGATCAAGAGCCAGGCGGTTTCGACCCAGGAGATCCGTGCGGTCGGATCACAACTGCTGACCGCCGTGCGTGACGTGCCGCGAACCAACGCGCCGCAGCGCCGGGAACGCCGCAGCGCGCTGGTCCGATCGCTGCCACTGCTGCTGGTCGCCACGCTGGTGCTGGGTGGCTCCTGGATTCTGACCCAGCGTCCCGAATGGGTCAGCCAGGGCATGTCCCAGCTCGGAATCACCGACGAGCTGGCGCTCGAGGACGCGTGGAACACGGCCCAGGCATTGCGGCAGGATCCCAATCAGAGCCTCACCACAATCGTTGCAGCCTACCAGCGGGTGCTCGATCTGCGACCTGATCATCCGGGCGCATCGGCGGCTCTGACCGGGCTCGCGAGCCAGTGGAAAGCGGAGATTCGCAGTGCGCTGAACGACGGTAACCTGAGCCGGGCCCGCACCCAGATCGAGGAGGGCCAGACGGCGCTACCCAACGACAGCGAGCTGGCCGCGCTGGCGAACGAGCTTACCAACCGGGAGCGGGCCCAGAGCCTGCTGGCAAGCACCCAGGAGCTGCTGCAGAGCCGCGGCCTCGAGGACGTGACCACCGCAACCGCCGCCATCCAGGCGTACCAGGAGGTTCTGCGGCTGGTCCCGAACCAGCAGCAGGCGCGGCTCGAGCTGAACGCTCTGGCCGGTCACTACGCCGGCCTCGCCATGAATTCTGCAGAGGCCAAAGATCTCGACGCTGCGCTCGGCTACCTCGATCGCGCGATGGCAGCAAACCCGGAGAACCCGGAGCTGCAGCAGGTCCGGGAGCGCATCCGCGAGGCAACGCTGCTCGCGGATCGCATTGAAGAACTGCTGACCCAGGCCAGCACCTACCGCGCTGCCGGGCAGCTGCTGAATCCGCCAGGAGAGAACGCGGCGGAACTGTACCGGCGCGTTCTTGCCACGGAGCCCAGTAACAGCGTCGCGCTGTTGGGGTTGAACGAGCTGAAAACCCAGCTGACGTCTCGGGCCACCACGTTGCTGGCCAGCCGCGACTTCGATGCGGTCGCGGATATCGTGGACCGTGCCGGTGCGGTTGGCCTCGACGCTGAGCTGGTCACGGAGCTTCGAACGCAGCTGCGGGAAACCACCGAACGGCTCAACCGGGTGACGACCCTGCTGGAAGAGGCTGAGAAGTTCATGCAGCTCGGCTACCTCACCCAGCCGGAAAACTCCAACGCCGTGAACAATCTGCGCACCGTGCAGCAGCTCGAACCGGGCAACGCGCGGGCCGAAGCGCTGCTCGAAGTCGTCGCCCGTCGTCTGGCACAGGTTGCGGAGCAGGCGCATCAGGCCGGCTTGCTGCAGGAGGCCCGGACCTATCTCGATCTTGCCCTGGCCGTGACGCCGAACGTGGCCGACTGGCGTTCCAAACGCGAAGCCTGGCAGACCGCCACCGAGGAGAGCGTGCAGTGAGCCGGGTGGAGCTGCCGCTGACGGGGCTGACCATCGAGATCGATGGTGAAACGATCCCAATCGATTCCGATCTGACCATAGGCCGCCACCTCGACAACGATGTGATCGTCGCCGGGGAAGACGTCCTCGACTACCACTTGCGCCTGGAGCGGAGCCCTCGCGGTGTCATCGCCCACCCGCTGCTGGACGCAACACTGCAATTGAATGGGACGACCGTCAGCGAACCCATCGGGCTTGCGCCCGGCGACGTACTTGAGCTCGGCAGCACGCGGGTCCCCGTTCAGATCGAACCGGCAACAACGCCGTCGGAAACCATGGAGTGGCGGTTGATCCCGATCTCGGCACCGGAACCCGGCGCGACCCTGAGCGAAGAGCGGACCCTGGTCGGACGCTCCGAACAGTGCGGCCTGGTCATCGCCGACGACCACATCTCGCGCCGTCACGCCGAGCTCTGGATTGCCGAGCAACCCTGGCTGCGCGACCCCGGCTCGGCGAACGGCTCTACCGTGAACGGTCGCCACGTCGCCGGCAGCACGCGACTGTTCCACGGCGACTACGTGGGCTTCGACAACTTCCGCTATCAGCTCGTCGGGACCGGTGCCGAGCTGACACCGGTGCTACCGGCAGCGGAAGCGTTGCCGGAACCCCTGGAGCAGACGGTCATTCCGGCGGCGCGCAACGACACGACGGAGTTCGGCGTGGTCGATTTGCCCGGCGATTCGGATACCGAAGCCGATGCGGGCCGGCTCTCCGCCGCCCTCGCGCAGGCGGAGCGGGAAGCACCGGGTGCGCTGCTGGTCGGCGCCAGCGAACCGATCAGCGATCGCGTGTTTCGTATGCCCGTGGGCCGGGCGGTCATCGGCCGTGGACCAAGCAGTGACTTCGTAATCAGCGACCAGACCGTATCCCTGCAGCATGCTGAGCTCATGACACGGGCCGAGGGGTGCACGATCACCAATCTCATGGCCACCAACGGCACCTGGATCAACGGCGGCAAAGTCCATTCGCAGCGGCTCAATGACGGGGACATTCTGCGGCTCGGCCGGGTGACCCTGGTCTACAAGGATCAGCCGGTCAAGCCTGCGGCAGCCGCGCTCATGCAGCGCATTCAGCTGGCGCTGCTGATCGGCTCAGCGCTGGTGGCCGGGTTGCTTCTGCTGCTGGTGCTGTGAGCGTTCCATTGCTTTCCCGGGAGCCGCTTCCTATGCTCCCTCGCTTCGCGACGCATCCCGCTCCTGAGGAGGATCATCAATGGCAGTAGCAATTCCGTACCGACGGGAGCTGGACTTCGACTACGGTGCGGTAGCCACCGTCGATCAGGGTATCCGGCGGGTCATCGCCAACAACCCGAGCGCCTTTACCTTCGCCGGCACCGGCACCTACATCATCGGCACAGGCGACGTTGCCGTGATCGATCCGGGTCCGAAGGATCAGGCGCACATCGACGCCCTGCTGGCCGCCACCGCAGGTGAGCGGATCACGCACATCCTGATCACCCACACGCACATGGACCACTCGCCGGGCACGGAGCTGCTGCTGCAGCACTGCGACGCGCGTACCTACGGTTACGGCCCCCACGGCGCTGGCAAGGCGGAAGAAGGCGTGGCGGTCGAGGAAGGCGGTGACATGGCGTTCGTGCCGGATGAAGAGATCCGCGACGGCGATCTGATCAGCGGTGAGAGCTGGTCCGTCGAATGTGTCTACACGCCCGGACACACCTCGAACCATATGTGTTTTGCCCACCGGGAATCGGGTGCACTGTTCACCGGCGACCACGTAATGGGCTGGTCCACCAGCGTGATCTCACCACCGGACGGTGACATGGCTGCCTACATGGCGTCGCTCGAGAAGCTCCTGACCCGCGACGATCGCGTCTACTGGCCGACCCATGGTCCGTGCATCGATGAGCCCAAACCCCACGTCGAAGCGTTCATTGCGCACCGACGGGAACGCGAGGTGCAGATTTTCAAGTGCATCGACGAGGGCGTGCACAGCATCAAGGCCATGGTACCGCTGATGTACCAGGGGACACCGGAGTTTCTGTATCCCGCGGCGGCGCGAAGCGTGTTCGCGGCCATCGAGTACATGGTGCAGCGCGGAGAACTGGTCACGGATAGCGCGCTGAGCCTGGACGCGGACTACCGCCGGCCGGCCTGACGGCGCACGTCTAGCGCGCGGCGACCAGCGGCTCTTCGTCGCTCTCCCCAGCCTTGGTGATTGATGGATCGTTGGACGCGGGGCGCTGCCGGGCGTCATCCCGGTGGGTCCGCGGGGCGCCCTCAACCGGAACCGCCAGCGGCAGCTGCACGATGATGGCAACGCCCGACTTGTCCGGCAGGTTCAGGGCGCGAACCAACCCGCCGTGATACTCGGCAATCACCCGCACCACATACAGGCCGAGGCCGAAGTGCAAGCGGTTCTCCGGTCCGCGGTGGCTGACCATGGAGTCGAACAGCGATTTCTCAGCATCCCCGGGCAGCAGCGGTCCGCGGTTCGCAACGCTGAGCTGCAGGTAGTCCCGATAGGCATCGAGCTGCACCTTGATCGGGCTGTTGGAGCGGTGGAAGTCGACAGCGTTGTCGATGATCTTATCGAGCAGCTGTTCGATACGGAAGTCCGAAGCATCCACCCAGACCGGATGGTTACAGCCCCGGTACACGAACTGGGAGTCGCGATGCGTCAGGCTGCAGTTGGCGACGTAGTTGCTGAGCAGCTGATCCAGATCGATGCGTTCAAACTCTTCGCCCTGCAGCGCCTCTTCGAGGTTGGCCGCGTCGGCCAGGTTCTGGACGATCGAGCCGATGCGCGTTACGCCACGCATGGCGCTGGCCAGGTATTTGCTGTCGCGCACCTCCGGATTCTCGGAGGCGAGGTTGTCGAGCGACGTGCTCAGGGTGTTCAGCGGGTTGTTGATTTCATGGCGCAGGGTACGCGGCATGTTTTCAAGAAAGGTGTTGTGCTGATGCAGCTTTGCCAGCATGTTGGACACGCTGCGCGCCAGATCCCCGATTTCGTCCCCGGTATTCATCTCGCTGCGCAGCCCGTGACGCCGGATCCGCCCATACTGATCAATCGCCGAGCTGGCCTCACGGCGCAGGTTACGGATCCGCCAGGCCAGACGGCCGGCAAAGGCCAGCAGGGCGATGAAGACCGCAAACAGGCTGACGATGGAAAAGAAGATCACCTGTTCCAGGGCTTCCCGCTGGAAGGACAGGATCTGATCAATGTTCTGCTCGACGACGACGGTGCCGATGACCTCGTCTTCGCCGGTCACGATGGGATGCGCCGCGACAATGAGCTCCTGCTGGTCACCCACGGTGCGGCGCAGGGTCAGCGGTTCGCCGGCCAGCGAGCGGCGAATTGCGTTGCTCGCAATCTGTTCCGAGGACAGCTGATCCGCCTCGGCCTCCTGCCACTGCTCACCGGTGACAACGTAATGCAGAAAGGGACGGATCCGGGCGAGCAGCGATTCGCGCCAGCTTGTTGGCTTCGGCGGAGGCGCCGTGCGGGCGTAGTTGCCGGTTTCTGCCCGGACCCGCTGCTCAGCGTCGATGACCAGAATCTTGGCGCCGGAGTAGCCGAGACCACGAACGATGTTCAGCACCTCCGGCGAGCGCAGCATGACCAGGTTGAAGCTTTCCTTGCCCGCCGTCGGCAGGCTGCGGACGATGCCGGAGACCTCGCGCCTGACTGGATCATCCACGTCCATGTAGGTCACGCCGAAGTAACGCTTCGAGCCCACCCGATTCAGGGGCAGACGCAGCTCAATGTTGAGTCCGGTACCGGTCGCCACCGCGTAACCCTGGACATCCTTTTCAGGAATGCCGAGCTCCGCAAACCGCCAGTTCTCGTCCATCTGATAGGTCGTCATCTGGCCTGGCCGCGGGGCCGTCAGCGACAGCCTGACGTCCTCGCCATCCGCCCCGATGAAGGACAGGCGAACATGGTCCGCCTGATCGAGCCGCAGCCGGTCGGGATCGCGGTAGACCATGCGGTCGTCGCTGATGCGGATGAACAGATGCAGCTGTCCGCCGCGTTCTCCGAGCAGCATTTCAAAGCTGGGCTCCTCCGCGCCGCTGGACGGTCGGAAACGGATGAACTTGTCCGCCAGCGACAGGCCCCAATCCTCGGCCTGACCGTCGAGGCGGATCGGTTGCTGCAGCGAGTGGGCGTAGAGGGCTTCGTAGTCCGAAGACGACAGCGGCAGGTCGTTGAACAGGTCCTCCCGGCCGTTAAAGAGCGTCGAGATGCCTTCGGCCGTCAGCAGCTGCGCGTGTGACTGGCCCTGGATCAGCAGGCGCTCCATTTCCACCAGCTGCCGGTAGCTGAAGTAGGGAATCACGAGCAGGGTCAAGCCCAGCAGCATGATCTTGGTGCCGAGGCGGGGACCTTTGCCGCTGAAGAGCCGGGCCATCAGTCGGACCAGCGATAGCCGAACCCGTACTCGCTCTTGATGCAGGCGAATTCGGGGTCTACTTTTTCGAACTTCTTGCGGATGTTGCGCATGTGCGTGTTGATGGTGTTGTTGGTCACCAACGACTGCATGGTCGCGTTCATCAGCATTTCGTAGCTCACCGCGTGGCCGGGCACCCGGACCAGCTTGGCCAGCATGCGGAACTCCGTGCCGGAGAGATCGATCCGCTCCCCGTTCCAGGATACCAGCAGAGCGTCCTGATCCAGCATCAGCTTGCCGACCCGGCGCGCGCTTGGACTCTCTTCTTCCTGAGCCGCTGAACGCGCTTCGTTAATTCGCAGCAGCGAAGAGATCCGCTCCGCCAGATAGTCGAGGCTGATCGGCTTTGGCAGGTAATCCCAGGCGCCGAGACGCAGTCCGGAAATCTTGTCGATCTCGTTGATACGCTCGGTCAGGAAGATCACGGGCAGGGACGGGGCGCGCGCCAGCAGGTCCCGGCACAGCTGAAACCCGGCATCGACCTCCTCGCCGAGGATGATGTCCAGAATAGCCAGGTCAGGCAGGCGCTCGGCGAAGCCGTTGAGGGCTTCCTCGCGGCTGCCGTAAGCCCGAACCTCGTACCCTTTCTGGGTGATGGCATCGGTATAGTTCGCCCGCTGGTCCGGATCGTCTTCGACAATGGCAATCAGCTTTGCCATGCGTGGGGGCCGCTCCTGTACGTTTGCTTCATGAGATAACCGACATCTATTCACCGAACTTGCCGTTCGACAGTTGCCGTCCGACTCCTACCGATCAACCTTTACCAATCGACTCTCACCGACCGACTCTCACCGACCGCTGCTTACCGGCCGACGCTCACCGACCGATATTGCTACCTGCCGCCGTGTCTGCCAGCTGCGAACCGATGCTCGTATCTTGCATTGACTGCAGATCTGCCGGAACGTGCGTTGAATTTTACTCCAAGTCGCAACCTCTATGGCTCGACTGTTGTGCCTGACCGGCGCTGAATCCAGCGGCAAGACCACTCTCGCGCGTGCGCTGGCGCACAACCTGGACGGTATCCTGGTTCCGGAGCTGGCCCGGCAGTGGCTTTCCGGACCCTCGCCACCAGCGCAGACCGAAGCGCTGCTCGAGGCGCTGGCCGCGGCGCAGCGCCAGGCAGAAGCGGGAGCGCTGGCCGCCGCCAGCGGTCGCTGGGTGATCCTCGATACCGATGTGCTGGTCCTGGCGGTCTGGTGGATGGAACGGTTTGCCACCGCTGACGCCGCGTTATGGCCGGATTGGCTCACCGAGGCCTGGGCGGCTCGAGGTCCGCGGTGCTACCTGCTCTGCAGCCCGGACACTCCCTGGGAAGACGATCCGCTGCGGGTCAACCCGGAGGATCGACCACGCCTCGACCAACGGTATGAGCACCTGCTTCGCACTGGCACCTTTGCCTGGCGTCGCGTGCGCGGCTCGGAAGAGCACCGCCTGACGACGGCGCTTGAATGGCTCCGCACTCAGGACAGTGGCGATTCTGCCTGACGGCGGAACTGATGCGGGGAAACCTTTGCCCAGCGAATGAACGCGCGGCGGAAGTTCGTCGCTTCGGTGAAGCCCAACAGCTCGCCGATCAGCTGCGTCGGCAGGCTGGTCGTCGCCAGGTAGTCCTTCGCCAGCGCAGCCCGAAACCGGTCCAGCACCTGCTGGAAGCTCGTGTCCTCCGCTGCAAGGCGCCGCCGCATGGTGCGCTCACTGGTCTTGAGCATTTGCGCAGCGAGATCGGCCTTGTACACCCGGCCAAAGGATTCCGCCATCACGACCAGCAATCGATCGGCAAGCCGGGTACCGGTCCGCGCGGTTTCGTAGGCCTGTCTGGAGCGCTGTCCGAGCAGGCTCATCAGCCGCTGACCGGTCATGGTTGCACGGAGTTGCAGCACGGGGTCCATCTCTGCGGATTCGTCGATCGGATCCCAGACACAGAGCAGGCTGCCGTGCGCCCCACTGTTGTAGCTGCCGGTGCCAAGCAATCGAACCGCATGCTCCGCCGTCGTGACCGCTGGTGCCTCACCACGGATCACCGGCAACACCAGGTCTCGCGCGGCGAACGTTTCATCGCGCCGGACTTCAGCTCGCCAGCGGCCCATGCCGACAATGCTCGACAGCACCTCATCAACCAGCTGCCGCGGGCTCAGCTCGAAGCGGATCGGCGGTACCGGCACGGTGATTCGAACCCGTTCAGCAACCTGTCCATTGGCCTTTGGCGGCGCCGCATCGGCTGGGGGCTCAGGTTCTGCACCGAAACTGAGCGCTTTCAGAAAGGGATGGTGGGCCAGCGACCGGACGCCGGTCGCCGTGGAGACGGAGCTCGAGAAGGCGTA
>JBCDGJ010000117.1:0-15929 GCA_038757945.1 Pseudomonadota bacterium
CCGTCGCAGTGCGGGCAGAAGGCGACACCGTTGCCGATGTTCTCCTTTTCGCCAGGCACACCCAGCTCTCTCCAGCGGGCGCCGGTAGCGACGATGAGCGTGCGCGTGTCGACCACCTCGCCGGTGGACAGCGTCAGGCGCTTGCTCGCGCCGGCTGCGCTCACTGCCGTGACGCTGACGTTCTCCTTGATCGTGATCTCGTATTCCTGCGCATGCGTATGCAGCGCTGCAGTCAGATCGGGGCCGGTGGTGTACAGGGTGCCAATCAGGTTTTCGATCCCCAGCGTATCTTTGAGCTGACCGCCCAGGCGGTCGGTAATGATGGTGGTCTTGAGACCTTTGCGCGCCGCATAGATCGCGGCGCTGATTCCTGCTGGGCCCCCACCCATGATGGTGATGTCCTGCAGGGGCAGCTCCGCGGTGGCTTGCGTCTCAACCAGCTGCGGGAACCGTTCGATCAGCTGATCTACCAGCTTCGCTGCGTCCACCTTGCCACCGGCAAACAGCTCGCCGTCCAGATAGACGCTTGGGACGCCCTGGATATCGCGCGCTTCGACCACGTCCTGGAACAGGCCGCCGTCGATCATTTCGGCACTGACCTGCGGATTGAGCAGCGCGAACTGCTGCAGGGTTTGCACCACATCCGGACAGTTGTGGCAGCTGAGGCTGACGAAGACCTCGAAGTGCAGGGGTGTATCAATTCGTCGTATGAGTCCTGCGATGCTGTCGTCGAGCTTGTGCTCGACGCCACCAGCGCGCAGCACCGCAAGGACCATGGAGTTGAACTCGTGGCCTCCAGGAATCCCCGAGAACACGACGCCCGTGCTGCTGCCATCGACCGCGAGGTCAAAGGACACATCGCTGCGCAATCCGAAATCGCCGTGCACGAGGCTCAGCTTGTCCGATACGGACACGAAGTCCGCAAGGAAGGATTCCAGGCTGTCGCGCTTGCTGTGCGGTGTCGCGGTCGCCGTCTGCAGCCGGATCTCGACCGGCTGCGTTAGGCGCTGTGCGTACTCGTTCAGAGCATTCAGGATGTCTTTGGTCAGGCGCATGTTCAGCTCCAAAGTGAAGGCGGCATCGACCGATGCCGCGCTGTCTTGCTAGATCTTGCCGACCAGGCTCAGGGAGGGCTCCAGGGTGCTTTCCCCTTCTTCCCACTTTGCCGGGCAGACTTCGTCCGGATGGGCGCGCACGTACTGCGCGGCCTTGACCTTGCGGACCAGCTCGTCGGCGTTGCGACCGATCCCTTCCGCGGTGATCTCAACGGACTGAATGACGCCGTCCGGGTCGACGATGAACGTTGCCCGGTCCGCCAGGCCCTGACCGTCGCGCATGACGCCGAACGCACGGGTGATGTCCCCGGTCGGGTCACCGATCATGGCGTACTGCACGGTGCCGACGGCGTCGGAGGTCTCGTGCCAGGCCTTGTGCGTGAAATGCGTGTCGGTAGAGACCGAGAACACCTCAACGCCGCGAGCCTGCAGATCGTCGTAGTGTGCGGCCAGATCGCTCAGTTCCGTCGGGCAGACAAAGGTGAAGTCTGCCGGGTAGAACATGAAGACCGCCCACTTGTCCTTGATGTCAGCATCACTGACGTCGATGAATTCGCCCTGCTTGAACGCAGTGGCAGAAAAGGGCGTGATCGCCTCGTTAACGGTGGCCATAACATTGCCTTCCAGTTGGTGGTTAATGATTAAAGGTAGCCAAACATGGCTTGTTGATGAAATTGATTTTTCCCACTGTTTCGATCGATTAAATCTATCGATCGTCCGCGGTGCTGGGTTGACCTGCGAGCACCTTGCGGTTCACCAGGTAGGCCATGAGCCAGCCGGCGACGCTCACGGTGCCGATCCACACCACAAACGCGGCCGTATAGCCGCCCGCCGCCAGGATGGTGCCCATGATCAGCAGCATCACGACGAGCGCTCGTCGCGACCAGGTGACGCCCCGGCGACCGCGCAGGGCGCGACGACGCTTCGGGTCCAGCAGGCCAAGGGCCACAATGGCCGCAGCGCTCAGCGCAAAGGCAAGGGTCACCAGCGGGTCCAAGGCTCAGCTCAGTAATCGCAGCGCAACCAGCGCGCCGTGCACGGCGGTGATCGCAACACTGATCCACGCAGCGCGACGAAGGTTCGGATCCATGTAGGCACTGAAGAACAGCGCAGCCCAGATCAGTGGAAACAGCACCAGCGGGATGACCAGGTTATCGACCTGGGCATTGCCCGCCGGAAGCCACACCGCCATGCCGGCCATGGTGATGATCGATGCGATGAAGGTCCATGGTCCGGCCAGCGCGAAGCGCAACCAGAAACGCCGTCGACCCGATGAGACAGCGGTACTCACGCCCGTGCTTCGCGCGGTGTCGGCGTGGCCGCGGATGCCAGGCCCAGCTGCGCTTTGCGATGTCGCAACCAGAGCGTGGCGCCGGCGCACAGCAACAGCAGATCAATCGTGATGATGATCGGCTGGCCGGCCTGCAGCGCTTCAAGCCAGCCCGCACCGCCGGTCGCCAGGCGCAGACCAACCATGGTCACGCACAGGTATGCGGTCACCAGTCGCAGTTGCGCGTTGAGTCGCGCCGGCGCCCGCTGCCACAGCCCGTAGCCGATCACCAGGGCGCTGGCGATCAGAAACGAGACTGGCGTCCAGAACGAGGCGCTGCCGCGCCCGTAGGCCAGGAAGAATCCCACGGCACTTCCGAACAGGGCCAGGGGCAAACCGAAGGTGACCAGGGAGAAGGCCCAGTTGAGGGCGGGCATATCCCGTTCCCGGCGCGCGAACCACATCTGTATTCCTGTGACCGATACGTAGCACATCGCAAACCCGAGCGCGAACCAGATGGCCTTGGAGACGACTCCCAGGAAGTGCCCGAAATGCAGTGGCCCCATCAGCGAGAAGAGACCGGAGCCGACGCTGTGCTCCTGCCCGAGTGGCGGCTTGTTTTTTAGAAATGTCCCCGTCGCGCCGTTGTACACCAGCGTATCGTTGGTCAGCCCATCTTCCCGCGTGGGCAGGAAGAAGTTCGCCGATGCATCAGCTCGCCGGAAGTGTTCGACCACCACAAAATCGGGCACCTGGCCGGTGCGGGCTTTGACGTCCCGGAGCATGGTGTCCACCGCTGCGCCGCGCTGCGGCGTTGCATCTTCCGGTGCCTGGCTGCCGATCAGCGCGGAAAACATAGCCTCCTGATCGCCCTTGAACTCGACCATCGCCATCAGCGGTAGCCCAATCGAGCCCGCAAAGCTGAAAAAGCTGCCGGTAAAGGCGAGTACAAAAGCAAAGGGTAGACCCCAGCTGCCCGCGACCGTGTGCGCATCCTTGATCGCAAGCACGTCCTGGCTTCCCCGCTTGCGCAGTGTGAACAGATCCTTGATGAGATGGCGGTGCACCAGCAGTCCTGAGACGGCTGCGATCATCATGGCCAGGCCCAGGATCCCCGTCAGAATCAGACCCCAGGGGCGGGGCAGGTGGAGCTCAGTGTGTACGCTGACCAGAAAGCGGCTGAGGGCTCGGTCTTCGTCGGTCTGGAACAGGCTTAGACCGGTTCCATCGCGCTCACTGAGCACTTTCCCTGTCTCTGGATCGATTTCGAACTGGGTACCGATTTCCTCAATCTGCCCATCGGCGTTGGTCTGGTGCTTGTGAAAAAACACCTCGAGGTTGCCCAGTGTGGTGCGGCTGAGCGCCACCTCCTGCATGTACTCAGGATCCACACCGACCGCCAGGCGATCGATCGTGTCCTGCAGCGGCGTGGCGTCACCGGCGACGGGTACCAGGGGATTGTCCTGTTTGACAATGCCTGCCGACCAGTGGGCGATTTCCTCGGCGAACACAGCGACCATGCCCGTCACAAGCACGGCATAAAGCAGTAGCCCCAGGGAGATCCCGGACCATCCGTGCAAGGTGACCAGATGCTTAGTCTGGTCCTGATCAAGTTTCAGCATGGGTGTCCTCGAATCGCGATCGCGGCCAGATGCGACAAATAATGAGAATAATTCTCATTAACTGCTATAAGGGATATTCTAGACCAGTCCGAGGAGGGATTGCATGAACGATCAAGTCGCTTCCCCAACCGCAGCACTGTGCCTGGTCCTCGCGACCGTCGGTCTGCTGGCGCTGGTGGTGTTCGAGATCATGCGCGCGCTGGCGGTCAGCCCGCTCGATCTTGGCGCCATGCCGCCGGTCTCCATGCTGGCGGTCCTGATCAGTCTCAATGCGGCGGCTGCGCTCTGCGCCCTGTACTCGGCCCGGGGTGCGCTCCGCTGGGCTGCGATCGTGATCGCCGGGCTGCTCGCGCTATTCCATGCGATGCACATCGCCGAGCACGCCATCGCCGGCGACTGGCCCCTGGGCCTGCTGATCGTGACGACGATGTTTACCCCCAGCTTACTGGCCGCGCTGGCCCTGTTCCGTGGGCGTGGCGCGCAAACGCCGGTCGCGGCGACCGCGTGACTCAGGCGCTGTTCCCGGGACCTGAAAAGGGAAAGCTCGGCACCAGGCGCTCGAGCGCGGCGTTGATTGGATCCAGTTCCCGGTGATCTTCCGGCGTGCGTCCCAAGTGCACGATCACCATGTCCCAATCGGGAATGATGATGACGACCTGGCCCTGCCAGCCGGAGAAGAAGTAGCTGCTCTTCGGCAGCGTGGGAAAGTAGCGCTCGCGACCCGTCGCACCGTCCTGGTTCAGCCAGACCTGTGCGCCGTAGCGGCCATCGGAGTCGCTCGCAGCGGTCGCTGTAAATGCGGCAAAGCCCGCCGGTAGCATCTGCTGGCCTTCGTGCCGGCCGTCCTGCAGGTATAGCTGGCCTAATCGCGCCCAGTCCGCAGCGGTGGCATAAGCGTAGGATCCGCCGATGAAGGTCCCTGAGCTGTCGGGCACCAGCACCACGCTGCCGGTGCCGAGCGGCGCGAACAGGGCTTGCTGCGCAAAGCGGTGGTAGTCCACTTCCGCCTGCTCAAGCGCAGTCCGCAGCGCGGTCTGCAGGATGTTGCTGGTCCCCGTGGAGTACTGCCAGTGCGTCCCCGGTGGATGCAACAGCGGCTTGTTGATGGCGTAGGCCCCCGCGGCGTGCGCCATGATGTTCATCTGTGGGACGTCCGCGCTCAGATCTGTGTACTGCTCCTGAAGCTCAAGACCGCTTTGCATTTGCAGCAGATGGCGCCAGCTGATTTCGTGCCGTGGATCCTGCGGATCGGCCCAGGCTGCGATGGGCGGCCGGTCGTCCAGAGCGATCAGCCCCTGCACCATGGCTGCGCCGACCATCATGGCGGTGATGCTCTTGGCCATGGAGAAGCTGAGCATCGGCGTCCCGGCGTTGAACCCAGGCGCGTAGCGTTCAGTGATCAGCGCCCCCTGGTGCGCGATCAGCAACGCGCGGTGATTCGGTAGCGGGTCGGTAAAGACCTGATCCAGAGCTGCTTCGAGGGCTTTGCTGTCGAAGCCCGATTGCGCGGCTTCAGCGCGTACCCACGGTATGGCTGTCACCGGTTCCAGCTCCGGCACCGGTGCCAGGCTACCGCGGACCAGCGTACAGCCGTAGCCTGGCCGATGGACGGCCCGCATCCGGTACAGCGGTCCGAATCCAGCTACGACGGCGGCCGGTTCCTGCTCGATCTCAGCGGAGATCAGACTGAGATTGGGGTCATAGCGCACCATGTCCTGAGCGCGAATCACTTCAGGTTCGCGGCCGCCCACAAAATGCTCGTTGCACACTTCCCGCGCAAGGAAGCCCGCGGCGGGCTCGAGGGTGTCGCGCGCCAGCAGCACGGTTACTACCACGCCGATGGCAATCAGTGCGATCGTGCCGATAACAAACGTAGTGGCTCGGCTCATGGGGATCCTCGGACAGTCAGGGCGCGCGGCTCGGCATTGTACGCTTGGCCCGTTGGCGAGGCTGCCGGCATCCTGCTACGCGGAACGAACCTTCGGGACCGCGGTCACAAGCGATGCAGCAACAACCAGGAGATGGGTATGAGCGGACTTTCTAATCACACGGCGATAGTTCGTGCCCGCAGGGCACTCGTTCTGTTTGCAGCCCTGATGCTGAGTCCGCAGTTCGCGCTAGGCGCCGAGCCCCTGTACACCGGCTTTTTTTCGAACACCTTCATCCAGGGCTATGACCCGGTCGCTTACTTTACCGACGGCAAACCGGTCAAAGGCCGTAAGGACCTCACCACTGACTATCAGGGTGTGGAAATTCGTTTCGCCAGTGAAGCGCATCGCGCCCAGTTCCTGGAGAGCCCGGATGCCTACCTGCCCCAGTATGGCGGCTACTGCGCCTGGGCTGTTGCCCAGAACAAGACGGCCAAGGGCGATGCCCGCTACTGGAAGATCGTCGATGACAAGCTGTATCTGAATTACGACAAAAAGGTGCAGTCAACGTGGGAAGGCGATATTCCCGGATTTATCGAAAAAGCCGACGGCAACTGGCCGACAGTTCTGAACTAAAGGGTCTGTGCGGCGATTGCCCTAGTCACCCGCTGCCCGTTGGCGCTGCGATCAGTCGATGCAGATTTTCAACGGCCTCTCGGTAGCGCTGGCGCACCCGCTGGAACGCCTGCTGAACGTCCGGCCTGTCCATGTGCGAGGGGATCGCGCGTCCCGCATTGAGGCGCGATTCCGACATCCAGCGATCCAGCGGCTCAACGCCCCGGCGCTTCATCTCAGCAGGCATGCCCCGGGCCAGGATGTCCAGCTGCCCCAGCAGCAAGCCCGTGCGTTGCAGGGGTGGGCACAGCGCGTTCTTTTCCGCGAGCGGCAGGTCGAGTGCTTCCACCTGGCCGAGCACCGCTGCGCTCCAGGGCGTAACGCCTATGGTACTGAACTGAACGGTGATCCTGTCACGCTCGAAGATGGGGCGAGCCGGCGCGCCGCTTAAACCAGCGGCCGTGCAGTTGATGTAGACGCGATCACGGTTCGCCCGTGCTCGTGAATACTCCAGCTGTAAACCGCTGCCCATAACGCCCAGGACGCGCTCGCCGCGAATGACCTGCTCAATGCTGCGCAGCGCTTCGAGCTCCCCGCGTGCGAGGGTCGCGCCGCGGTACACCACCGGATCTGTGTTCTGGTCCAAGCGTTGGAACATGCCCGCGGCCTCCAGTCGCAGGGCATAGTCGAGCGGACTCCGCGCATCCGCGGCCGCTTCTATGCTCGCCGCCTGAAACGCCATCATGTGACCTGCCAGCGTGAGCGGCTGGGTATAGGTGCGTTCGACGAACCATCCATCGCGTGGACGCACCCAGCAGATATCGTCTGGCGGTACGCCCTGATCGAGCAGCCACTGGCAGGTGTCCATCGCCGTCTTGCCGGCGCCGAGCACCGTAAACCCTCCGCCGCTGTTGGCACAGTGCACCAGCTCGCTCGGGGTCAGAACGGTCGCGCTTTGATCCACTTCGAACGGTGGCGGCGTGGTGGCGGGTATCGCCGCCTCGGTATAGGTGGCATCGATGAGCTTGCGGCGGACGCGGACGGCGAGCTGTTTACCGGTCAGCACCGACTGCAGGCGGTGGGTACCGTCCTCCAAACCAAGATAGCGATGACATCCGGCAAAGCGCAGTCTTCCGCTCGGCAGAAAGCAGCTGTCCAGCACCTGCTGGTAGTAGCTGCACAGCTCCGCGCCGCTGGCCCGCTCGTAGAACCCGGCATTGATGCCCTGCTCGTCGATTCGGTCGGCGCCCAGGGGCAGGGAGTTCACCCCGTAGTACGCCGAGGGCTGGTGCAGCCGCACAAAGGGGTAGGCGTCCAGCCAGTGGCCGCCGGGGGCATGGCGCTGATCGACCAGGAGCAGCTCTGTGTCGGTCGACGTCAGCAGGCTGTCTGCAAAGGCCATCCCAGATGCACCGGCGCCGACGATCAGATAGTCCGTTTCGGTCTGCTGCACCCGGTCCCCCTCCTGCGGAATCGGCCGCTAAACGTGAATGATTATTGTTATCATGTATGCTGCGTTAGTGCCAGCGATGGCACTGAGTGCCTTGAGTCTTAGCGGCGCCTTACGACGTACGCCGGGATGCTGGGCATCGAGGTTGTCTTAGCATGAGGTTCGGTACGCAGCCATGCGAGCGGATGGGTTCCACGGCACGTTTAGGCAGTCCATGGCCTGGTTGCACACCTGGTCCGGTCTGGTGTTCGCCGTCCTGCTCTACTTCATCTTCGTGATGGGCACCATGGCGTACTTCCGGGTCGAGATCGACCAGTGGATGCAGCCTGAACGGCCCGCCGCGGCGGCAGATGCGAGTACGGCGGAGCTGTTGCAGCAAGGCTTTGACTACCTGGCTCGGCAGGCGCCGGACAGCAGCCGCTACTTCGTGTCACTGCCGCTTGAGCGCACCCCGGGATTGATGCGGGTGTTTGCGGCGCTCGACGAACCGAACGCACAGGGTGAGCGGTTTGTCAGTGAGCAGCTGCTCACCGCTACCGGCACACCGCTCCGTGCCCGGGAAACGGGCGGCGGCACGGCGTTGTATCGGATGCACTATGCGCTGCATTACCTGCCCGATCAGGTGGCGACCTACGTGGTTGGCATAGGAACGCTGCTGATGTTTCTGGCGCTTGTGACCGGTGTGGTGACGCACAAGAAGATCTTCGCAGACTTCTTCACGCTGCGTCTGGGCAAGGGCCAACGCAGCTGGCTCGATGCGCACAACATCAGCAGTGTGCTGGCTCTGCCGTTCATGCTCATGATCACTTTCTCCGGTTTGTTGTTTTTCACCTTCCAGTACTCTCCCGGTGTGATGCTGGCCAGTATGGGTATTGAGCGCCCCGCGCAGGCGCAGATGCGCGCGCACCTGCGCCCTGGCTTCGAGCGGCCAGCGGCAGCCGGGCAGGGCGCGACGATGATCAATATCCAGGGCCCCCTTTCCGATTACCTGGCACGCAACGATGGGGTTGCGCCGCGCTTTGTGGAGCTGGCGGAGCCTGGCGATGCCGCCGCGCGCTATCGGTTTGGGGCCACCCCGGAAGGCGTCTCTCGGCGTGGACCGCTCAGCCAGTACAGCGCGGTTGATGGTCGCTGGCTGAGCGAGAGCGAGACGCCCGCTGCGGACGCCTATCTCTCCGAGGTCATGCAAGCCCTGCACGAAGGGCGTTTTTCATTCTATGCGCTGCGCTGGCTGTACTTCGCCAGTGGGCTGTTGGGGTGTGCCATGGTAGGAACCGGCTTGATGCTGTGGACCAAGAAACGTCGCGCCCTGTGGGATGGTCGCGCTGCGCCGTTGAGCCTACGGGTCATGGAGCGCGCGAACCTTGGAATCATTGTTGGACTACCCCTCGGTCTGGTGAGCTACTTCTGGGCCAACCGGCTGCTGCCGGTAGAACTTGCGAACCGCGCCGCATGGGAACTGCATCTGTTGTTTCTGGTCTGGCTCGTAAGCCTCGTGCACGCAGCAGCCCGGAAGCGGCAACTGGCCTGGCGTGAGCAGGTGGCGACGCTGGCGTTGCTGTGCCTGTCATTGCCCCTGCTGAATGCGCTGACGAGTGATGTACACCTGGCCGCGACCCTGGCTGCAGGTGATACGGTCCGTGCGTCCTTCGATTTGACCGCGTTGGCCTTCGGCTTTGCGCTGCTGCTGGTCTGGCGGAGACTGCCCGGCGCTGCCCTCAGCGACACCGGAGCATCGGCCTGGTCGCTGCAACGTGCGTCTGCGAGCCTGGCCCAGCGATTGAACCTGTGATGTTCGCGGCTGGAATGCTGTCTGCAACGGTGGGCATGCTCTGCATGGCCGCGATTCAGAACAAACAGGCGAAAATCCTGTTTAAGCGCACGCCGCATCCCCGGCTGCGACGCGTGTTGCAGATCTTCGGCGGGCTGCTGCTGCTGCTCAGCGGAGTGATCGGTGTACACACCTATGGGGCTGGGATTGGTCTCGTCACCTTCTGCGGCTGGGCCTGCCTTGGCGCCTGGCTTGTGGCTTTGGGGATTACCTGGCGGCGTTAGTCGCTATCCGTTGGACCATAACCTGGCGGCCATTGCGAGTACTGCGGCAGGTTGTCGGTAATCTGGTGCCAGGACACCCGTTCACAGGTGTACATGTGTCCCACGATCGTGATTGCAGGCGCGCCGTCCAGCGTGCCCGCCGGCACCGCCAACGTGTCATCGCCACTCTGCCCATAGACCTGTAGATGCGTGCCGCAGGCGCTGCAAAAGGCGCGATAGGCGCCAGGAGAAGATTCGAAGGCGGTCAACGGTGCCGCGGAATCCACCCACTCGAACTGGTCTGGACGCATCATCAGATGCGTCGAGAACGCGGTGCCGTGCGCCTGCCGGCACATATGGCAATAGCAGTGCATGGCGTTGAGGTACCTGCGTCTAATGCGGTAACGATGCTTGCCGCACCGGCAGCGACCGGTGAAAGACATGGCTGCTGTTCTCCGCTGAACGACTGCATTCACTGTGCCAGCAAGCCGGGCGAGGATGCCAGTCGAATACCGCCGCCCTCGCCGACTCACGACGTTGACAGTGAACGGATTGGTTCATTATTTTGCGAGAGAGGTGAACAACCCGGTCGCGCGATGCCGCCCATTTCCTACCCGGACGAAACTGCCGCTTACCGCGCCGCCCGCAATGAACTGCTCGAGGCGGAGCGTGCCCTGCGGCGCCAACTGGACGAGGTCGCAACCCTGCGGCGCGCGTTGCCTGATGGGGGCCGCGTGCCCGAACCCTACCAGTTCATTGAGGCGACCGGGATGCCCGGTCAACCCCTTGAGATCGATGCGCTGTTCGCAAGGCCAGAGCAGAGCCTCGTGATCTACAGCTATATGTTCGGTGACGCGGCCGCGCCCTGTCCCATGTGCACCAGTTTTCTGGACGGTCTGAATGCGGTTGCGAAGCAACTTCTGGCGCACGTCAATCTGGCTGTGGTGGCCACCGCCTCGCCGCTGGCATTGCACCGTTGGGCAAACGAGCGGGGCTGGCAGTCCTTGTCGTTCTTCAGCGACGGCGACGGCCAGTACAGCCGCGATTACCTCGGAACCGCCCCGGACGGGTCTTTGCTGCCGATGCTCAACGTGTTTCGCCGGTCCGCCAGCGGCATCCGCCACCACTACGGCAGCGAACTCCTGTTTGCAGACCCGGAGCCCGGCCAGCATCCCCGGCACCTGGACCTCCTGATGCCCCACTGGAATCTCTTTGATCTGATTCCCGAAGGGCGGCCCGCTGCCGGAGTGCCGGTGCTGTAGCCCCCGGGGACCGCTGCCGTCGAGTGAGCCGTGGCCTGGCACGTATACTACCCAGTCCCGGGTAGCCACTTGTGCCGAAACCGCCATGCCCGAATGGGTCATCCAGACCAAGCTTTCGCCCCCGGCGCAGTCTCGTGAACTGCAGCCTCGAAGCGGGCTGATCGAGCGCTTCGACCATGCCTGCGGCCAGCCGTTGGTACTGGTACGTGGTGCAGCCGGCTTCGGCAAGACCACCGCGCTCGCCCAGTGGCGGGAAGCCTTGCAGGCTCGCGGCACGCCCGTCGCCTGGTTGTCCCTGGATGATCACGACCGACAGTTCTTCTCGTTTTTGAGCTACCTGGCGGCCGCCTGCAGGGACGCCGGCTTTCTGCGCGGTCGGGCGTTCCCGCAGGCATCGGCGGACTATGCAGTGCTCCCGGATACGGATTTCGCATCGGTGCTGCTGACCGCCCTGGCGCGGGTCGCGGTGCCGGGCGTTCTGATTCTTGATGACCTGCATCGCGTGACCGGTGCAGACGATGCTGGGACAGAGGCGGTGCGCTTTCTGAGCGAGATGCTGTCGGTGATGCCGGCCGGATTCACGCTCGTCCTGAGTACCCGGGAGGTGCCCGCGGGGCTGCCTCTGTCCGAGCTGCGTCTGCGTGATGCGCTCTATGAGTTCGGGCAACCAGCACTGCGTTTCAGCGCGGCGGAGATCGATGACTACTTCGCCCCGCACCTGAAGGAGTCCGAAAGCGATCCGACCAGCGCGGACCTGCTGGCCCGCACCGAAGGATGGCCCGTAGCGCTGCGCACGATCCGCCGTTGGCTGGACGACGGGGCGAGCGTGGCAGACACATTGAAGCAGGTTTCCGGCCGCACCTTGGATCTAGCCGACTACTTCGTCGAGCAGGTGTTTGCCGAGCTGAAAGTCGAAGAGCAGCAGTTCCTGCTCTGTACTGCGCTTCTCGAGCGGGTCAATGGCGACATCGCCGCGGCGCTTTGCCCGGACGTGAATGGCTGGCAACTGCTGGAGGCCCTCGAGCGCCGGCAGACGTTCGTGCAGTGCCTCGACAATCAGCGGCACTGGTTTCGCTACCATCGTTTGTTCAGTGAGTTTTTGAGCGAGAGGCTGCGCCGGGATGCGCCCGAACGGATCCCGACGCTGCATGCACTGGCGGCGCAGTGGTTTCTGCAAGCCGGTCATGCCCAGGAAGCGTTACAGCATGCGATTGCCAGTGGCGATGCCGCGCTTTGCGGAACACTGCTGGAGGCCTGCGGAGGTTGGCAGTACGCGTTGAAAGGTCATGTGGCGTTGGTGCAGTCCGCGCTGGACCTGATGCAAGCGCAGGAGCTGGCGCGCTACCCGCGAGTCTGGCTGGCAGACGTTTACCTCAGTGCGCGCCTGGGGCGATACCAACACGCGCGGCGATCTCTCGCCGATCTGCGGGCGAGTGAGCCATTGCTGGACGCGCGCAGCGACGGAGAACTGCTGGGCGCTGAGATTGAGGTGATGACGGAGCTCGTCAGGCGCTACTGTGATGAGCCGGTGACGGCGCAGAGCATTGCGACCCTGGAAGCGCTCGGCGAGCGCTGCCCTGCGCAACACCATGTGCTGCGGGCTGCGCGAGCCAACATGCTGTGCGCGTTCTACCGGGATACCGGCCGATTCGATGATTGCCTGCGGATAGGCGATGAAGCGATCGCCCACTATCGGGCGATCGAGTCGGTCTACGGTGAGGCATTCATCTACTTCCACGAAGGATTGGCGTGCTTCGCCCAGGCGCGATTGCGCGATGCGGAAACCCTGTATCGACAGGGGCTGGAGCTGGCCGAAGCGTTGTTTGGCGACAGCAGCGATCTTGCTGCGATCGCTCGCGCCTTCCTGTCGCAGGTGAGCTATGCGCGCAACCGGCTACCGGAGGCCCGCTCGCTGCTCGATGGTGTGTTGACGCACCTCGAGCAGGCCGATGCCTGGTTAGAGGTTTATCAGGCCGCCTACGGCACGGCGCTGCGGTTGTGTGCTGCCGAGGGAGATCACGAAGGCATACACAGGCTTGCGGGGCGGGCGCTGGCGACAGCGCGCGCCCGCAACCTGCCACGGCTCGCTTATTCCACCAACCTGCTGTGCCAGCTACTCACCGGGCCTGTGGCAGGGCGTCAGGGGCGCGCCGAACTGGGTCCGGCACCCGCCCACCCGGACGCCATGAGCGAGCAGTTAGCGGTGTTGCTCGAGGCTCGAGCGGCCGATATTGCGGGCCGCTCGCCCGACGCAATCGCTGTGCTTTCCCGCGCATTTGACCGGGCGACCGCAGCGGGTCGGTCCCTTGATGCTGTCGAGCTGAGTATTGCACTGGCCATCGCGCAGCAGGCCAGCGGTGACGAAATCGGCGGTATGGCAAATCTTGAGCGGGCGTTGAGCCTCTCCATGTTCGAGAGTCTGAAACGGCCATTCATTGATGCCGGTGCGCCGCTGAGGGCGCTGCTGTCGCGCATGCTGGGCTCAACGGAGACGGCGGCGGCGCGCTCCAACCGGCTGCGGGACCTGTTTCTGGCAGAGTTGCGCGCGGAAGGACCCGCGGAATCGGCTGCTCCGACGCCATTGCCAGGCGCCCTGAGCGAACGCGAGCAAGCGGTCCTGCTGCACCTGTTGCAGGGGCGTTCGAACCGCGAGATTGGCGAGGCGCTGGCGGTTTCGATCAACACGATCAAGTTCCACCTGAAGAACATCTACCAGAAGCTGGATGTGTCTTCCCGCCGCGAGGCAGCGAACGCTGCCATCGAGCAACAGCTGATCTAGCACCCTACCCGGGTAGGGCAACGCCCCTACCCGAACGAGGTGTGTCGCCCGCAGGCCCTCGTTGCTAGCTTGCCGTTCATTGATCAGCGATCTGGTTGGGGGAACATGAGCACGCAAGGGATCGTGACGAGCGTTTGGCTAAGCGTCTTGCTAGCGGGGACTGGCACTGCTCTGGGGGCTGCGCCAGAGCTGGAAGAAATCATCGTCACCGCCGAGGCGCGCGCCGAGAACCTTCAGGAGGTGCCCGTCGCGGTCACCGCTTTCTCAGCGCAGGACATCAGCGATGCGGGCATTGAGAGCACGGCTGACTTCATCGCCCTGACACCGAACGTCTCCTTTGATGACTCCTTCACCGTCGGCAACAGCTTCGTGGTCGTTCGCGGTGTCACTCAGGTGAACAACGCGGATTCGCCGGTCGCGATCGTTGTCGATGGCGTGCCCCAGAACAATCAGAAGCAGCTCAAGATGGAGTTGTTCGACGTCGAGCGGATCGAAGTGCTGAAAGGCCCTCAGGGTGCGCTCTATGGCCGGAACGCGATTGGCGGAGCCATCAATATCATCACCAAAGCGCCCAGCAATGCCTTCGAAGGCAACATCACCCTGGGCGGTGGCAATGGCGACGCGCGCAAGGCCCAGCTGAGTGTGAGCGGCCCGATCGTGGAAGACCGGGTCCTGTTCCGCCTGGCCGGATCGCACAAGAGCAGCGATGGGCTGATCAACAATGATTTTCTCCGGGAGAAGGTGGATGACTATGAGTCCACCGACCTGCGCGGCAAGCTGCTCTGGCTCGCGAGCGAAGACCTGACTCTGGATCTGAGGATAGCGGCGTCCAAGCTGGAAGGCGGGGCCGTTTACGATGCTGCGTTTTTCGACAACACCGGCCCTGCTAACACCAATCAAGAGCGGGCGCCGATCAGCGATATCGCTGGCGACAGTGAGCGCGAGACGCAGGAGTTCACGCTCAAGGCGGACTGGGAGACCCCACTGGGTCTCGTGACCTATATCGGGGGATACACGGATCTGACCGAGGACTATTTCGGCGATCTCGACTTCTGCAACCCGGTGGATTGCCCGGGAGGGTTCTTCGGGTTCGGCCAGGTGGATCAGGCGCAAGATTTAGAAGTCGAGCTGCTCAGCCATGAGCTGCGGATCACCTCGCCGAATGACCGCGCGTTCCGTTGGACCGCGGGCGCCTTCTGGATCGAGACCGACCGTAAGCTCAGCACCGTTGCGACGCTCGCGGACCTCGGCAATATACCGATCGTTAACAATGCGGAAGACAACGACAACACCGCTTACTCGATCTTCGGCCAGTTTGAGTGGGACATCTCCGAGACCCTCGAGCTGTCCGCGTCGCTGCGCTACGACGACGATGAGCGTGAGCAAAGGGACGTTGCGACCGGCGCGCGCCGTGACACCAGCTACGATGAGCTGCAGCCCAAGGTCACGCTGACCTGGACGCCAGCGGAAGATCAGCTGCTCTATGCGACCTATGCTCGGGGTTTCCGGTCTGGCGGATTTAACGGTGTCGGCGGCCGTGAGTTTGATGAAGAGACGGTCGACAGCTACGAGATCGGCTACAAGTCCCAGTGGCTGCAGAACCGACTGTTGCTGAACGTGGCGGCCTATCAGGCGGAAAGCGAGGGCTTTCAGTTCTTCTTCGTCGACTTCAATGCCGGTGGGGCACAGGTCATCGACAATCTGGATGAGGTGACCCTGACAGGGCTGGAGGTTGAGTTCGAAGCGGTGCTCAACGCCTGGTGGCGGGTCTTTGGCTCCTTCGCGCTACAGGACTCGGAGATCGATTCAGTGTCACCGGGGCTTGGCGTGCCGGCGCGCATCGGCGGCAAGACCCCGAAAACCACCGAGAGCACCTTCAACTTCGGGACTCAGTTCGAGATGCCCGTCAGCGACGGCGTGGCAGCGTTCCTGCGACTGGACTACGAGCGACGGGGGGATCGGTTCTGGCATCCG
>JBCDGJ010000118.1:0-15910 GCA_038757945.1 Pseudomonadota bacterium
CCTCGATGTCTGCCTCGATGTCTGCACACGTTGCCGACGGCACCGGTCTGCCCGCGGCTGCAAAAGGCCCTTCGGCAATGCGCCGTGGTGCCAGCTCGGTGCGCGTCTGGAAAGGGACGCGTCAAACCGCAGTCAGTGCAACACCAATGCCCAGGCCGAGCAGGAACAGCAGGCCGAATGCGCGCGTAAAGCCGAAGGCATGGGCAACGAACCAGAGCGGCCAGACCTCAGCCGGATAATCCGCCGGTGGCGTTGCCGGCGCCGGCTCACGATAGACCCTGGTCAGCTCGACGGCCTGCGGCACCGCTGCCAACGCAATCAGCGTGGGCCAGGGCAGCCAGCCGGCAGCAACGGCAACCACCGTACCCAGTATCTGGCCCCAGATGAAAGCCACGGTCAGCGCACGGGACGGCTCCTCACCCAGCCGCACCGGCAGCGTATAAACGCCCTTCTCGCGATCCAATGCCAGCTTGTCGATGTGCTTGCCGAAGATGACCGCTGTCGGGCCCAGCGCGCAGAGCAGGCCGAGCAGAGCCGCCTCGTGGCTCCAGTGGCCGGTCACCGCCAGGTAAGTGCCGCCGATCATCAGCGGTCCCCAGACCAGCAGCACCGCCACTTCGCCGAGCCCCCACTGCTTGAACGGGTGCGTATAAAACAGCAGAAAGACGGCTCCCAGCACCAGCGGCGCCAATACCATGGGTCCCGACAGCACGACCAGCGCTACCCCGGCCGCCAGAGCCAGGCTGCCGGTGCCGACGATGTAGCCGATCAGCTGGTCGCGGCTCAGCAGCCCATCCTCAAGCACATGCGTGCCGTAGCGATTGCGAAAATAGTTGCCGCCATCAATGCCCCGTTCCGAATCCACCAGGTCGTTCAGCTGGTTGTTGGTCGCATGGGCGAGCAGCAGGCCCGCAAGGCAAAGGCCCCAGCGCAGGGGTTCGAAAGCGCCATCCTGCCAGGCCAGCAGGCCACCGATCGCTGCCGCGTTGAATGTCATCACCAGCACCGCTGCCCGCGACGCCACGAGCCAGCGGTTCAACAGCGATAGATGCCGCCACTCGATGGCGCTGACCCGGGGCATGGATCGAGCAGAAGGCTCGCGATCCGGATGAGCTAGAAAGGACTCGGCCATGGACATGCTGCCCTGTACTGCGGAAGAACGGCCAGCTTGGCCGAATCGAACAGCTGCCAGAAATACGCGAAACCGCGTACTGATTCCCGAGGCATGTACAGGGGGTGGCTCCCCGCCGTACCATTCGAACGGTTCATTCCAGACCCTCCAGGAGACGCTAATGCGAATTGTCCCTTTCGCGCTGCTGCTGGCCCTTGCGGCCTGCGACGGTGGTACGGCCACCAACAGCGCGGCTGCTGTTGATGCGCCAGCACCGGCGGAGCGTGCGCAGAACGCCGCAGCCAAGGTCCAGACCGCACTCGCGACCGAACCGGCCGGCGAGCTGGTCGTCGGCGCCGCTGCACCCGACTTCGAGCTGCCGGGTTCCGATGGCCAGACCCACCGGCTGAGCGACTATCGTGGCCAGCATGTCGTGCTCGCATTCTTTCCCAAAGCGTTCACCGGCGGATGAACGCTTCAATGCAAGGCGCTGCGTGACAGTGACCAGGAAATCCGTCGTTACCGGGTGAGCTACTTCATGGCGAGCACGGATACGCTTGCAGACAACACGGCATTCGCCGAGAAGAACGAAGCCAGCTTTCCGATCCTCGCAGATACGGAACAGAGCGTGAGCGCCGCCTACGGTGTGCTCAATGGCGGCTTTGCGAGCCGTACCACCTTCTACATTGACCCAGAGGGCCGGGTTGCGCGCATCGATCGCGCCGTCAATCCGAGGACGGCTGGTGCCGATCTGGTCACCGCGCTGGATACGCTGAGCGTGCCGTCAGCCGAAGCAGGCTAGCCCGGTCTTTGTGGTCGGCCAGGCGCGGCCGGCCAGGCCCAGCCTGAGAGGCCCAACCTCACCAACCGGCTCAATCCGGCAGGGGCGCAAGCCCCACCGCCGGCGGCTGAACGGCCGCCGGTATCGGTTGCGCACGTATCATCAGCCGGTAAAACACCGGCACGGCGATCAGCGTCAGCAGCGTGGCAAATGCCAGCCCGCCCATGATGCAGACCGCCATCTCCATGAAAAACGCATCGTTCAGCAGCGGTGACATGCCTGCAATGGTGGTTCCGCTCGCCAGCATGACCGGCCGCAGCCTGGACACGCTCGCTGCTGCGATCGTGTCCAGGTTCAGGGTCGTTTCCGCCGCCCGCTGATCGATCTCGTCGACCAGGACGACGCAGTTCTTGATCAGCATGCCCGCAAGCGACAGGAATCCGAGACACGCCGGAAAGGTGAAGCCAAGATCCGTAATCAGCAGGCTGATCACCACGCCGCAGACAATCATTGGCACCGTTAGCCAGATGACGATCGCCTGCCGCACCTTGCCGAACAGGAGCAACGTGATGACGAACATCACGAGAAAGGCCAGCGGAATGGCACGGCCGAGGGCCGTCCGCGCTTCGATGTTCGCCTCGTACTCACCGCCCCACTCGAGCCGGTAGCCCGGCGGCAGCGGAATCGCTTCCACCGGCTGGCGCAGAGTTTCGAACACCCGCGCGAAGTTCTGCCCCGGCGGCAGGTTCGCCTGCGCGGTCATGGTGCGCACCCGGTCCCGGCGCAGGATCATGTTGTCCTCCCCGGACAGCTCGAAGGCGCGCACCAGATGGGCCACCGGCACGAAGGCCTGTTCCGCAGGGCTCCAGATGCGCCGCTGGCCGAGGCCCTCCAGATCCGTCCGTTCCTCCAGGGGGGCACGAGCGATAATGGGCAGCAGCTTGTCGCGGTCCCGGAACAGGCCGATCTCAATCCCCAGCGTGGCGTACGCCATGCTCTGGTACAGATCGCTGCGGCTGACACCCGCCATCCGTGCCCGGGTTTCGTCGAGCCGCGGCACGAGCTGCAGTTCGCGCTGCCGCCAGTCCGTCTTGCGGTCCACAAGATCCAACTCGAGGTACACCTTGAGCGCCTGTTCGGTCAGCTCCCGCAGCACGATCGGGTCCGGCCCTGAAAACCGGGCCTCAACCTTGGAGGCGCCGCTGGGTGAGAACTCGTTGCGCCGCACCAGAAGCTCCGCGTCAGGATTCAACGCCTGTATCTGCGGGCTGATCCGGGCCATGATCCCGTCCATCTCCTCGAGCCTGGCAACGCGGATCAACAGGTGCGCATAGGCCGGGTTGGGCTGCTCCGGCCGCAAGGTAGTGGCGAACCGGATGGTTCCGCGACCGATGAAGCTGGTCACTGCAACGACGCCATCCGTATCCAGCGCCAGCCGCTCCAGGGCTTCGACCTGCTTCGCCGTGGCATTGATGTCCGTGCCCTGCGGCAGGTAGTAGTCGACGAAGAAAAACGGCGAGTTGTTGGTTGGAAAGAACGCCTGCTTAACCTGCCCGAAGCCCCACAAGCAGCCGCCGGTAATGGCCACGATCACCACGGTGGCCAGCCATGCGCGGCGCAGGCTCAGCTCGAGCAACCAGCGATAGGGTCGATAGCCCCAGCCCTGGTACAGCGCGGCTTCGGCTTTCGCGGCGCCGGGCTTCAGCAGCAGGTTGCCCAGCATGGGGACCAGACTGATCGCCAGCACCCAGCTCAGCAGCAGCGAGATCGCAACCACCTGCACCAGCGATCGCAGGAAGTAACCGGAGTTGTCGTCCGACAGGCCAATCGGCGCAAACGCCGTTATCCCGATGACCGTCGCCCCGAGCAGCGCCCACTGGGTTCGGGACACCGCATCGGAAGCCGCCGCCGCAGGGGTGCGGCCGCGCTGCACGCCCGTCACCATACCTTCTGCCACCACGATCGCGTTGTCGACCAGCATACCCATGGCAATCATCAGCGCGCCAAGCGAGATCCGTTGCAGCTCGATCTCGAACACGGTCATGAACAGCAGGGTTCCGAGCACGGTCAGCAGCAGCACGCAGCCCACCACCGTTCCGGCGCGCCAGCCCATGAAGAGACACAGCGCGCCGATGACGGTCAGAACCGACAACAGCAGGTTGCGCAGAAACTGGGCCACGGCTCCCTCGACCAGCACGTGCTGCCGGGAGATCGGCTCGATACGAGCACCAAGCGGTAGTTCGGCCGCCAGCTCGGCCACCTTCGCATCGACGGCTTTGCCGACCTCGACGACGTTTTCGCCGGGCGTGACGGACACGGCAACGGTAAAGATCGGCTCACCGTTCAGGCGAATGATCTCCGGTGCCACCTCGACCGGTTCCCGGGTGATGTGGGCGATGTCGGCCAGACGCAGGATTTCGGTTGAGCCGGGCCGGCCAACGCGCAGGTCCCCGATCGCCGACACGGTGTCGAAAGCCCCGGGCGGGGCGATGCGCAGCCGTCGATCGCCAAAGGCAATGGAGCCTGCTGGCACTACCGCGGTTTCCTGCCCGACGCTCTGCAGGATGGCATCGAAGGGAATCCCCAGGCGCAGCATGCGCGATTGCGCAACCTCGACGAAGACCGCATCGATCGGCACCCCGGCCAACGCCACCTTGGCAACCCCGGGGACGGTCTTGATTGCCCGCTCCATGGACCGCGCAATGTCATCGATCTCGGAAACCGTGTAATCCGGCGCGGCTACGCCGTACACCATGCCGTAGACATCGCCGAAGTCATCCTCGATCAGCGGTGTCCGGACCCCCGGCGGCAAGCGTGCTTCCGCCTCCCGAACCCGCCGGCGCATCTCATCCCAGATCTGCGGCACATCGTCGGAACCGAACTGTTCCATGAGCTCGATCTGCACTTCGCTGCGCCCGGGCAGGGACTTCGAGGTAATGCGATCGAGCTGCGGCAGCTGCTGTAGGGCGCCTTCGATCACGTCCGTCACTTCCTGCTCGACTTCCAGCGCGGACGCGCCGGGATACTGCGTGATCACGAACGCGTTCTTGATCGGAAACGGCGGATCCTCGGGGCTCGACGTTCTCAATGCCGTAGAGGCCGCCGAACAGACACAGGGCCGCGAGCAGCCAGGGATACAGCGGCCGTTCAATCGACAGACGGGCGATACGGCTCATGGTGGAGGGGCAGCGCCGAGGCTGACGGGCCCGGCCTCCGCTGCGAGCACCTCCGGGTTCAGCGGCCGAATCCGCATGCCCGGCAGCAGCTGACTGGCACCGGTGCTGACGATGAGGTCGTCACCTTCGAGACCGCTGCGAATCGCCAGCGCCCCGCCGTCTACCGAAGCGGGCACGACGCTGCGACGGGCAACCGTCTGCGTTGCGGGATCGTAGATCCATACGAAGAATCCACCGTCGGCACCGGCAACCAGCGCAGACGTCTGGATCCGGGGCCGGTCAGCCACCGTCGGATCAACCTTCAACACCACCCGCACCGTTGCCGTCATGCCGGGCAACACGTTGAAGTCCTCCGGTCGCGGCATCGCAAAAGTAACCGCATAAGTCTGCGCCACCGCATCCGCCTCGCCGCTGTTTTCCAGATACCGCACCGGAAAAGCGCGCTCGGGGGCAAACGCAAAGCGGGCCTCCATGGCCGCAACCCGATCTGCCGACACCGTTGCCAGCAGGGCTTCCGGAACGCTGGCCACCAGATGCAGCTCGCTCAGATCGTGCAGCCGCAGCACCCGGACCGCGGGCTGCAGATTGGTGTACGGATCAACGTAGCGGCGCGCCACGTACGCGTTAAAGGGTGCCACCAGCCGCGCGTCGGCCAGCGCTTCCTGCGCTTGCGCCAGCTGGACGGTCGCCCGTTCAGCGACGGCTCGGGCTTCATCTACTGCCGCCTCGGAAACGACCCGCCGTTCGAGCAACGACTCCTGCCGTGCCAGATCCTGGCGGGCGAGGGTCAACGCAGCGCGGGCTTCACGCACCGCCAGACGGAAGTCGGTGGGCTCCAGTGCCGCGAGCAGCGCCCCGGAGCGTACCGTTTCGCCTTCCCGGACCTTAAGCTCCAGCAGCGGACCACCGACCTCGAAGGCTAGATCAACGGTCTGCGCGGCATCCACCCGTGCCACAAAATCGAAGCGCTGTTGCCCGGTGACCGGCGCTACCCGGAACAGCCGCGCCGGCCGGATCGACTGCTCAGCAACCGGGGCCGGCGGCGGCGTATCGCAAGCGCCCAGGAGCACCACGCAAAGCAGCCCACCGGCAGCGATCCGCGCCGGCCTCACGGGCGGGCCTCCGCTGCCTGGCACAGCAGCGCCACCAGGTGTTGACGGTCATTGGGACCATCGGGCAGCAGCCCGAGGACATCCAGGAACCGCAGGCCTTCGGTCGCGAGCAGCAGCACCAGGCTGTCCGGGCCTTCCGAGCGGGCGTCCGCCAGCAGGGTGCGGATCATGCTCCGGGCGGGATCCAGCAACTCGGGATCTTCCGCCACCGCTGCCAGCAAAGCTTGCTGCATGGCGCGTTCCGCTTCGTCCTGCTCAGCCTCCGCCAGCACCAGGCTGCGCGCCACGGGTCGAGTCTTGCGGGTCGCATCCCGCTGATGCGCCGCCACCCGATCCCCGAACCGCTCGATGAGCAGGTTCAGCATGCCCTGCAGCAGAGCGCGCTTGTTGGGGTAGTGATACAGCAGACCGCCCTTGGAAATGGCAGCGACCTCCGCCACCCGATCGAGGGTGAGGTGGCCAGCACCGCTGGCGGTGGTGACTTCCGCGGCAGCGAGCAGAATCTTGAGCTTGGTCGAGTTACCGGTAGCCATTGCCCCAGCATAGGGAAAACGAACTGTACCGTCCAGACGGTATATTTCTCGCCGCGCCCGGACCGGGCGGTGAAACAGGCGTATTGATGAGCGCGCAAGCGGCGCCTATGCGCTCCGTACGCTGAAGGATGCCGGCGCAGTGTGGTGTTCGGCAGCGAGTGAACTGCCGCGCTGCGCAGATACCCTGAGCCGTCGATGCGGGGTGCCGACGCTCACCGCGTCGAAGCAGTCAGTCGACCGGCAGGGTCCAGTCAAACCCATCACGATTGGGCATGGTCACCGCTGGGAGCGTCTGCGCGTCGAGCACCTGAGCCTCGTCGACGATCCCGTTGGCATGGAGCAGGTAGGCGGTGACCGCATACAGCTCATCGGCGGACAGTGTTCCGGGCGCGCGATACGGCATGGCGCGGCGGACGTAGTCGAAGAGCGTCGTCGCGTAGGGCCAGAAGCTGCCAACGGTTTTCTTCGGCGCTCCCGTCTGCAGCGTACCCTGGCCGCCGACCAGCGCATCATTGAGCCCACCCCGACCATCGGGCCCGTGACAGGCCAGGCAATGGCGTTCATAGACCGCCGCACCGTCCACCGCGGTGCCGGAACCTGCCGGCAGGCCGCGGCCGTCGGGAAACACCGTTATCGCAAGCGGCGTCAGCGTATCGGTGTCAATCACCTGTCCGAGTTGCGGCGCCGCCGCGGTGAAGGTACCTGCGTCCGTGGCCTCGTCTCCGGCCATCAGCGCCGGGCTGATCGTGAGCAGCAGCGTGGCCGCAACCGAGAGCGAGCGCCTATACGCCATAGCTGTTGACCACCGTGCCGTCTTTCCGAACCTGCCACTGCTGCATGGCGTTGTAGTGATAGAAGCCGTTTGGTCCGTTGCTCGCGATCCACGCACCACGGGTCGGCTGTGTTCTGCCTGCCGTGTCCGTGGCGCGCGACACGAGCAGTGCCGGTTGTCCCTGCCAGCGCCACGCGCCGCGAAACCGGACCTGCGCGAGCGGCGCCGGCGTGCTTTCGAACTCAGCATCGACCCAGCTGCGACCGCCGTCAGCGGACAGCTCGACGCGGCGGATGGCACCCCGGCCGCTCCAGGCCAGGCCGGTCACCTGGTAGACCCCGTGCTCGCGCAGCGCAAGCCCTGGCGAAGGGCTGGTAATCACCGACTTCACGCCCATCGCAAAGGTGAAGCCCTCGGCCCGGCCGTCGGGGCGCAGATCCGTGTACTTCGACGTTTCGTCCCGGGTCATGGCCGGCTGCGGCGCGAGCTCCAGGCGCCGCAGCCACTTGATCGACATGTTGCCCTCGAAGCCCGGCAGGAACAGCCGCATCGGGTAGCCGTTCTCCGGCCGTAGCCGTTCGCCGTTCTGGTACAGCGCTACCATCGCATCATCGAGGCACTTGGCCAGCGGAACGCTGCGATTCATGCGGCCGGCATCGGCACCTTCGGCAATCACCCAGCGCGCCTGTGCACCAACCCCCGCTTCATCGAGCAGGTAGGACAGAGGTACACCAGTCCATTCGCTGGTGGACACCAGCCCGTGGATCACCCCGCAGCTCGCCGCCACCGGACGCTCCCTGAGCAGCACCGCGCTGTTGCCCGAGCACTCGAGAAACTGCGTGCGCGTCACCATCGGGTAGCGGTGCAGCTGCTCCAGATCAAAAGCGAGCGCGCGGCCCGTCGCGCCATGGATCAGCAGCCGGTGCTGCCGCGGATCGATTGTCGGGAAACCGGAATGATGGCGCTCGAAGTGCAGGCCGGACGGCGTGATCGTGCCACGCAGCGCCTGCAGCGGCGTTCTCGACGCGCCACTGCCACGGGTGCCGGGCTGCGATCCGATGCCCTCCCGCACCACTGAATCTTCAGCCGCTGCCGGCTGTCCGTAGCCGGACATGGGTGCACCGGGTACGCGCTGGGGCGTGCTCGCGTCTGCGGCGGCCGACGTGCCCGCCGCAGTGGCTGCCAGCAGCCCGGCACCAGCGCCGCCCGCAAGCAGCAGGCGCCGCCGGGCAACGCCCGAGCCCAGCAGCCCGTTGGCAGCACCTGCCAAACCCAGCGCCGCATCCTCCGATTTCGCCATGGCCTGCTGCCCCCCTGACATCGCGCATACGCCCGCAGCCTACAACGAATCAGCTACGCCGTTCGCGGCACGGCGGCAGCCTCAGTTGCCGTAGCGGATCAGTTCGTCCGCCAGCGGCGGTGTCTCCCGGGGCTGGCGCAGCGCCCGGGTGCGCTGCTCAAAGGCGTAGCCGAGGGCCAGCAGCCGAGCTTCGCTGAACGCGGGACCGAGCAACGACAGGGCAACCGGCAAGCCGCGGCCGGTAAAGCCGGCCGGCAGGATGAGATCGGGGAAGCCGGACAGGTTGGCGAGGATGGCGGGCGAGCCACCGCCTCCCGGCGCGCCGGTCGGATTCGGATCGGGGTCCACCCGTCCCGGGCGCGTCGGTGAGGTCGGGTACGCAATCGCATCGAGACGATGCGTGGCCAGCACACCGGCAAGGGTTGCGCGAATGAGCGGCAGCGCATGATCACGCACCGCCAGGTACTCCGGGTCCTTAAGCGTGCCGCTGGCCTCTTCCCTGAGCATCAGCTGCCAGCGGCTCGGATTGGGGATAGTGCCGTCTGGGCGTCGTGACACAAGCTGCCGGGCGCCGTCGATCAGCTGCGCCAGGCTCTTCGGATAGGCTCGATCGAGCGTTGCGAGGTAGTCCGCAATCTGTGCCCGGAACTCCCGGTAGCGGATGGTGCGGTAGAACTCGCCACGGGAATCGAGCAGCCAGCCCGGCAACTCGACATCGACCACTTCCGCACCCGCCTCGCGCATCGTTTCGAGCGCGGCTTCAACGACCCAGTCCACTTCGCGATCCGCCTGCATAAAGTCCCGAGCGATACCGATTCGCGCGCCCTTGAAAGCATCGGCATCGAGCACGGCGCTGTAGTCGGAAACCCGGCGCTGATCGCTCGCGGCGGTGACCGGATCAGCCGGGTCAGTGCCGGCAAGCACGTTCAGAAACAGAGCCAGATCGCGCACGCTGCGCGTCATGGGACCAGCAGTGTCGAAGGACAGCGCCAACGGCACGATCCCGTCGCGGCTCAGCAGCCCCAGGGTCGGTTTGAGCCCAACCAGCCCGTTGGCTGCCGACGGGCCGCGCACGGAACCGCCGGTATCGGTGCCGATCCCGAGCGGCGCATAGCCGGCAGCCACCGCAGCGCCGGTACCACCGGAAGAACCGGATGGGGAACGGCTGGTGTCGTGCGGGTTATAGGTTGGACCACCCATCGAGCTCAGCGCACCGCCGGAGGCCAGCTCGCTCATGTTGACCTTGGCCAGCACGATGGCCCCGGCAGCCCGCAGCCGGCGCACCAGCGTCGCATCGTCCGGCGGCAACGAGCCAGCGAGCAGAAAGGAGCCCGCGGTGGTCGGCAGGTCCGCCGTGTCGATGTTGTCCTTCAACACCACCGGAATCCCGTGCAGGGGCGACCGGCGGCCCGTCAGCGCGCGCTCCACATCCAGCTCCGCCGCCCGCCGTCCCGCCGCGGGATTCAGGGTCAGCACCGCATTGATCCCCGGCCCCGCGTCATCGTACGCCGCGATCCGCTGCAGCAGCGCCTGGATCAGCTGCTGTGAGCTCAGCACACCGGCATCCATCGCGGCGTTGAGTTCGGCAACGGTAGCGGTCGATAGCGTCAGCTCCGCCGCGTTCGTGCTCCCGGGTGTGGCTGCAACGGCGAGCCACAGACACAGGCTCAGCGTGCGACCGCGAACGTCGCTGCGCCAGTGCCGGTTCCAAGACAATCGATCGTTCCTCATTCCGCTTCTTCCTGTCTCCAGCTGGCTGGTCTACCAGCTCATCAGCAAACATCGCGAGCAGCCGCGATTCTGGGACTCGCCCAGGCGTATGCATGCAATCCCTGATCCAGAACGCAGGGTATGCTCTGCTCGCATGAGCTGCCGCACCGTCAGACGCCCCGAAGCAAGAAGCAACCATACGTTCATCAAATTCCGTCGCTGCCCTGACCCTGCTGCTGACGTAGGCCTGTGCCGCGACGATGCCTGCCGCAGCAACCGCATTGAACCCAACGGAACAGGACTTAAGCTCTAATGGCAGCACCCCCCTGGGCACCACCTCCGGCAAGACCTGCGTCATCGCTCACGTTGCCGAAGTGCGCGGTGGTCTGCGCTTCATCATCACGGCCCAGCGCGAGGGCTCCCGCGAAACCCTGTGCATCATCGTGGCGCATCCGTTTTCGGTGCGGCGTTCGGCAAGGTGTACCGGTACGAGCGCAACCCCTGCGGGGTTCGAAACTGACGGTTCGGACTGGTTTCGCTCGGCGTGATAACCAACCGTGAACCGCGTGCCCATCACAACAGAACGGCTGTTGCTCAGACGCTGGGAATCCGACGACATCGAACCCTATGCTGTCCTCTGCCGTGATCCTGAAGTGATGCGCTGGATCGGCGACGGAGCGAGCCGCAGCCGGGCAGACTGCGTTACGGCAATCGCAGGGTTTGAAGCCTGCTGGGATGCCAACGGGTTCGGGCTGTTCGCTGTGGAGACCCTGGACACCGGCACATTCATCGGTTTTGCCGGGCTGGCGATTCCCGAGTTTCTGCCGGAGGTGATGCCTGCAGTAGAGATCGGCTGGCGGCTGGCCCGATCCAGCTGGGGTCGCGGATACGCCACTGAAGCAGCCCGTGCTGCCCTGGCGTTCGGCTTCGAGCAGTGCCGGCTGGATCGCATCATCAGCATCCATCAGGTCGGCAACGACGCATCCGGCCGGATCATGCGGAAGCTGGGCATGCGCCCCAGTCTGGAAACGACCGACCCGAGCTGCGGGAGAGCGGTACGAGTGTACGAAGCGCGGGTCACTGAGCGCCCCGGATCACCGTAGCTACCATCGCCCCGGAGAACACGCACCTGCAGTGCTCACACCCTGTTTGCCGTGCAGTGCAGGCAGATTGCCTCCACCATCTCCCGCATCATCTTCTTGGCGATCCGCTCAGCGTTACCGGTCGCCCCCTGCAGCACCGAGTAGTTCAGCAGAACGCCGTTGATGCCCGCGGTGCAGAGCCGCACCGTCGCTGCAGTGTCCGGCAGCCGCAGCGCCTCAAACAGCTCTCGTAGCCAGGCATGGGCGGCCTGCGTCGCGGCATTGTCGCTGACTCGGAGGGTAAACAGCGGAATAGCCTTGGGATGACGCAAGGCCACCGCAAGTTGGTTGGCAGCGTACTCCTGCAGGGCCGTCTGCCAGTCTGCAGTCGCACCAGCGGGCGGGCTCGCCTGGCGCTCCAGCAGCTCCGTGATCGCCTCCAGCAACGCAGCCTTGTTCGGAACGAAGTGATAGATCGCCATCGGATCGCAGCCGAGCTTAAGCGCCAGCGCGCGCATCTTCAGGCCATCGATACCCTCACGATCAATCAGCTGCAGCCCAGCCGCCACGACGGCCTTCCTGGACAACCCCAGCGTATGGCCCTTGCCGTGCTTCTGCCTGCTCTTCCTCACCATTGCGATTTTAAATCTACAGTGTAGAATTACAACCTCTGGCGCGGATCACGCGTAGGTTACTGCGTGCGGCAACCGCTCATCGCTGGAAACGACCGAAATGCGAACGAAGAACAACCTGCTGAGGGCATCGCCATGACCGACAAAACGCTGATTACCGGCACGCTCCTCGGCGTGATCTTTGGAACCGCAGCTGGCATAGCGCTCGACAATCTGGCCGTAGGACTTGGCGCCGGCATCGCCATGGGCATCGGGCTCGGCCTTGCGCTGGGTAACCTGGAATCGTCGACAGAAGATGAGTGAGGCTCAAGTTGGCGCCACACGCGCTCTGCAGGAGCGCTAACGCCAGGCGCAGGCCGAGTCTTTCCTTACGCAGCGCACCGCCGCCGCGACTGACCGCGCTCGATGACCGCGTTGCCAATCGCCCCGGTATCGTTGCTGCCTGATCTTCTCCACCCGCTTTCCTCGATCCCCTTTCTCGACCCGCTCCTTTCGGACAGAGCGCCTGGGCGGCCTCGCCGACCTGCAGCAGCCGGTTGCAGGAGTTTGGAAGGCTCAGGCGTACGCTTCGGACGAGGGAACCGGCCTCAGCCTCGGGTACCAGGGGCTCCGCAGCGGATCGCCCGGCTGCAGATGAGCACTGAGGCCCGGCGTCAGCGGCACCGTTGGCCGGGACGCAGGCCGCGTCGCGTAGACGACGTCCTCACCATACATCCTGACTGCCAGGGCGCGACGCCTTCCGTTTGCTCCCGTTGGTCCGCCACCGTGAATCGTCGACGGGCTGTGCACGATCACGTCCCCTGGATTGACTGCCCAGGCGACAATCGGAAAGGCCTCCCGGTTGGCCTGGATATCCGGCAGGATCGGCAGCTCCTGACCGTAGAACCCGCTGCTCGGATCTTCGGGCTTCTGGGGGTTGAACCCATCGTACATGGTGCCCGTGTGACTACCGGCAACCAGTTCGAGACACTCCTCTGCGGGCAGCGAATCAAGGGCAATCCACATCGAAGACAGCTGCTCACCCTGCAGCGGGAAGTACGGCGTGTCCTGGTGCCACGGGGTACGTTCGCTGCCTGCCCCGGTCTTGATGAAGAATTCGTCCGAGTAGTACCACACCCGATCTGCACGCATACACCGGCCCAGAATATCGGCAATCGGCGAGTCGAACAGCAGCCGCTTGACCTCAAAGCTGTAGTCGAAGTTGCGCACCGTTTCGCGGAACTCACCGGCCGTACCGGTAAAGAACGTATGCTTGGTCATCCCCGGATCAGCCAGCACCCGCTGCAGCCCCATCTCAATCAGCATGAGCCACTCGGGAGAGAGCGCGTTGCGCAGCATGACGACGCCATCCCGCTCAAAGGCCGTGATCACCTCCTCGGTGATGCCGTCGAGCGGAGCTGCTGCATCCAGCTGAAATTCCAGTTGAGTGCTTGGATTCTTCATCGCAACTAACTTACTGCACTTTGCGGGTTCAGAGTAGCGGCCTTCGGGCGGCCAGCAGCCGCCCTCTGCGGACAGGTACAAGCGGACCGCTGAGCCGGATCCTGGGCCAGTCCTTAACAAGCCGTGCGACAAAGCGCATCATGAGCACTCGCCTCGATAAGGGGACGAACATGAACACGCTTGATCACCTCATTCTGAAGGTGAACGATCTGGATGAGAGCGTATCGTTCTACACGAAGATCCTGGGCTTCGAACAGGCCGGTACGGATGGCCCGTTTACCGTCGTGAGGGTCAGCGACTCGTTCCAGCTGCAGCTTGCCCCCTGGGGCACGGAGGGCAACGAACACTACGCTTTTGCGCTGTCTCGTGAGAACTTCGATGCCGTGTTCAGTCGATTGAAGTCCAACGGGATCGAATACGGCCCATCCTTTCATGAAGTGGGTACCAACACCGGACCCGGAGCGGAGTCCGGTGCCCGGGGTCCCGCGCCAACGCTCTACTTCAACGACCCCAACCAACACCTGATCGAGATACGTACCTACGACTAGCCGCCCAGCCAGGATGAACAGCGTCAGCAAGCGGAACGAAGATCACCCATCGCGGAGCCCGTCGATGTCAGCCATAGAAGTTGTAACGCTCGAAAAACAACCCGCCCTCGTCGTCGAGGCAAAGATCACGCCAGACCGGTTCAACGAGGTTATCGGTGACTGCTACGGGCGGATCATGACCTACGCTGGGAGCAAGGGCATTACCGTCAGCGGTATGCCGTTCGTGCGCTACCACGACATGAACGCAGGCCTGATGCACCTCGCTGCCGGCATTCCCGTTGCTACCGAGGCCGAAGGCGACGGCAGCGACATCCTGTATCAGCCACTTCCCGGAGGCAGAGCAGCGTCCACCGTACATATGGGCGAGTATCACGAAGTGGGTGCGGCCTGGCAGAAGCTGAGCGCCTGGATGGAAGAGCATGGGCACGGGTCGGTGTTCAGCACCTTTGGCGGCTGGGATGTGTACGAAAACGATCCCGCTACGGTCAGCGACCCTTCCGAACTGCGCACTCGGATTTTCCAGCCACTTCCAGCGGGTGGAAGCTGAGTCTCCGAGCGCATCGGTACCGAGGGCAACTGACACACCTCGCGCAAGGAGAAAGCCGTGGTTCGAGATGTGTCCAAACCGAACGCAGGCAGGGTGCCCGGTCCGATAGGATCAGGGTCACCGAACCCGACGAGTCTCCACGTCGGACCCATGGGCTCCGGCCTCGCCCCGAGCCCGGGAGCTTCTGCGAAGCCATTCGAAACGTTACTGGATGATGCCAAGGAAGCTCTGGCAAAGGCTTCCGCTTCACGCAGGAACGTCGAGCACTTCAACGCCGTACCGCCCGCGTCGGACAGATCCACAAAGTCGCTCAAAGTCGTCGACTGGCCGTTGTTTAGAAATCGGAACACTTCACCGCCCCTATGGGACGACTTCACGCAGTCAAACCTGCTACTGGGGTGTGCGCTGGCAGCGGTGCTCAGATCTCTGGCGCTGACCCCCGCCGGGCAAGCGTTCATCAACAGAGTGGTTACGCAGGTTCCGAAAAACAAAAGAGGCAAACCGGTCAGCGTTGAGTTGGACTATACAAAGGTCACACGCGACCCCAACTTCGTACTACCAAAGGGATCAACAAGTTCTCGAATCCTGAAAGACGACCGCTACTTCATCGTTCAGGTCGGGGGTAGAGCACAAAAGGTCAGCAGCGTGTTCTACACGGATGATTCAGATGGCGTCGTGCTGCTCAGATATATGAAGTCACCCAAGGATGTGCTCTGGGCCAGCGTCATAGAGAAAGCCTACGTACAGCACCTAGGTACGCAGGGCTACGCTGCACTCGAGAAGTTCTTCTATCCAGCGCGGATCTGGAAAGACATCGTTGGCAAACTGCCAACGCAGAAACACCTCGCCAGAGCATCAAACGCTGAAATCACCAGAATTGCAGACAAGGCAAACCGCATCCCAACGATCGCCACCTCCAAACCACTCAGGCAAGCCAGCAGCGTTACTCCTGATCACGGATACTCCGTGCATGACTACTCACGCGGCAAGCTGGTTCTGAGCGATCCTATCGACACGAAGAAGGTGACCATGAACATCAAGGAGTTCCGTCAGAACTTCACCGACTTCTACTACGGGATGCCCTGAGCCCGAAGCGAACACACTGAACCTACATCAGGGTTGCGCCCTCCCGGACCTCATCCGGGCCAGGTCGAGACATCAAC
>JBCDGJ010000119.1:0-15597 GCA_038757945.1 Pseudomonadota bacterium
ACCAGATCGGCGTTGCGGGTACCGAAACTGGCCGGCGCCATGTTGAGCTGGCCGAATCGCTCGCCCGCGCTCAGTTTGTCCGACAGGTCGACAATCTTCATCGCATCACGCCCGGGAAAGTCGCCGGCATTGCCCAGGATCTCGCCGAAGCCCAGGGCCTTGCCCAGCCCGCCAGCGATCACCAGCTCGCCTTCTTCTGCCAGTAGCGGTGCCAGCAGCTTGGTGTACCAGCCGCCGCCGGGAAAGATCTCGACGACTTTCATATCGCTTTCCAGGCCGAAGAAGGTGAGTGTCTTCTCCGGCATGCGGTTGCGATCCCGGGCGCGCTCCGCCTCGCTACGTGTCTCGCTGCTGAGGGCGGCCTTCAGCGCTTTGGCGGTTTGTTCGGGCAGCTCGGCTCGTGCACTGAAGGTGGCGAGCAGCGCGGTGAACGCAACCGCGAAAGCGTTTAGGTTTTTTCTGAATCGAAGCGTGTGCATGAGACTCCCTGTCGGCACCTGAACCGGGCGCATGGTAGCGAAAGCCTGAAGCGGTCGCATGAACGTGTTCCAGCGACGTCGCGCGAGCTGGGTTTGCGAAGCCGGTCACATCCCCGGTGCCCAGCGGCGCACCGGGTACGGCAGCGTCTGGGACCAGCGCCTAGACTCCTTAAGTCAAGTGCTACCGGGAACCTGCCGTGGCTGAAGCTCCCCACACTGTTCGCCGTCTGCATCTTACCGCCGCCGAGCGCAGCTACGAGCTGCTGGCGCCGCAGGATGCCCTCGTGTGTCCCCAGGAGCTCTCTGAGCAGCTGGGCGGCAACGTGGTGGTGCTCTCGGGCCAGGTGGCCGCCAACGATGCGCAGGCTGGCGCGTCGCTGGTGGACATGGCGCTGCGCGATGCGCCGGAGATCCTGGTTTCCGGTGACGGAGTGGATGGCCCGGCAGCCCGTGCGCTGCCCGCGGAGGACAGTTTGTGGGTGCGCTGTGCGCAGCCCGTACCGCCGCTCCCGGTACCCGCCTTCGCGGAGCTGGAACAGCAGACCATCGACGGCACCATCGGGCGCTTTACGGAGCGGCGGATTCGCGAGCGCCTCGATCAGACCCTCGAGCTGCCACCGCTGAGCGCCACCACGCGCAAGCTGCTGGCGATTTCGGGCGATCCGGATGCCGACGCGCGGGATCTGGTTGAGCTGATCGAGCAGGACGCGGCGCTGGCTGCCCGCATCGTGGGCTGGGCCAACTCGGCCTTCTACAGTGCCGGCGGCGATGTCACAACGATTCACGATGCGGTCGTTCGCGTGATCGGCTTCGATGGCGTGCTGGCGCTGGCCATGGGGCTGTCCGTGGGTGGCGCGATCCCCTCGCCGGTGCTCCCGGCGCACGGCTTTCCCGACTACTGGATCGAAGCGCTGCTGACCGCGAGCGTGATGGAAAATCTCTACCGGCGCGCGCCAGATCTGCCCTTCGATCGCGGCAGTGCCTACTTGAGCGGCCTGCTTTGCAATTTCGGGACGCTGGTGCTCGGCCATACTTTCCCGCCGCAATACCAACGCATCTGCGCCCTGCAGGCGGCCAATCGGCATCTCCTGTACAGCCACTGCGATGTGGCGGTGGTGGGCATGGACCGGGAGATGCTCGCCGCGGCGTTGCTGGCGGGCTGGGACATGCCCCTGCTGATCACGCAGGCCATTCGCGAGCAGCACTACGAGCAGACCGATCTGCCGCTGGCGCGGCTCGTGTACTGCGCCCGGGCGCTACTGGCGATCGATGGCCTCAGCAGTCGACCCAACCACGGTCTGCCGTTGCGTGCTGCTGAGTGCCTGGGACTGACCCGAGATGACCTGGAGCACACCCTGACGATCGTGCGCGATGGCAGCGATGAGCTGGCGGTGCTTGCCGCGATGTTTGCCCGCGGGGCTTAAGGGTCAGCGCCAGCCGCTACAGTACGGCTCCGGCTGCATGTCTTCCGGTCCCTCGGAACGGCCCGGCTCTGGGTAGCGCGCCTTGAAGTGAAAGGCAGCGGGCGTCGGCCCGTGTTCGCGCAGGTGCGCCAGCCGCGCTAGGCCCTCAGCCGCGCCGGGCTCATGGCCGGCGGGGACCCACCACAACGCCTGGAACGGGCCCTCGGGCTTTTCGAACCAGCGGCGCCGGTCGCGCATGACCGTGCGGTGATCGGAGCGGTACACGTAGTCGAACAGCGCCTGGGCAGACTCCCACAGCGACAAATTCACCAGCAGGCGCTCATCTTCGGTGGCGATGATGTCGGTGGCATTGCCGCTATCGCCCTGCAGGCGCCAGCAAAAGCCGGGGCTTGCCTCCGCCAGCGCGTTGATTTCGTCCAGGCGGCTCATGAAGCCGTGCATGCGGGGGTCGTCCGTGGGATAGCGAATGCGGCCCACATTAATCTGCGCCAGATGCCAGGCGCTCGCCGTAGAGTCTTGAGTCATGATCGGCCCTCGGTGTTGGTCGCCCAGTCTATGCCTTCGGGATCATCTGTGAGAGCTGCCGGAACTCTTCCGTCAGCCAGGTCCCGATGTTTACCAGCACGTCCTGGTGCGGATTGTCTGGCGCAAACACGAGCGCGTAGCGTTGCGGGATCGGCACCGGATCCGGATGCAGCAGGCGCACCCGGCCGCTCGCGAGCCAAGCGGCGGACAGCGGGAGCACGATCACGCCCAGGCCATAGCCCTGCTCAATTGCTTTCAGCCCTGACAGGTAGCTGTCAAAGCGTGTGGCGGAGAGCGGCAGCTCCGGCAGCGTGACCCCGGCGTCCTGCAGGATGCGCCAGGCATCGAAGCCGCCATCGATCTGGATGCGCTGGGTCGGCATTGCCGTGGTTGCTGCAGCAGCGATCGGGCCGAGACTGATGGTCGTCAACTCAATGCTGACCAGGTCCGGCGGTAGGGTATCCACGTAGCGAATGACGGCGTCGACGGTCCCCGCGGCGCTCCCCGGTGCCATCAGATCACTGATGTGGGTGGTCGAGACCAGCTCGATGGGCTGACCTTGCGTGAGTGCTTCCAGCTCGCTCAAGCGCGGCAGCAGGAACTCGCTGGCGACGAAGGGAAATACCCCCAGCCGCAGGGCCTGTGGCGGCGTGCCCCGCAAGGCGGCGAAGCCTGCTTCCAGCTGGGCGAACCCCGCATCGATCTGAGCGTGCAGGTCGCGACCGGCGGCGGTCAGCGTGACCCGCCGCCCCTGGCGATCGAACAGTGGCTGCCCGAGCCAGTCCTCCAGGCGACGGATCTCGTGGCTGATGGTCGACGGTGAAACGTGCAGCACCGCTGCGGCCGCGCGAAAGGAAGATTGCCGGCCGGCTTCGCGAAAGGCGCGGATCCAGGCCAGGGGCGGCAGGCGGTCGCTCAAGGACGCCTCCGCCAATGTTGTACGTCAGTCATCAGCAGGTGCACAGCATCCCTTTTTTCTCCGCTTCTCCGCATGCGACGTTGGCGCCACGGAATCATGATCGCCCAAGGAGAGCAACAGAATGCGTGCGCTGCGCTATGCCGGACCCGAACAGATTGCCTGGGTGGATGCCCCTGAACCTCAGATCGAACAGCCGCAGGATCTGATCATCGCGCCGCTGGCCGTCGCGACCTGCGATCTGGACTGGCAGCTGGTCGCGGGTCATCTGCCGTTTCCCGGCCCCTTCCTGATGGGCCATGAGTTTGTTGGCGACGTGGTCGAAGTGGGCGCGGCGGTGACCTGGGTGCAGCCCGGTACCACAGTCGCCGTCTCCTTCCAGCCAAGCTGCGGTCACTGCAACCCCTGCGGCCGCGGGCAGAGCGCTGCCTGTCGGGAGGTCGCGCCAACGTCCATGTTTGGGGTTGGCAAGGTCTCCGGTGACTGGGGCGGCGCCTTTGCCGAGCGCATTCGGGTGCCGTTCGGTGAGTCGATGGTGTCGCCGCTGCCCGCGCGCGCCGAGCTGCCAGCCTACGCCAGCGCGGCGGACAACGTGTTGGATGGCTGGCGTACCGTGGATGGGCTGCTGTCCCCGGGCGATCGCGTCCTGATTATCGGCGACTACGACAGCATTCCGCTGTATGCCGTGCAGGCCGCGCTGGCGCTCGGCACGGCACAGGTGACCTACTGCACGCGGAGCGACCAGGCGGCCGCGAACGCGGCGGCGTTGGGCGCAGAGACGATGCTTGTGGATGAATGGCCGGAGCGCTTGCCGGGGCATGAGATCACCGTGTGCGCGGTCCGCAGCGAGCGCGCGTTGCGTGCGGCCCTGCATTCCACGCGCCCGGGCGGCCATTGCACGAGCACGACCATCTTCGCCGGAGATGCGCCGTTGCCGATGCGCGAGCTCTACATGCGTGGGATTCACTTTCACACCGGTCGGGTCAACAGCGCGGCGATGCTCGGGCGGGCCGTCGAGCTGATCGCCGACGGCATCCTCGAGCCGCTGCAGATCGACACCGCGGTGGTGCGCTTCGATGCGCTGATCGACACGCTGCTGGATCGGCCCGCAGCGAAAGTGGTGGCGCTGCCCTGAAGAACGCGCTCGTCGCGCTCGACGGCGACCGACAAGGGGCCGCCGCAGTGGCCACGGCAGGGTCGATGGTGCGAAGATTGCGGGTTTCCCGTTCCGGTTGTTGTCATGCGTTCGCTGGCTCTCGCGATTTTCACGTTTCTTTGTTTCCTGACCGCGCCCGCCCTGGCGGACCCGCTGCGGCAAACGGTCGGCAATCACTACGATGCGTTCCGGCAGCTCGGCCCGGATCTGCCCACGCCCAATAGCTATCGCACCGCCTCCGGCGCCCCCGGGCACGAGTACTGGCAGCAGCGCGCCGACTACGACATTCAGGTCACCCTGGATGAGTCCAAGCGACGCATCAGCGCCACGCAGACGGTGACCTATACCAACGGTTCACCCGACGCTCTGCCTTACCTGTGGCTGCAGCTCGATCAGAACCGCTTCAAGACCGATTCACTCGATCAGCGCTCGCTAACCGCACCGAATCCGATGTGGTTCCCCGATGCCGGGCGCGACATTCTCGGTTACGGCGGGCTGGCGCGGCACCAGTCTTTGAAGGATGGCCAGCACGGCTACGAGATCACCCGGCTGGTCGACAGCCGCGGCCGCGCGTTGCCCTACACGGTGGTCGACACCATGCTGCGCCTGGATCTGCCAGCGCCCCTGAAGCCCGGCGAGCGCCTGCGTTTCACCATGGACTTCGCGTTCAACATCGTCGAAGAGGCGCGGGTGTTCAGCCGCGGCGGTTATGAGCGCTTCGCCGATGACGACACTTACATCTACTTCCTGGCGCAGTGGTTTCCGCGCCTGGCGGCCTACACGGACTACGCGGGCTGGCAGCATTTTCCCTTCCTCGGGCGCGGCGAGTTCACACTTGAGTTTGGCGACTACAAAGTCGCGATCACCGTGCCCGCGGATCATGTGGTGTCGGCGACCGGTGAGCTGACCAACCCCGATGCGGTACTGACGGCGACACAGCGGTCGCGCCTGGATCAGGCCAAGTCTGCCGATGCGCCGGTCTTTATCGTGACCCCGGAAGAAGCGGCCGAAAACGAGAAGAGCAAGGACACCGGTACGCGCACCTGGATCTTCGCTGCCGAGAACGTGCGCGATTTTGCCTTTGCCAGTTCCCGCAAGTTTATCTGGGACGCGCAGGGCTATGCCCAGGAGGACGGCCCAGAGGTCATGGCGATGTCCTTCTACCCCAACGAGGCGGAACCGATCTGGTCCCAGTACTCCACGGAAGCAGTCATCCATACGATGGAGGTGTACTCGCGCTTCTCCTTCCCTTATCCGTATCCCACGGCGCAATCGGTCAACAGCTGGGAATCCGGGGGCATGGAGTACCCCATGATCACCTTCAATGGCTATCGTCCGGAGCCCTATGAGGCCGACGAGGAAGCCAAGGCTGACCCTGAGAAGGCCGCGAAACTGCCCCCCAATACCTACAGTCGGCGCGTGAAGTACGGACTGATCGGCGTGATCATTCACGAGATCGGCCACATCTACTTCCCCATGACGGTCAATAGCGACGAGCGGCAGTGGACCTGGATGGACGAGGGCATCAACTCCTTTCTGGAGTACCTGGCAGAGTTTGAGTGGGAGGAGAACTTCCCCGCCTACGGCGAGTACACCAACCTGCTCGACTACATCAGTGAGTACATGGTGTCCGAAGAACAGGTGCCGATCATGACGCAGTCCGATGCCATCCTGCAGTTCGGCAACAATGCCTACAACAAGCCGGCTGCGGCGTTGATGGTGTTGCGGGAAACGGTGATGGGCCGGGAGCTCTTCGATTTCGCGTTCCGCGAGTATGCCCGGCGCTGGAAGTTCAAGCGGCCGACGCCCGCGGACTTTTTCCGGACCATGGAAGACGCCAGCGGCGTGGATCTGGACTGGTTCTGGCGCGGCTGGTTCTACTCCACGGACCATGTCGACATTGCGATCACGGGCCTGCGCGAGTATCGCATTGCCTCTGGCGATCCGGATCAGGACTACCCGCTTGCCCGCGAACAGGCTGCCGCTGAGCGCCCGGAGTCTATCGCGCAGACGCGCAATCGCGAGGAAGGGCGCAAAACGCGCGTCGAGCGCCGTCCGCAGTTGCGCGACTTCTACAACGAGAACGATCGCTACACCCCGAGCAACAAAGACCGCAACGGCTACCAGGAGATGCTGAAGGGGCTGGAGGACTGGGAGCGGACGGCGCTCGAACGGGCGCTGAAGGACGATCAGTACGTCTACTTCGTGGATTTTGAAAACCTGGGCGGGCTCGTGATGCCGTTGCCCCTGCGCCTGACCTATCGTGATGACAGCACGGAGTTCCTGCGCCTGCCAGCGCAGATCTGGCGGCGCAACGCGCAGCGGGTCACCCGCATGCTCCTGCTCGATAAGCCCCTGGCCAAGCTGGAGCTGGATCCGCTGCACGAGACTGCCGATGCGGACTATGCCAATAACGATATGCCGCGCACCCTGCGGCCCTCGCGCCTGGCGCTGTACAAGCAGGCGGACGAGGACCGGGATCTGATGGCCGATATGCTGACGGAGCTGCGTAAGGACGACGACGCCAATGCGACCGGCAATGCCGTGCCGCTCGCGCCGAAGGCGGCTCAACCCAAGGCCGCACAGCCCAAAGCCGCCCAGCCAGAGCCGCAGAACCCTTGAGCCACGCAGCGCGCGCCCTGCTCGCGCTGCTGCTCGCGGCTACCGCGCTCGCGCTGCCGGATCGGGCCGATGCGCACCGGCAGCCGAGCTGCCTGAGCACCCTCACCTGGGATCCGGCTGCGCAGCGGCTCGAGATCGTGCACCGCCTGCACGTGCACGACGTCGAGCGCGCTCTGGAGCCGCTCTTCGGTGAGGCGGGGCTGCGTATCGTTGACCTGGAGCCTCGCGCGCGCTTTGCGCTATATCTGGAGCAACACTTCGGGCTGCGCTCGGCTCTGGAACCGACGGTCGTCATCCCCCTGGCCCTGGTTGGCGCGGAACTCGATGGCAGCCAGCTGCTGGTGTTTCAGGAGTACACCGGGCCCCTACCCACGTCGCTGGAAGCGCGCAGCGATGTGCTCCGGGCGCTGGTCCCGGAACAGCGCAACCAGCTTTTGGTCCGCACGCCGCAACAAACCCGGCGCTTTGAGTTTGCCGACGATGTGATCTGGCAGGCCTTCAGCCTTGCGCCCGACGAGCCGCGATAAACGAGCGGATGCACAGGACCAGAAAGACCACCAGCACGAGGCCGGTCAGCAGCTGAGACTGGGTGGCAAGACGCAGCGGCTCGTCTCCGCCCAGCGCCGGCAGGGCGCGACTTAAAGAGCCTCCGGCGCCCAGCAGGGCCACCACCGCTGCGGCGTGCATCGCATGCCGGCGACGGCCTTCGTTCAGTGCAACCAGACCGGCGATCAGCAGGGGAATCCCGAAGAACGCGGGAATCAGCGCGGTCACGCTGGACTGGCCAGCCAGCAGCCAGCCGCCCACCCCGATCAGGAACAGCACAACGGAAACGGCGATGGTGGTTTTGGCCATGGGGATCAGCGCTCAGCTCGTTGGGGTTTCGCCTAGCAAAAGCGAACGATTCTCATTAGCGAATGTGCCATAATTGAGGATCGCGCGCTATCGGCCCGACTCGCCGGCGCAATCCTTAAGCATCATGGGGAGGATGCCACTTGTTTACCACGAAACCTTGCGGTGGCCCGCTACCGCTGGCACTCGGTTGTCTGATTGTGTCCGCAAGCGCCTATGCGCAGGACCCGGTGGTCATCGAAGAGATCATTGTGACCGCGCAAAAGCGTGAACAGGCATTGGAAGACGTGCCCGTATCCGTTGCAGTCATCGACAGCGATTTTATTGATCGGCAGGACATCCGTGACCTCACGGACTATCTCGATCTGGTCCCCGGGCTCACTGGCGAGACCGCTGGGGCCTCCGGGGATGGCGTGACCGTGCGCATTCGCGGCATCGGCTCGTTGGGCGGCAATACCAATACCTTCGGGGTGTACGTGGACGGCTTCGATACCACCGGCGCCAGCACGGCCCTGGCCGGTTCGCGGCTGGTCGATCCGGAGCGGGTCGAGGTGCTGCGCGGGCCACAGGGTACCGCGTTCGGTCGCAACGTCGTGGCCGGCGCGATTTCGATCACGTCGCTGACGCCCGATACCGAGGCGTTCCGGGGCCGCGTCGCGGTTGATGCGGGTAACAATGGGGTGTTGGGCATCAGCGGCCGCGCGAATATTCCCTTGTCAGACACCGCTGCGCTGCTGATCTCCGGCTTCTACGACGAGACCGATGGCTACATCGACAATCTGACACCCACGGGTTCGCCGGAGGACAGCCAGGAAAACTACGGCGTTCGCGCCAGCCTCCAGATTGATCCCACAGACAGCCTTTCCATCAAAGCGTCTCTGTCCTACGAAGAGCTGAGCCAGAAGCTGCAGAGCGAGATCCCCAACGGCGCCAACAATCCGCTGGTTCAGGATTTCATCGACATCATCAACCTGGGCTTCAATCCCTTGGCGACCCCGGCGAGCATTGCGTCGCCGCTGGCGGAGTTCTTTCCGGATCAGGCCGAGTTCGGCGAATCTGATACGCCAGAGTTCATCGAGCGGCAGAACACCATCGGTACCCTGAATGTTGCCTATGATCTGGGAGAGTCCTCGCTGATCTGGGTCACCGGTTTCTCCTACACGGAGCTGGACAGTGCTGGCGACGGCGACTATTCCTCGCTGAACAACGTACTGTTTACCAGTGAGGGTGACGACCTGTTCGCCAGCACCGAGCTGCGCTATCAGAGCAACGGGAACGAGCGCTTCAATTATGTCGGCGGCATTTTTGTTTCCTACGGTGAGAGCGAAGTGTTTAACGAGTCCTTCGCCGGCAACACCATTCAGGCCACCACGTTCATACCGGGCCCGCTGCTCGGGCCGGCCGCGCCTTTTCTACCCAATCCCTACTTTACCGTGCCGACAGCGCCCGGTGAGTTGCTTGCGCGCAACAACAACGAAAGCGAGACCTTTGGCTACGCGCTCTTCGCTGATTTCGATCTGGCCATCACCGATCGCTGGAACCTGCTCTTTGGTGGCCGCTACAACTACGACGAAGAAGAGCAGGACACCCGCCTGCTGATCGACATTCAGCAGATCGGCTTTCCGGGTATTCCCAGTGTGCCCTTCGCGCCGTCCGTCCCCTTCCCGGATGCCTCCGGCGAAGTCGACTTTGATAAGTTCACCTGGCGCTTAAGCTCTGTCTTCGATTTGAGCGAGCGCGTCAACCTGTATGCCACCATCTCCACCGGCTATCGCCCCGGCGCGCTGCAGCTCAGCAACGTCGATCTGTCGGGGCAGACAGAGCAGCTCGACTTTGCGCCGGAAGAGATCATCAATTACGAGGTGGGCATCAAGGCGAACTTCTTTGACAACCGCCTGCTCGTGAACCTGTCCGGATTCCTGCTCGACTGGACGGATATTCAGCTTTCTCTAGCGGATCCAACCACGGGTGCACCCTTCGCGGGGAATGGTGAGGCAGAAGCGTCCGGCTTCGAACTCGACTTTACGGCTTTGCCGTTCGCTGGCCTGAGCCTCCAGGGCGGCGTTGCTTATCTCGATTCGGAGGTTCAGAGCCTGGATGGGGGTATCGCGGGCGCTGCGCTCGTGGGCAATCCGCTCCCCTACGCCCCGCGCTGGCAGGCCACGTTGACCGGCAGCTATGACTTCGCCATCACGGAAGCTCTCGACGGCTTTGTACGCGGCACTTTCGTCTACGTGGACGAGCGCGGCGACGTGCTCGCAGGCGGCGATGCGCAGTTCACCCTCGACTCCTACGAGCGCCTGGATGTGCGTGCCGGTATCGAGCGCGAAGGCAGCTGGCGTATCGAGGGCTTTCTTACGAATGCAACGGACGAAGCCTACGCCACCGGCGCCTTTACCAACGGCTTTGCCGTACGCGGCCAGATTCTGCGGGTAGCGCCGCCGCGGCAGTACGGTCTGCGTCTGGTGGGAGAGTTCTAGGCTCGCTTCGATCATTCGCTGAAACCGACCGCGTACCGCACTGGCGGTACACCTTCAGAACCCGGATATGCTGACCATGAAACGATCCCGAATCGCGCTCGCTCTCCTGGCTGTGGGAGCCGCGCCGGTCTTTGCGCAGGACGGTCCCATCGAAGAGATCATTGTGACCGGCACCAAGGCGAATCTTGGGATTCAGGATACGCAAACGTCGGTGGCCGTCTTCACCGAAGAAGAGCTTGAGAAGCAGGTGATTCTAAACGTAGAAGACATTCTGCTCCGTACGGCGAACGTGGCTGCTGGTGGCCCCAATTCCCTGAACAATCTGTCGATTCGTGGCGTTACACTCGTTGGAGTAGGTTTCGCTGGGGTGGGCACGACGGCTAACGTGTACGTGGATGGTTCACCAAATTCCTTCAACGCCAACCAGGGTGCCAATAACCTCTGGGACATTGCTCAGGTTGAAGTCTTGCGAGGACCCCAGTCAACGGTACAGGGTCGAAACGCTCTGGCGGGCGCCATCATCATTAACACGGCCGATCCCGAATACGAATGGGGAGCTAAAGCGCGTGCCATGGGCGGTAACGAAGACCAACAACAGTACTCTGGGATGGTCACAGGGCCGATCTTCGATGATCAGGTGGCGTTCCGCATAGCAGCGGATTACCGAGAGCTGGATTTCGGAGTGACCAATCTGGATACCGGCAACAACACCCGCTTTGAAGAAGCCCTGAACCTGCGTGCAAAACTGCTGATAGAACCCAAAGCCCTTCCTGATCTTCGTGTGGAGTTGATCGCGCAGTTTGCGGATACCGAGTTTGGAGAGTTTGGTCAAGCAAACTCTCCGGTGCCGGCCGATGATCCCGCATTTGATGACTTTGACCCTTTCGGCGACGAGACCTTTGGCTTGCGGACGCGTTTTGAGGACAACGAAGTTACCCGCTACACGGTAGACGTGCAGTATGAGCTGAATGAGCACTGGGCGCTGATGACTCTGGGCACCTATGAGGAAACGAAGAGAAACACCAACTTCGGGCCTGGTAGCTCAAACAATGCCGTGGGAGAGACTTATACGGGCGAGGTGCGCTTCACCTTCGACTACGGCCGCGTGAATGGTTGGGTGGGCGGTTACTACTTCCAGAATGAGGGGGGTGACGACATCGTCTTCATTACTCCGTTGTCGATTCTGGGAGTGCCGCTGACTGCGCCAGATGCAGTCGCGAGCATTGTGACGGATACGTTCACCGAAACGCAAAACTACGCGTTTTTTGCAGATATCACCTTTGCGCTGAATGACCGCTGGTCTATCAATCTGGGCGCTCGCTTCGATGATGAAGAGTTTGTTGATCAGGGTCGCGGCGGTTCGATTTCTGTCGATCCGCCGGAGTGTCAGATCGCCCCGTTTGTTCCCGGTCTTGGTGGCTTTCCCTGCGCAGCGATCTTCCCCATCAGCGATGAACCAGAGACCACTAACTCATTTAATGCCTTCCTTCCGAAGGGAGCGGTGATCTACAGTTTCGACGAACTGCGCTCACTGTCGTTTACGGTCGCTCGTGGATATCGTTCCGGTGGTTCCTATCTATTCGCACTGCCGGGCGGAGTGCCCGAGACACGCACCTACGATGAAGAGTATGTCTGGAACTACGAATTAGCGTTCCGTTCTGAGTGGCCGGAACAGAATCTCACGGTCAACGCCAACCTCTTCTATACCGACTGGACGGACCAGCAGGTGTCAATCGCTGACCCAACGGGCGCCTTCTTTGGAACCGAGATTCTCAACACGGGGGAATCGGAGCTGTACGGCTTGGAAGTCGAGGTCAGAGTGGAGCCGACACCCTCATTGAGTCTGTTCAGCTCACTGGGTTTGCTGCAGACGGAGTTTAAAGACTTTCCCTTCGCACCGGACACGGGATCTGAATTTGAGAATCTGGCTGGCAGGAGCTTCAACAACGCTCCGGAGTTCAATATCTCCGCCGGCTTTGCCTACGAGCACGAGAGCGGCTTCTTCGCCAGCGGCACCGTGAGTTACTCCAGCGATCAGTACTCTGATGTGACCAACTTGGGCGCCAACGAAAACGATGCGTACGTGCTCGTCAATGTCCGCGGCGGGTGGCGCTGGAAGAATTACGAACTGGCACTGTTTGTGGACAATCTGTTTGATGAGCGGTTCACCACCCGACAGGGGCAATTTACAGTCAACACGGCCACGGGCGTGGCGGATGCCAATCGCCCAGCCGCATTTTTTACCGTAAACGATCCACGTCTGTTTGGACTGGAACTGCGCGCTCGTATCGGTGGCAGCCAGTAGTGGTCCTTCGGCGCTGTCAGAACCAGCCGTTCAGCAGGTTCCAGTAGACGCCCAGCGTGACGAACAGCGCTGTGGCGGCGGCGAAGAGAGCGACCAGCGTGCGCTCTCCCGCCGAAACCGTTGAACCTGTGCCTCCGGCCAGCACGCCGCGCAGGCTGAACACTGCAACAATCATGCTTATGAGTGCAAAGGCGGGCAGCACCGCGCGAAGCACAACGACATCCGTGGGCAGCTCGTAGTAGAAGCGGGTGACATCGGTCAGGCCGATAGCGAGATTGGCCAGCGCGCCGAGCATGACCGCTGCACACAGCCAGATACCCCATTTGAGTCCGGTGGAAAGGCCTTCCTCGCCAGCCTTCGCCCAGCGTGCGAACAGCGCACGCAGGGGCAAGGCGATAAACACGATCAGCAAAAGCAGCCCCAACAGCCCGAAGAGCAGGCGATGCAGGCTGGGCGTGCCGTACCAGGGTAGGCGCTCGGCGGCGTTCGCGGCGAATCCGGAGAAGCTCAGATGGGTGATGTGATCGTTGCCATCGCGATGAAAGAACAACTCGTTGTTGGTGTAGCGGCTCCCAAAGCGATCGGGACCGATCTGTACAAACTGGGTCGGTTCACCGCCATTCACCACCAGGTAGCCATCGTTGTCCGTCGCCAGCTCCATCCCCGCCATCAGCAAAGCCAGCTTGGCGAATCCGCTGTGGTTGCGCCGCAGCCGTGCGTAGACGCCCTCGTACTGCGCCTGCTGTGAGGCCGCGTCCGGTGCCGGCTGTGGGCGTTGGGGTCGTGCTTCGGGCACGATCCAGTCGGTCAACGCCTGGGTTAGGTGGGTCGATGCCGCATTGCCTCCTTCGCTGTTGAAGGACAGAAAGATCCCCAGGCGGTACTGCGGGATCAGCATCAGCGTTGAGTGGTAGGCGAAGTAGTCGCCCCCGTGGCCGTAGATCAGTACATCGCCCCGGCTGTGATCCATGAATCCATGGCGCCAGGGACGTGCGCCGTCGAAGGCCCGGTAGCTGGGCTCGAGCATCTGTGCAAAGGTCTCGGGCGCGAGCAGCCCGTCGGCATCATTGAGCAGGCGCTTCATGTAGATGGCCATATCGGCGCCGGTGGTGCTCATCATGCCGGCGGGATAGATCATCCAGTGCATGAAGTCATACTCGCTCCAGGCACCGCCCTTGCGATAGTTGGCCTTTGCCAGGTCTCCGCGCAGTGCTTCGGGGAAGGGGTGCCGGGCCACGGTGCGGGCCATGCCGAGCGGTTCGAGCAGGTTCTGCTCGATGTAGTCAGACCACGGCTGGCCGGATACGCGCTCGACGATGTGCGCGGCAAGGGCCGTACTGTGATTGGAGTACGAGGAAAACTTACCCGGTGGGCGGACCTGCTTCGGCAGGTGATTCGCTAGGTACTCGCCCAACGGCTTCAATTCGGCAGCGTCGCGACGGCCCAGATCGAGCACGACGTCCTCGTAGCCTGCGGAGTGGCTCATCAGCTGCCGCATCGTGACCGGTTGGCCCCAGGGCGCCGGCACCTCGAACGCGAGGTACCCGTTCACATCCGCATCAAGGTCCAGCTTGCCCTGTTCCACGAGCTGCATGACCGCCAGCCAGGTGAATGGCTTAGAGATGGAGGCGATTCGAAACAGCGTGCGCGCCGGATCGACGGCCGTGCCAGCCTCCGCATCGGCGTAGCCATACCCCTTGTTGAGAATGGTCTCGCCGTTCTGCACTACCGTGACCACGGCACCGGCCAGATCATGGGCTGCGGCCTGACCGAGCCAGACGCCGTCGACGAATGTCTCGAGCGCTACGGGGCTTAGTGGCAGTGTGGCACGAGGCGCGTTCGGCTGCGCCTCAGCTGCAACGTCGTCGCCTGTGGTCGTGGCTTCGGCGTTAGCCGCAGCCATAGCCAGGCCCATCTGGGTCAAGGCCCATATAGAAAGTGTGAACGCGAGGAATCGGCGGAGGGCCATGGCAGCTTCCCGTGGGTGAACGTTGTTGATGCTGAGTGCGCGCGGTTGCGCTTAGCATACGCGCTCCGCCTTAGCAGACAGAAGGATCACCATGGCCCAATCTCTGACCGATGATGCATTCGATGCGTTTCTGGACAGCCGCCCCGGTTGGATGGTGCTGTGCACACAGGGTGCTGATGGCTATCCGCACAGCGTCCCACTCGGCTACTTTCGCGTGGATGATCGCGTTTATCTGGGCTGCCGTGATCACACGACTAAGGTGCACAACGTCGAGCGGAATCCGAAAGTGAGCCTTTTGGTGGAGTCCGGCAGCACCATGTCGGACATCAAGGGCGCCATGGTTCAGGGCACGGCGATCGTGCGACGGGAACCCGACGAGGTGCTGCGCTGTATGCGTCTGGGTGCGGCTGCCCGGGGCGTGCCAGAAGACCAGTGGCCGACCCAGGCGCGGAACGGTAGCGCTTACATCGAGGTCCGGATCGACAAGCGGATTTCCTGGGACTACGGCGCGGCGTCCTAGCGGCTCACAGGTGATTCACCGGCAGCGGCTAACTTGTCCATTCTCTCCCCGGAAGCCGAGCTATGAAATCCCTGCGAATCGCTGTCCTCGCCCTGCTGCTGACGACCTGCAATAGCGTTTTGGCGTACGAAGAACCAGCGTTTACAGTCGTTAAAGACACCGAGGACTATCAGCTGCGTCGCTACGAGCCCTATATCGTGGCTGAGAACGTCGTCGACGCCGGGTTTGATGACAGCGGCGGCCGCGCGTTTCGCCGCCTGGCCGGCTACATTTTCGGCAAGAACGAATCACGCACCCAGCCTGGCGAATCGGAGAAGATGGCGATGACGGTGCCGGTCACACGCCACCA
>JBCDGJ010000120.1:0-14802 GCA_038757945.1 Pseudomonadota bacterium
CGGATCGCGTGAAACAGCCGGGTTCGGTAGGTCCCGTCCACTTCCTGCTTGGTCCCCATGTACTTGCGGATCAGGTGGCCGGTCTGCTCGTTTTCGAGGTCCGCCATGCCGGGCGCGGTAAGTATGCTGCCACCTCCGATGTCGTGCAGGTGCCGAACCATCAACGAGTAGTTGGCAGCGCCATGGTACTTGCCGACGTTGGTATAGAGCTCGTCCGGAAACGCTGCACCATCGGACGTCACCTTGCAGTTTTCAATCGCAGCTTCCAGCGTGGCGCGGATGAGCGTTGCGTTGATCATCATCTCGGAGATTTTCTCTTTGATGTGCCCCACGCGCTCGAGCCCGTTGGCCTCGGAGATCAGCTGCGCGAAACCGACCAGCTCGTCGTAGCGGGTAGCCATGGCAGCAAGGCCGCCCAGCCGCTCCCAGAGTCCCAGCGAGTGCGCGAACACCGCCGCCAGCTCGGGGTGGCCGTCCAGCAGCACCCGCTCGTTCGGCACAAACACGTCGTCGAAAATCACGAAGCCTTCGGGCGTATGGTGGCGTCCGGACATGGGAAAGTCGCGTTTGTCCTCGTGTCGCGGCGCATAGGTCGTGTTAACGATCTTCACGCCCGGCGCGCTCACCGGCACCATGCAGGCAATGGAATAGTCGTCCTCGCCGGCCTTCATGGCTTTGGTGGGTATGGTGAGCAACTCGTGGCCCATGGACGCTGCGGAGATGTGCAGCTTCGCGCCCCGGATGACCACGCCATCCTTCCGGCGGTCGATCACGCGCACATAGGCATCCGGATCGTCCTGCTGGCTCGGCCGTCGGCTACGATCGCCCTTGGCATCGGTAATGCACTGCGTAATGCGTACATCCCGCACCTGCGCGTCCTTGACGTAGGCGCGGATGCGCGCCGCATTGTCAGGCAGCTGACTCTCGATCCGGTCTGCGGCCGTAAGCAGCGTCATCAGCGAGGCGTAGGTCACGTGGGTCAGCAGGTCGACGGACTCGTGCAGCTCCACCTGCTCACGCAGCTCCGCAGCGGTTCCGGGCACTGCCATGAAGGCGCCCACCGCCCCAGGTGCCGGATCGTAGAAGCGGTCGTAGCCGGCTGCGGCGGAATCCACCGTAATCCCCAGAATGGGATGGCCTGGCAGATCGACGACCTGCTGCCCCTCAAAATAGGTCTCGCGGCCGTCGTTCAAGGATTCACGATACTGCTCCCCAGTCATCATGGCGCCTGTTCCCCCTCAGTTGCGCAGCTGCAGTGCCCGAGGAATGGTAGCGAGCCTACCCGGGGCCGGCCAGCGTAATTCCGAAGTCTTCGGACGGCTGTTCATCAGCCAGCACCGCTAACCAGAGCTCCTGCCCTCTCGCACTACCCAAACCAGGGTGCAACGCTCTTGCTAGGGCTAGAGGGCCCTGTATACCATCAGCAAAACCCTTCGATTCTACCCATGCATGAAATAGCGAGAAGATCGACATTGATGCCGATCCGGCGTTTTTTGTTGCCTTTGATACTGCTGTGTCCAGCGGGTTACGCGAACACGCCTGCCCTTGAAGACTACGGTCAGCTGCCGCGCATCCGGTCCATGGACATCTCGCCCGATGGTAAGCACTACGCGTTTATCAAGCGTGCGGATGACGGAGCGACGCTGTTCGTCGTCTTCGAAATCGCTTCTATGCAACCGGTCGCGGCCATCCGCTCCAATAAGCTGAAAGCCAGAGACGTGCGGTTCGTGAGTAACCGTCACGTGGTACTGACCGTATCGGAAACAAGAAGAGAATTCCTGATCCGGGACAAGTGGGAGAGTAGCAGCCTCGTTGCGTTCGATATCCAGACTCAGAAGCAAAAGCCACTGCCCTATCGTTTCGACAATCTGTTTCCGGCTCAGAGCGGGCTGGGGCGCCTTGTTGGGATTACTCCGAAGCGGGATGCTGTCTTCATGCCGGCATTTGTTGGCAGTCTAGGTACTCAAAATCCCAGGTACTCGCTACTTCGGGTAGCGCTGGACACCGGTCGAGCCAGGGTCGTTCACAACGGCACTACCCATACAATCGACTGGTTCGTCGGCCGGGACGGTCGTGTGCTGGCACGAGAAGACTTCAATAACGATAAAGATCTGCATCAGGTATTGGTACAAGACGGACGCCGATGGCGGACGATCTACGAAGACGAGACGGACATTCCGCGGATCTCCTTGCGGGGATCAACTGCCGATGGCGCCGCATTGGTCTTCACCTACGCTTCTGCCGAGGACGAGTCCCTCTACTATCTATCGCTGAAGGACGGCTCAGTGACGGGGCCCTTCCATGCCCAGACAGACCGGGACATCGATCGAGTTCTGACAACCGGGATTGCGCGGGAGTATCTGGGCATTCAGATCAGTGGCCCGAAGCCGATCTACCTGGTCGAGTCTCCGGAGCTTAAAGAGACGCTGGAGCCTCTACTGAACGGATTCGAAGGCAACTCAGTATTCCTGGTCGCCACAACCTCCGACTGGTCTAAGATCATCGTACGGCTTACTGGCAACTCCGGTGCTCATGACTATCTGCTTTATACACCCGCAGAGAAGGAGCTGGTTCGCCTGGCACGCGGCTATCCCAACATCAACGTCGATCAGATTGGCGAAATCCAAGCGATTCGCTACGCCGCCCGCGACGGTACGAAGATCCCAGCCGTACTGACCTGGCCTGTGGGTGTGAAGGAACGTAATGCCCTACCGACGCTCGTGTTTCCGCACGGAGGACCGGAGAGCTACGACCGCGTGAGCTTCGACTGGTGGGCGCAGTACTTTGCGAGGCGTGGCTACCTGGTGCTGCAGCCCAACTTTCGCGGATCATCCGGCCACGGATTCGACTACCGTCATGCCGGTCGCGGTCAATGGGGCCAGATCATGCAGGACGACGTCTCCGACGGTCTCGCAGCCCTCGTAAAGGCCGGCTATACGGATCCAACACGGGTCTGCATTATGGGCGCCTCCTATGGCGGCTACTCAGCGCTGGCCGGGGGTGCATATACGCCGGAGCTCTATCGGTGCGTAATCTCTGTTGCGGGCGTATCTGATCTCCCGAAGATGCTGAGAACCGAAGCCATCCAGATGGGGCGCGACCACTGGGTCGTCTCCTACTGGCAACAAGTCATCGGCAACTCAAGAACCGAACGAGAGCGCCTGAAGTCGGTATCCCCGGTCAATGCTGCCGATCAGTTTGCCGCGCCAGTACTGCTCATACACGGTAAGGACGACACCGTCGTACCGATCAATCAGAGCCTCAGCATGACCAAAGCACTGAAACGCGCTGGTAAGACTGTGCAACTGGTCAAGCTTGCCGGTGAAGATCACTGGTTATCCCGCAGCGCAACACGTCTTGCCACGCTCGAAGCCATTGCAGACTTTCTGCAAATGCACAACCCGGCCGATCCACAGGGCACACGAGCCGCGGGCGATCCATAGCGCTTGCTTTCAGTGGACGGCGACCTCTGCTAGACCGCCGCTTCGGCCAACACTTTCCGGTCCTGCCAGCGCGCGCCGAGATCGAGGATCAGGGACAACACCGACGGCACGAAGGTAAGCGTGATCAGCGTCGAGAACAGCAGCCCGAACAGCACGATGGCGCCGAGGCCCCGGTACAGCTCGGTGCCGGAACCCGGAACAAAAACCAGCGGCGCCAGGCCAAACACCGTGGTGATCATGGACATGGTGATGGGACGAATCCGGCTGGCGACGCTCTCGAGCACCGCCTCCCGAGTGCTCATGGCATGGTCTTTCAGATTCCGCATCGTCCGCTCGACGATAAGAATGGGGTTGTTGACCACGGTGCCGATGAGCACCAGAAAGCCGAGCATGGTGATCAGATCGAACGGCTGGTAAACCGCCTGCAACCCGACCAGCGGCAACCACTGCCCGCCAAGATTGAGCAACCACAGGCCAACGATGCCGCCGCTGACTCCTATCGGAATCGAGGTCATGATCAGCAGCGGGTAGCCCCAGTGGGAGAACACGGCAACCAGCAGCAGGTAGGCAATGACCACGGCAACAACAAAGTTACCCGAGAGTGCGTCGCGGGTAATCTCGAGCCGGTCGCTGGCTCCGCTGATGGTCATCTGCACGCTCTCCGGCACTGCGCCAGAAGCTCTCATGCCTTCAACGATCTCGCTGCGCACTTTCGCAAGGCCGGTTTCCAGCGGAACGGCCCGCGGCGGCACAATGCTCAAGGTCACGGTGCGCTCGCCGTCCACGCGCCGGATCGTCTCTGTATTCACCGTTTCCTGCACGTCTGCCACGGCGGAGAGGGGCACCACCGCACCGGTGCTGGTGTAAAGGTTGACCCGATCGATGTCCCGCGGATGCTCGATGTTGCCGCGGCTCGAGAACAGGAACATGTCGATCTTGTCGTCCTCGAGAAAGAACTCGTCGACGAAGGCGCCGTCAGAGTACGCCCAGACCGTATAGCCAAGGTTGGCGGTATCAACGCCGAGCTCCGCCGCGCGCTCCCAGTTGGGACGAATCTCGAGGAGTGGCTGCCCCATGGTCAGGTTGGACGGATCCGGTCGCACCTGCGGATTGTCGAAAAGCCCTCGTGCTTTGACGAACGCGCTGAAGCTCGCATCGAACAGGGTCGGCAGATCCGGAGCGCTGATGTCCACGTTAATGCTGCGCGTGCCGCCGGAGTTGCCGGAGAAAATGCTGCCCCGCGTCGCGAAGGCCAGCAGCCCCGGCAACTCCCGGATCCGGCCGGACACCTGGTCGACCAGCAGATCGGCTTCCGTTCGGTCCGTTGCCTCGACCAGGTAGAACACCTGGCCGGTGTTCACGAAGCTGACGTTGCCACGGATGGCGGGAATGTCGCTGACGCCCAGCTTGAAGTCTTTCGGATCGGCATCGAAGTGAGGACTGAAGGTGCCGTCGATCTCCCGATACACCTCACGCATGGTGTCGATGTTGTAACCAGGCGGCGCAAACATGAGCCCGAACACCTTGGCTTCCTCCCCTTCAGGCAGGTACTCCGCCGCTGGAGTGAGAAACAGCAAAATGGCAGCCGCGGCGCCAAGGGCACCGAAGATCAGCGCCAACCGGCGGCCGACGCTCTCAAGCAACCACTCGACGCTGGCGACGATCCGCCGTCGAGCCGCCAGCGCGATCCCGGTCAGAACGCCCGGAGACCCGTCCGTATCCGTCTTTGCTGGCGCCAGCAACCGACCACAGGCCGTCGGCACCAGCGTCGTTGCCACAATCAGCGACATGACGATGGATGCTGCAATGGCGACGGCAATGTCGGAATAGAGCTGCCCGGCCTCGTCTTCGATGAAGACGATGGGCAGAAACACGAACACCGTGGTCAGCGTCGATGCCAGCACGGCCGGCCAGACCTCCGTAACACCGTCGAGGGCCGCCTGAATGCGGTCTTTGCCCATGGCCAGGTGGCGGTAGATGTTTTCCAGCACCACGATGTTGTTGTCCAGGGTCATGCCAATGGCAAAGGCGACCCCCGCAAGAGAGATCACATTGATCGTCCGCCCGGTCAGCAGCAGCCCCAGAAAGGCGGCGATGGTGCAGATGGGTATGCCCAGAGAGCCGATCAGCGTGGCCGAAGGCGAGCGCAGGAAGAGATACATGACGGCAGTTGCGAGCGCGGCGCCAATGAGCAGGTTGCGCCAGACAACACGCACCGCCTCGACGACGTACACCACGTCGTCGGAGCTGATATTCAACACCAGGCCGCGCTCCGCCAGCAGCCCCTCGTTGAGTTCCGCCACTGCGGCCACGACGCCTTCCTTGACCTCGACGACATTCGCACCCACCTCTTTGCGCAGCCGCATGCCGATCATCGGCCGGCTGCGCGTATAGGCGTAGTTGCGGATCTCCGCATAGCCCATCTCCACGGTGGCCACGTCGCGCAGCCGGATCAGCGACTGGCCGCGGCGGTCGAGGACCAGGTTTTGGATGTCCTCGACGGTCTGAAAGCGCCCCACGGTGCGCAACAGAAAGCGGCGCTTACCGCTGTCCACATCCCCGCCGGAAACGTCCTGGTTGCGGACGCGAATGGCATTGCGCACATCGATCAGGCGCAGGTTGCGCTGGGCCAGCTTGCTCGGATCGACCAGGATTCTGATCTGTCGCTCACCACCACCGGTGGCACCGACGTCGGAGACGCCGGGCACCTGCTCGATGCGGGTGCGGACGTAATCATCGACGAAGTCCTGCTGGGTGAGGATGTCGACGTCCTTCGGATTCCCCGGCAACGGCTGAATGCTGAAGAACATGAAAGGGTTGTCGGAGACCGAGCTGGTGTTGATCCGCGGCTCGTCGACGTTTTCCGGGTAGCTCGGCACCTGGGACAACGCATTGTTGACCAGGATCAGCACCTCGTTGATGTCGATGCCAAGCGGAAACTCGAGCTCAATCTCCGCTCGGGCGGTGGTCGCGCGGGAGGTGATGCGCTCCAGGCCCGGAATGCGGCGCAGGTACTCTTCCTGCTCGATGATGATCTCTTTCTCAATGTCCTGCGGGGTGGCTCCGGGCCAACGCGTATCGATCGTCAGCACACGGGCTTCGATATCCGGAATCATCTGCACCGGCACCTGAAAGACCGCGAGGGCGCCAAGCAGGCAGAGGATCAGGATGCCGACCGCAACAATGACGGGCCGCTGCACGGCAAAGCGGAACATCAGCGACCCGCCGCCGAAGGTTGGACGATCCGCACCGGCTGCCCGGGGCGAAGGGTCTCGTTGCCGCGCACGACGACGTTGGCGCCAACGGTCAGCCCGCTGCCGAGCAGCTCGGTGTACCCGGCATCGCTGCGACCCGGACGAACCGGCACCGGCGTCGAGGTGAGCGCACCCTCCGTTTCCTCAACAACCCAGATCACGGTACTGCCGTCGGCGCGGCGCACCAGGGCGTCATTCGGCGCAACCAGCGCAAGGCTGTTCCGACCCGCGAAGCCGAGCCGGACCTGCGCCGACATGCCAGGCACGTAGCGGCCATCGCGATTGTCGAGCTCGAGCCAGATGGGAAAGGTCCGGGCGTTGTCGGTACCCCGGGGAATGACGGCAACCACACTGGCCTGAACCATATCGCCAGGCTGCGCATCAAAGCGCAGCGTACCCGGCGTACCGATTGCAACCGCCTGGATGAGATCCTGCGGCACGGCCACCTGCACGCGCACCTGATCGAGCTGAGACAGCTCGATCGCGGGGCTGTCGATCCGCAGCCACTGCCCCACTTCCGCCTGCTTGGCCACTACCGTGCCGGCAAAGGGTGCGGTCACCCGATGCCGGCGCAGCCGTTCGAGGGCATCTTTGAGGTCCGCCTGACGCTGTCCGACAACAGCCTGCGTCACCGCGGCGCGGGTGATGGCCGCTTCGAGCGTGCTCTGCGGAATGTGGCCATCTTTGCGCAAGCGCGTGGATTCATCGAGCTGTCGCGCCGCATCGTCGCGCTCCGCCTCAGCCTGAGCGAGCTCCGCACGGCGCCGGTCTACAGCAATCTGGGCGAAGGCCGGATCGAGCCGAAACAACGGCTGGCCGGCACTGACCTGCGTACCTTCTTCCACCAGTACCGCCTGAATGAGGCCATCGACCTGCGAGGAAATCTGGGTGATGCGCCGCGGGATCACGGTGCCGACCAGCGCTATCTGATCGTCGAGCTGAAGTTGGCTGATCTTTGCAATGCCGACCGGCGTTGCGGCCGCGGCGGCCAGCAACGATCCCGGACAGAGCCACAGCAGCACGGACAGCAGGGCCGCGACCGCTGGCCGTAGCGGCCAGCTGGCAGGAAAGAACGGAGCAGACATGAACGGAAGCGTACAGCCAAACACCATCGCTGTCGCTCGCGATAGCGTTCTGCGGGACAGCAACGGGAAGGCAGGTTCACCGTTTCCGGGTTGGATCAGGCCTTTGCGCTGGCACCGTCGAACCGCATCCGGCTCCGGTACCGGTCGCCCGACGAACTCCCGAGGGCTCAGCTGATGCTGTGCGCCTCCCCGATATTTAGGATAGGCAGCAGCACCCGAACCAGAGAAGCTCAAACGCTCAGCCATCTCCAGGAGCCTCTCATGCGGTTCTCCCTGATCCTGATCGCGCTGGTTTTCCTGAGTCACATCGCGCAGGGCGCCGAGGTCGCCATCGGCGCGGTAGGAACGACGGACGCTGGCCCAGACGTCGATACGCTCAGCTGCGACGCTGACGAAGTCATCGTTGGCCTGGGCGTAAAGGGGAACGATCCAGTTGCAGGATTTGGCCTGATCTGCGCCATGAAAAACAACCTGCGTGTGACCCGCACCGGGCCATCGCGCTTCGGGCATAACCCGATGGTCATTGAACCTCCCATCATTCGGCAGGTTTGCCCAGCAGACAGTCTCCTCGTCGGCTTCGGCGTCTATGCGGGCCAATGGGTTGACCGGTTTGTTCGCCTCTACTGCGTCGATGCGCAGTCCTTCGAGCCCAAGGACGACTTCGTGACCGCCATCCAGCCGAATGGCTATCAGCCACTGATCTGTGACTTCAGCAGTAGAAATCACCTCTCGTCGCTCAGGGTATCGACCGGGTTATGGATGGACTCCGCAGAAGCCCGGTGTGTTGAAGCGCCGGCACCGGTCAGCGCTCGGGGCCGAACCGACGCGGAACGGGAGCAACGTCGACACGGCAACCCGCCGGTTCGGCGAGGACGCGGCAATCCAGTCAACGCAAAGACGCTGAACAGTGCCGGGGCGGTTGGCACACTCACCCGCACCGCCAGACCCAAGGATCTGGCTTGCGCAAGCTTCGAGCGCATCAGCGCTTTCCGCGTCACACACCGGGCGCAGCAGGATCTGCTCGACATACAGCTGCAGTGCACCAACCGCACCATGAGCAGTCGGGCCCGCCCCGGCCCGAGCCTGTCGTCGAGTCGAAGCAACAAAAAGGATGCGCGCGTTCAACGGACGCTGGCCAGCTGCGGCACCGGACCCCTGCTGGGGGTAAACGCCCGCGGCACGCGCGCCCTCAAACGCCTGGAAAGCCTGGCCTGCCTGCCCGACAAGCCGACTGCCCGCAGCAGGACCGTCCGAATTCAACTGGGACGGCCCGTTGAGAAGAAACACCGGCTCCGATGTCCACCGGGCGAAGAGATCCGCCTGCTTCGCGTTGCGGCAACAGACCGCTTGACCTACTTTGAACCCTTCTGCGGACCGGCGCCCTAGGCGGCGCTGACCTGCGACGGACGACCGCCTGAGGGGTCAAGCATGGCGACCTTGCCAGCGGAACGCACACCGCGTGAGTGGCACTGCACGTCGGCTGGGGTCCCCGGTCCGTGATCGTTGACCGTTTTACCCGGCTGTCCGGCTGGTGCAGGATGAAGCATGGAAGTAGCCGGGACTGCCGCACCAGGCAGGCGACTGGAGAACGACGATATGCACGACGATCACCCCACCACCAACGCACCGACAAGCATCCTGGAGATCTCCGCCTTCGATCCCGAGGCACGGGAGAATCCCCATCCCCGCATGCGCGCCCTGCGTGAGTCGAGTCGCGTACTGCGGGACGAGAGCGTCAAGGCTTGGTTGCTGAGCCACTTCAACGACATCCGTACCACAGTGAACGACGGCACCTTCGTCCGTAATCCGAGCAATGCCGAGGAGGGATCGATCACGCGGATGCTGGCCGATCCCGAGGATCCGGAAGGCAGGCGCAGCAGCATCCTGTTCATGGACGATCCCGATCACGCACGCAATCGACGTCCGCTGATGCAGGCCTTCTACGAGCGGATCAAGACCATGGAAGCGGAGATCGAAGCGCTGATCGATGGCGTCATCGACGCCGCCCCCGACGCCGGACGCTTCGACCTGATGGAGCACATCGCGGTCCCGATTCCAATTCTGGTGATTGCGCACATCCTTGGCGTGGACGAAAGCCGGCTCACCGAGTTCCGGGACTGGTCAGAAGGCCTGATCCTCAGCCTGAACCCAATGCGCACGCCCGACGAAACGGCCTATATGGAGGCGAGCCAGGAAAAGATCGACGCCTATTTCAAAGAGCTCATGGATGCGCGCCGGAAGGCCCCCCGAAGCGACCTGATCAGTGACATGGTGCAGGCTCAGGCGGCTGGCGGCGACTTCGCTGATGAAGAGCTGCGTATCAACCTGCAGGCCCTGCTGGTCGGTGGGAACCTGACGACCACCGATCTCATCGGCAACGGGGTGTGGCTGTTCCTGACCCACCCCGAACAACTGGAAGCCTTCAAAGCGGATCCGAAGCTGGACGTGCAGGCCGTCGAGGAGGTCCTCCGGTACGAAGCACCCGTGCAGGCAACCTCGCGCATCGTTTCCGAGGATCGCGATGTCGCTGGCTGCCCGATGCACAAGAGCCAACCCGTCTTCATGTCCCTGGCCGCCGCCAACCGCGACCCGGAGCGATTCGAGGATCCGGAGGCCTTCGACGTCACCGTCAAACGCCGCTCTCACGTTTCTTTCGGCGGTGGCGCGCACATCTGCATTGGCGCCCCGCTCGCCAGAATCGAGGCGCGGCGCGTATATCGAAAGCTGTTCGAACGGTATCCGAACATGACGCTGCCGGAGCAGGACATCGTCTGGCGCGCCCTGCCCTTCTTCCGCGGTATCGAGAAGCTCGAGGTCGAGGTCTAAGCCGCTAAGGGGTCGCTGCCGCCAGATCCGGACGATCGACGCCCGGGGATCGCTACGACGACTTCGTGGTTACGGTGAATCCACCGGTAAACACGCGGTCTACCGATAAGCGCTACCCACTTCGAGTCGGTACCGCCGGTGCAGCAGTGCTTCAGATGGGATCCCCCGGCGGCATCTTCAGCGCCGGCGCCGGTTCATCACTCGAAAGCCGACGCTGCCAGCGCCGGATATCGGCCGCTACGGTCTGCTCATGCGCAGAGGCATCGTTTATCCGCTCCAGCTTGCCGGCCAGCGCATCCAGGTGGACAGAGAGTACCGCCCGGACCTCGGCTGCGTTTTCCGGTTGCGCAGCCTGCCGCAGCATCTCATCCACCGTCACGCGCTGAACGACGTTCTGAATCTGTTGCCGGTACGCATCGTCGGAGCGCGGAGCGTCCCAGGTCGCCGTCAGCAGCTGATCGGCCACCTCCGCAAGATCCGGGTAGTCGCCGAGTGCACCGTAGGTTGCGAGCCGGGCCATACGCGCAGGATGCAGCAGCGTCTGGACCGTAAAGCTTGCCGCAGCTTCGGCGGCTCCCAGGGGATCGAACGGCAGGGCTGTGCGGCCGGGAAACGCTTCTCCCTGCGCAAAGCGGAAGGCCGGTGGCGGTAGCTGATCCAGCAGCGACTCCGGCAGCGCGAGAAAGTCGACGGCAAGCGTGGCCAGCAGCACCTTCAGAGCTCGCCGTTGCTCGGCACCGGCGACAATCGTCACCGGCGTCTGTCCATCACCGCGCGCGGCATAGCGAAAATCTGCGCCACCGATGCTCTGGGCCGCAGCGTTGAGCTGGAATCGATGATGCATGTAGAGCGGCAGCAGCACATATTCGAGCGTCGATAGCGGCTCGCCCTTGCGGATCACCTCGGGACCGAAGCTGGCCAGGCCTATGCGCCGGACTTCGATTTCGTGTTCGAGCTGATCGACCAGGTTCTCCCCGTTGTCCCAGACACTCGCGTACTGATGTGCCGCCCCGACGAAGTTGTTGTTCGTATGCGCCATGAAGATCAGCCCCCGGTCGAGGCTCTCCTGAACGATCTTCGCAAGTTCGGCCTGCTCGTCTGCGCCCGGCGGGAACTGCGAGTAAGAGTAGCGGATAGCCAGCTTGTCGTACTCGCCGATACGTTGCACGTAGGCCTGTGACAGATCGATCTTACCCTCAGCATCAATCTCAACCCGTGGTGCCGGATAATCCATGACGCTTTCGCGGCCGTAGGTACTGGCCAGGTAGTTGTGTGGATAACCCAGGGTATGGCCAACCTCATGGGCCGAGAGCTGGCGCACTCGGGCCAGGGCCATCTCCACCGACGCCGACGTATCACCGCTAGTCGCACCCAGGTAGTCGAACGCTGGCACCAGCCCCTGCCCATGCAGGTAGTCCTGCCGCAACCGCAGGCTACCCAGATTGACGTTGCCCTTCAGGATCTCGCCGGTCCGCGGATCGATCACCGAGGAGCCGTAGGAATAGCCCCGCGTTCTGCGGTGCGTCCAATGAATCATGTTGTAGCGCACGTCCTGCGGGTCCGCGCCGTCGGGCAGCGGTTGGACCCGGAACGCGTTAATGAACCCGGCTGCCTCAAACGCATCGTTCCACCAGCGTGCGCCCTCGATGAGCGCGCCTCGGATCGGTTCCGGCACCCCGGAATCAACGTAGTAGACGATCGGCTCAATCGCCTCGGAGCGGGCGGCAAGGGGATCCTTCTTGACCAGCCGGTGTCGAGCAACCAGCCGGACGACGAGATCCTGGTCAATGGCCGCACCGTAGTCCTGAATTGTGGGGCCGTTGGTGCCGATGCGCGGATCCGCGATCCGCGGTTGAAAGTTGTCGTCCGGCAGCTTCATGAGCGAGTGGTGTTGCCGCAGGGTGACAGCACCACCGCTGGCTGCAACCTTGCGCACCAGTTCCCCGGGATCGTCACTGGTAAAGGTCAGCGTCACTTCCACTTCGACGTTTTCCGGAAAGGCCTTCGTCCGCGGCAGGTGAAACGCGCTGCGCTCAGGGTCCAGCGTAAAGGTGCCCTGCTCACGACGCTTCAGCTGTCCGATCACGTCTCGTGCGTCACGCAGAAAGAAGTCCGTGGCGTCGACGAGGACCCGATCGTCATCCTCTGCCACCAGATCGAAACCCCAGAGTACGGACGTTGCGAAGGCATCCAGAACGGCGACGCGTTCCAGCGCGTTGTCACTGGAGGCGCGGAACCGATAGTTGGGCTGAACGAGGAGCAAGCGCGGACCAACGCGCTCAGCCTTCAGCACGTAAGTACCGCGGGTCTGACCGCGGTCGATGCCAACGGGATTCGACCCGAGGCCGGACGCCATGGAAACCTGATAGAGAAACTCCGTCTGCTTCTCCTCGAGCGCCCAATACATCCTGCCGCTCGCGGCGTGCCAGTACAGATCGAAGTAGCCTTCGAGCCGGGTTGCACCGGCCACCTTGGCCTCGATGGACGGAAGGGCCTCCGCCTGCGCACCGCCAGCAAAAACGGCCAACGCGCAGAGGACTGCAGCCGCACGAACAGTCACGCAAGAAACCGCAGAACAGGCCGCAGAAGAAACCGCAGACGATACCGTGAGCGTAGTCTTGCCAAACGCTGCAGGACCAGCGCGGAGCGCGCGCAGCAACTGTTGCCCGGCCGCAACAGAACCAAATGAAACCATCGATAACACCCATGACTGTTAGCTGAGTAGAGCTCTGGTGGAGCCGAGATGATCCTGACCGAGGCGTGGGATCGGTACGGCGACCCATCGTGCGCCGGATTGGTGAGCGAACCGCGCTGCTCAACCCTGCTCTTCGAGCTCGCTGCCATTGTTGAGCAGATCCTTTGCCCATGCACGTCTCCTAGGTGCACCAGAACGTGCACCAGGACCTGCACCGGGGGCCGGGTCCCCCATCAGGCATCGGTTCCAGTACACTGCCCGGCCGCCAGCTGATGGCAAGCCCGAGACGGCATTGATGAATCGTTATGTCGGCGCCCTGCTCGCCGCCGGTATCGGCGCCTTCGAGGCGATCACCGCAGCAGTCGATGTGTTCGACTTTTCCGGCAACGCCGCCTACGTCGGCACGGTGCTGTCGATGCAAAATACCAGCGATCCGGACTCCTGGCGCGCGATCCACAGCCCGGCGCTGTGGCACCTGGCCTACGGCCTCATCTGGCTGGCACATGCGGCCTGCGGCGCGGTCACCCTCGCGGGCGCCTGGCTGCTGGTCACGGCACAACGGGACGCCGTGGCACGGGCCGGCCAGATCGCCATCGCGGGGATCGGCATCGGCGCGCTGCTGTACCTCGTCGGTTTTCAGACGATTGCCGGTGCCTGGTTTCTGCTCTGGTCTGCGCCCACACCGCCGGATCCACTCATGGCCGCACGGTCGTACTGCACCTGCTATGTGGGGGTGATGATTTTTCTGCTGCTGGCGACGCGGGAGTAGGCCTAGACCGAGCGCTCCGGCGCGGTACCTGCGTTCCGACAGCAATGCCGCAGTGGAACGAAGCCAAGGGCAAACGCACTACAGGAGCAGCAATTCAGCCGATGGAACCGGCTGCGGAGACTACGCGGCCGGCACCGGGGGCGATGGATCCATTCGCCGCGAACGGGCCAGCGCGAGCCAGAGCACGGTCTGGCCAAGGATCAGCACGGGTAGCACCCAGAAGCTCACCCACCACCCCGCGACAATGAACCCGGTAAGCGCGAGCAGCCCGTTGGCGAGCGCGTAGGGTACCTGCGTCCGGAAGTGCTCGTACTGAGGCGTACCCGCCCCGGTTGCTGACAGAATGGTGGTCTCCGAGATGGGTGAGGAATGATCGCCGAACAGCCCCCCGGACAACACCGCCGCAATACAGACCGCGAGCGGTGCGCCGAGCGCGTGGGCCGCAGGAATCGTCAACGGCATCAGGATCGCAAACGTTCCCCAGGACGAGCCGGTGGCAAAGGAGATGATGCCACCAACGCAGAACACCAGTCCTGGCAGCAGTGCTGGAGCCAGGCCGTCCGCCAGCGCTGCGGTGACGTATTGCGGCGCACCAAGCATTCGACCGACGTCAGCGAGCGTCCAGGCCAGCACCAGCGTGATCGCGATGCTCATCATCCCGCCCATGCCGCGCAGATAGATCTCCACGTTTGCCATGGGTCGACGCACGCCCTGCAGGGCCGAGAGCAGC
>JBCDGJ010000121.1:0-14781 GCA_038757945.1 Pseudomonadota bacterium
GATTTGCCCGAACCCGACAGGCCGGTGATGACGACCAGCTTGTCCCGCGGCAGATCGAGATCGATGTCTTTCAGGTTGTGGGTGCGGGCACCGCGGACGGAGATGGTTTCCAAGGTCGGCTGCGTCTCTCAGGTTGGGTTCTTGCTGGGCGGCCGGCTGGACCGCCTGCTCTGTATTGCCAGGTTCCCGTGCTGCTTCGGTCGCGGCGCGTTCGTCGCCCTGCGCGCGCAAACTTCGCTCCGGCCCGGCCATCGGCATTCCGGCCGATCCCGCAGGGAACCGCTCAACTTACGGGCTTGGTCAGCTGCCGGCAACCGCTGCAGCGGTGGCCGCACGGTCCTCGGGGGCACGTTCTCTTCTAGCGTCAGGGCCCGGTGAGCTAGAATGTGCGCTCAGGCGTAACAGGAAGATGAGCGATGGCGCGCGGCATCAACAAGGTGATTCTGATCGGTAATCTCGGTCGCGATCCGGAGACCCGATATTCCCAGGGCGGCAGTGCGGTCACCAACTTCAGCGTCGCGACATCAGAGTCCTGGCGCGATAAGGGCAGCGGTGAAATGCAGGAGCGTACCGAGTGGCACAACGTCGTCTGCTTCGCCCGCCTCGCAGAAATCGCCGGTGAGTACCTGCGCAAGGGCTCCAAGGTCTACATCGAAGGCAGCCTGCGCACCAGCAGCTGGGAGCAGGACGGCCAGAAGAAGTACCGTACCGAGGTCATGGCGCGGGATCTGCAGATGCTCGATTCCCGCGGCGGCATGGGCGGCGGCGACAGCTACGGCGGACCGCCGGCCGACAGCTACGCCCAGCAGGGTGCTCCGATGCGCGCTTCCGGTGGCGGCGGCGGGGGCGGCGGTGGTGGGAGTGCAAACGCGGGTCCGCCGCCGGTCAGCGACGACGACTTCGACGACGATATCCCCTTCTAGACGGCAGCCAGCCGCCAGGGTCAGGCCCGCAAGAGCAGCAGACCGTACAGAAACGCGCCCAAGGCCAGGCGGTACAGCACGTAGGGCAGCATGCCCGTGCGCTCCACCAGCGCGATGAAATAGTGGATGGCCAGATAGGCTGTCACGAAGGCGAGCGCCGTACCGGTGAGCAGCTTGGCCGTACCCAGCTCGGTGCCGTTTTCCAGGACGTCGAGGAGCAGCAGCAGCGCGCCACCGGCGATCGTTGGAATGGCGAGCAGGAAGGAAAACCGCGCGGCCCCGGTTCGGCTCAGTCCGAGCAGCAGCGCCGCGGTCATGGTGATGCCGGAGCGCGACGTGCCGGGAACCAGCGCCAGGGCCTGGAACAGGCCGATGCCGACCGCCACCGGCCAGGAGGGTGTGTCGGTCGAACCCGGCCGGCGATCGGCCACCCAGAGCAGGGCACCGAAGACCACGGTCGTGGTGGCGATGACAACGATGGTTCGCGCCTCGGTCTCGATCCAGTCTTTAAGCAGCAGTCCGCCAATCACTGCGGGCACGGTGGCAACGACGATCTTCAGGGCCAGATCGGCATCCTCGTTCCAGCGCTGTTCGGTAAGCACACGCAGGCCACCGCCCGTAAAGCGGCCGAGATCGCGGGCGAAGTACAGGAGCACTGCGCCGAGGGTGCCGAAGTGAACGGCGACGTCGAATGCCAGCCCCTGGTCCGGCCAGTCGCTGAGCTGGGCCGGAAGAATCAGGTGTGCGGAGCTCGAAATCGGCAGGAATTCGGTGATGCCCTGCACGATGGCGAGAATGATGACTTGCAGCCAATCCATCTTGCGCAGTGTACGTGGGCGCTCCGCGCTCGCGCGACTCTCACTGGTGGGAATGATACGCTGCGCGGGTGTCGAACCTGACCGAAATCCCACTTTTTCCGCTGCGTACCGTGCTGTTCCCGGGGGGCCAGCTGCCGCTGCGTATCTTTGAGCCCCGCTATCTCGATCTGGTGCGCAACTGCCTGCGCGACGATTCCGGTTTCGGCGTGGTGCTGATTCGTGACGGCGACGAGGCGCGCCTGTCTGATGAGTTTCAATCGCCGCTGGTGTTTCAGGTGGGTACCGAGGCCAAGATCGTCGATTTCAACCAGCTGTCCGATGGCCTGCTCGGCATCGTGGCGCACGGCGGGCGCAAGTTCCGGCTGCTGGAGTCCCGGGTTGCCGAGGACAACCTGCAGTGGGGGCGGGTCGAGTTCCTCTCGCCGGAAGCACCCGCCGCCGTCAGCGATGACTACGAAGATCTGGTGGCGCTGCTGCGGGAGCTCACGCAGCATCCGCTGGTCGCCAAGCTGAAGCTTGAGGTCAACTACGAAGATGCCGCCTCCGTCGGCTGCCGGCTGGCCGAGCTGCTGCCGATCGAACCGGAGATCAAACAGAGCCTGCTGCAGCTCAATACCCCGCGGGAGCGGCTCGCTGAGCTCGACCGCCTGCTGGAAAAGCTCCGCAGCTGAACATCCTTTCTGGTCGGACCACACCTGGCCGAGGCCGCCGTCGATGCGGCTGCGACGCTTCTTTCATATACTTGCGAAATGAGTGAAGCGATACAGAACACCTCTGACGAATCTGCAGCGGAGCTGATGCGGCGCCTCGGTGACGCTGCACGCGACGCCGGGCGCGTCCTTGCTGCCGCGAGCGCCGGGCAGAAAATAGAAGCGCTTCTCGGCATTGCCAAGGCGCTTGATGATTCCCGGCCGGCGCTGCTTGCGGCGAACCAGCGGGATCTCGAACGTGCAGCCGCCGGCAATCTCGACGCGCCGCTCCGCGACAGGCTCGGGCTCAGCAATGCCGGGATCGATCAGATGATCGAAGGCGTGCGCCAGGTGGCGTCGCTCAAGGACCCCATCGGTGAGATTACCGATCTGGCCTATCGGCCCAGCGGCATTCAGGTCGGTCGCATGCGCGTGCCGCTCGGGGTGATCGGCATCATTTACGAGTCCCGACCGAACGTCACCGTTGACGCGGCGATTCTCTGCCTCAAAGCTGGCAACGCCTGCATCCTCCGCGGCGGCAGCGAGGCCATCGATTCCAACCTGGCAATCGCCGAATGTGTGAGTGCTGGGCTCCGGGCCGCCGGTCTGCCGGAGGCCGCCGTGCAGCTCGTACCGACAACCGATCGTGCGGCGGTCGGCGAGCTGCTGCAGCTGAACGACCGCGTCGACGTGATTGTGCCGCGCGGTGGCAAAGGGCTGATCGAGCGGATCGCGGCGGAATCCACGATCCCGGTGATTAAGCACCTCGATGGTGTCTGTCACGTGTATGTTGATGCGGCGGCAGATCTCGAGATGGCGCAGGCGATTGCGATTAACGCCAAGACGTCCAAGTACGCCGTCTGCTGCGCAATGGAAACCCTGCTGGTGCACGCGGGCGTCGCGGAGCAGCTGCTCCCGCCGCTGGCCGCTGCCTATGCCGAAGCCGTGGTCGAGCTCCGTGGCTGCAGCCGGACCCGCGCGCTGGTGCCTGAGGCGACTGTCGCAACGGAAGCAGACTGGTTCGAGGAGTACCTGGGACCGGTCCTGGCCGTGAGAATCGTTGATGACCTTGAGGCTGCGATCGAGCACATCAATACCTATGGATCCCAGCACACTGACACGATCGTGACCGGAGACTACGGTCAGGCACGGCGTTTTATGACCGAGGTGGATTCGGCTTCGGTGATGGTCAATGCGTCGACGCAGTTCGCCGACGGGTTCGAGTACGGCCTTGGTGCCGAGATCGGCATATCGACGGACAAGCTCCACGCGCGGGGGCCGGTCGGGCTGGAAGGCCTGACCACCCAGAAGTACGTGGTGCTTGGGTCCGGGGAAATACGGCACCGTTGATCTGTTGTTTCGGCGGCACCTTTGATCCCGTCCACATCGGACATCTGGCGGGTGCGAGGCGCGTTGCCGATGTCCTTGATCTGCCCGTGCGGATGGTGCTATCCGCGCGCCCGTCGCACCGCGATCAGCCTGGGGCGACGATCGATGAACGCCTGGCCATGCTGGATATAGCCTGCGCCCCCTGGCCTGCGTTGACGCCCGACGCCCGCGAAGCCCGCCGCGACGGGCCGTCCTATACGGTGCACACGCTGGAAGCACTCAGGATGCAGCACCCGCGCGAGGCTATCGGCTGGGTCATCGGACGCGACACGCTGTTGACGCTCGATACCTGGTTCGAGTGGCAGCGGGTGTTTGAGCTCGCGCATCTCATCGTGCTGGATCGGGTTGGCTTCGAGGGCGCGCTGCCGGCCGCCGTGGCGGCCGAGATCCGCGAGCAGACCGAGGCGCGTATGCCGGTGGCGCCGAGCGGCGCAGTCATTCATCTGCCAGGGGCGCTGCCTGCCGTTTCTGCAACCGAAGTCCGGCGCCGGCTCGCCACCGGCGAGCCGGTTGCCCACTGGCTGCCCACTGGGGTTTTTCAGTTCCTGCGCCGCAGGAAAATTTACGGAGGAATGTGTGACGCCTGATGCACTCCGGGATCTGGTTGTAGACGTGCTCAAGGAGTACAAAGCTGTGGACGTCGTGGCGCTCAAGGTGTCGGACGCAACCGTCATCACTGACTACATGGTCATTGCCAGCGGTACGTCCAGCCGCCACGTCGCGTCGCTGGCGGACAACGTCGGGCAGACGATCAAGCAGCATGGCCTGCCGATCAATGGTATCGAGGGCCAGCAGGCTGCCGAGTGGGTGCTGCTCGACCTCGGCGACGTGCTGGTGCACCTGATGCAGCAGGAGCCCCGACGGTTTTACGACCTGGAACGGCTCTGGGGTGATCTGCCGACCGATACCGAGACGTCGGTGTGATGGCACCGGATCAGTGAAGATCCGGCTCCTCGCGGTCGGCCAGCGGCAACCGCAATGGGTCGATACCGCTGTCAGCGAATACGCAAAACGCTTGCCGCGGCACCTGGGTTTTGAGCTGATCGAAGTTCCGGCGGCGAACCGGGTGCCGGGGAACGGCGCAAAAGCGACCTCCAACACAGCGCAGCAGGCCGAAGCTCTGCGAATATCGAAACTGTTGAAGCCCACTGATCGGACCATTGCCTTGGACGAGCACGGTCGGAGCCTGGCGACCCGGGACGTCGCAGCGGCTCTGGAGCACTGGCAACAGGATGGACAGAATGTTGCGCTGCTGATTGGCGGTGCCGACGGCTTGCAGCCGCAGCTTCTCAAACAAGCCAGCGAACGCTGGTCGCTGTCGGCCATGACGCTGCCCCACGGGCTGGCTCGCGTTACGATTGTCGAGCAGCTTTACCGTGCCTGGACCCTGACCCAGAACCACCCCTACCATCGCGCCTGACCATGCCGCGCGATCAGCTCAAAGACCGAAGCCGCGAAGCCGACCTGTTCCGGTCGCGTGCCGCACTCGCCTTCCTGGTGAGCGTCTGCCTGTGCAGCGTGCTCCTGGCGCGCTACTACGAGCTCCAGATCACTCAGCACGGCACCTACCAGACCCGCTCCGAGGACAACCGCATTCAGGTGCAGCCGCTGCCGCCGGTGCGTGGCCTCATCTACGACCGGCGTGGCGTTGCCCTGGCGGAGAACCGGGCCGTTTACGAGCTGGCGCTGGTGCCGGAGCGGATCGGCGACTTCGACGAGCTGGTCACGGAGCTGTCTCTCCTCGTTGAGCTTGATGCCGGGGATGTCGACGGCTATGAGCAGCGCCGCCGTGGCCGTCGCCGGCCCTTCGACAGCGTGCCGCTGAAGTCCTCACTGTCGGAAGAAGAAGTGGCGCTGCTGGCGGTGAACCGACACCGGCTGCCGGGGGTTGTGGTGAGTTCCACCATGGTCCGCAGCTATCCCTACGGCGAACTCTTCAGCCATGCTCTCGGCTCCGTGCGCCGGATCAACGAGGACGACCTGCGCCGCCTCGATCCGAAGCGCTACTCGGCCAGCCGCTTCGTCGGCAAGCGCGGCGCGGAGCGCTTCTACGAGCAGTCCCTGCACGGGGAGCCCGGGTACCAGCAGGTTGAGATCGATGCACACGGGCGAATCCGCAAGGTGCTCGATGTGCAGCCCGCCCGCGCCGGCAGCAACATCACGCTGCAGCTCGACAGCCGCCTGCAGATTGCGGCCTCCGCCGCCCTCGGGGAACGCCGCGGCGCCGTGGTTGGCATCGATCCCAACTCCGGCGGCATTCTGGCCATGGTGAGCCAGCCAGGCTACGACCCGAACCTCTTCGTCACCGGCATCAGCGGCGAGCAGTATCGGACGCTCTCGCAATCGCGCGATACCCCGCTCTTCAATCGGGCGGTCAACGGCCAGTACGCGCCGGGCTCAACCTTCAAACCGGTGGTCGGGCTGGCTGGGATTGCACAGGCAGCCATCAGCTGGGACGAGGTGATCATCGACGAAGGCTGGTTCCAGCTTCCGGGTCAGGAGCGCGTTTACCGGGACTGGAGCTGGACCCGGGGTAACGCGGGCGGGCAGGGCAAGGTTGATCTGAACCGCGCCATCTATCGCTCCTCGAACGTCTACTTCTACGATCTCGCAACCCGTATGGCGCCGGAGACCATCGCCGGCTTTGCCCGGCAGTTTGGCCTGGGCAGCGTGCTCTCGGTCGACGTTGCCGACGCCAGCCGGGGGCTGGTGCCGGACCCGGTCTGGAAGCGTGGGGCCAAGGGCGAGATCTGGTACCCGGGGGACTCCGTCAACTACGGCATCGGGCAGGGTGATCTGCTGGTCACGCCGCTGCAGCTCGCGACCATGACCGCAGTGATTGCGCGGCGGGGCAAGCCGGTGGCGCCGCGCCTGCTGCTCGCCAGCGACGAGCCGCTGCCGGAATTCAACCCGCCGACGGCGCTGCCCGGTGTTGTCGGACCGAGCCCCGACGACTGGGAGCGCATGGTCGATTCGATGGAGGACGTAGTCCACCGCGGCAACCGGGGCTTCGGCGGTAACGGTACCGCCTGGGCCTACATTGGCCGCGACATCAGCTACCGCATGGCCGGCAAGTCGGGCACCGCGCAGGTTGTGGAGATCCGCCAGGGTGAGGAATACGACGCTGAAGAGCTCGACGAGTACTCGCGCAAGCACGCCTGGTTCATCGCTTTTGCGCCAGCGGATGATCCGCTGCTCGCGCTTGCGGTGCTGGTCGAAAACGGCGGCGGCGGCAGTAGCGTCGCCGGTCCGGTGGCCCGGGAAATCATGGACGCCTACCTGCTGCCGCAGCTGGCCAGCATCGCGAGCCGCCAGTGACGCAGCACGAGTTCGTCCGCTCGCTGCCGGCCAGCACGGCGCCGGTGACCGCTACCGCCGCCCGGTTCGTGGTCGATCCGATCCTGCTCGGGCTGCTGCTGGTCGTCATCGGCTTTGGCCTCATTGTTCTCTACAGCGCGGCCGATCAGCAGCTGCGGACCGTTACCACCCAGGGCGTGCGCCTCGGTGCCGGGCTGGTGCTGATGCTGATCCTGGCGCAGTTTCCCCCGCGGTTCTATCTGCGCTGGGCGCCGGTGGCCTACTGTGGCGGCCTGGTGCTGCTGGTGCTCGTTGCCGTAGCCGGCGTAACCGTCAAAGGCAGCCAGCGGTGGCTGGAGATCCCCGGCCTGCTGCGCTTCCAGCCGTCCGAGCTCATGAAGCTGGCGGTGCCCATGATGGTCGCCTGGTTCTTTCATGAGCGAGCGCTGCCGCCGCGGCTGTCGGACGTGCTGCTGGCCATGGGCCTGCTCGCTCTGCCGGCGCTGCTGATCATTCTGCAGCCGGATCTCGGCACCGGCCTGCTCGTTGCCGCTGCGGGTGCGGCTGTCGTGCTGCTCGCCGGGCTGCCGATCCGGTACCTGCTGATCGCTGGTGCGGGCGCGCTGGCGCTGGCACCGGTGGTCTGGTTTTACGGGCTCAAGGACTATCAGAAACAGCGCATTCAGACCCTGTTCGATCCGGAGAGCGATCCGCTCGGTGCCGGCTGGAATATCCGTCAGTCGACGACGGCGATTGGATCCGGGGGACTCGAGGGCAAGGGTCTGTTTGCGGGCACGCAGAGCCATCTCGACTTTCTGCCGGAAAGCACCACAGACTTCATCATCGCCGTGATCGGTGAGGAGCTCGGCTTCTTCGGCGTACTGTTTCTGCTGCTTACTTATATGGCGATCATCGCCCGCTGCCTGTACACCGCGAGCCTGGCTCGGGAAACCTTCAGCCGGTTGCTCAGCGGTGCGCTGACGATTACGTTTTTCGTCTACGTATTCGTCAACGTCGCGATGGTCAGCGGGATGTTGCCGGTGGTTGGTGTACCGTTACCGCTGATCAGCTATGGTGGCACCTCTGCGATTACGCTGCTGGTGGGCTTCGGGCTGATCATGTCCGTGCACGGCCACCGCCGTTGGTAGCGCATCCTGATGCTACGCTGAGATGGATCTTTGACCTGGGGTACTTTAATGCGGGTTTCGCTGGTAGTTGGCACTCTGCTTGTGGCGATTGCGTTGCTGGTTTATTCCACGGCCCGGGCCGATTATGCGGATCGTGAAGACGTCCGCGTCTACGTAGATGCGCTGGTTGCCGACCATGGCTTCGAGCGCGCCTGGGTTGAAGACGTGCTCGGGAAAGCACGGCGGCAGCAGAGCATCATCGACGCCATCTCGCGTCCAGCGGAAAAGGTGCTGAAGTGGCACGAATACCGCCGCATCTTCATCGAAGACAGAAGAATCGAGCGGGGTCTCGAATTCTGGAACGAACATCGTCAGGCGCTCGAACGCGCCGAGGCGGAGTACGGGGTTCCCGCGCACTACATCGTTGCCATTATTGGCGTCGAAACACGCTACGGCCGCATCCTCGGCGGCTATCGGGTCCTCGATGCGCTGGCGACGCTCGGCTTTGACTACGAGCCGCGGGCCAAGTTTTTTCGCAAGGAATTGACTGAGTTCCTGCTCCTGAGCCAGGAGGAACGGCGCGACCCCACGGAGCTCAAGGGCTCCTACGCCGGCGCCATGGGTTATGGGCAGTTCATTCCGTCGAGCTATCGCAGCTATGCCGTCGACTTTGACGGCGATGGCCAGCGTGACATCTGGAGCAATCCGGTTGATGCGATCGGCAGCGTGGCGAACTACTTCAAGCGGCACGGCTGGCGCGGTGATTCGGCGGTGATTGAGCTCGCGTCGATGCCGGCGGACGACGAGGCCCGGAAACAGCTCGACGCCCTCGCGAATCAGAGCCTGAAGCCGGAAATGCCGGTCGGGCAGCTGCGCGAGCTCGGGCTGTTTGTCGCCGACGTACCCAACGAGGCCCGCGCCGCGCTGTTCCGCATGGAGCAGCCTGAGACCAGCGAGTACTGGCTCGGCCTGCACGATTTTTATGTCATTTCGCGGTACAACCACAGCCGCATGTACGCGCTGGTGGTGTACCAGCTGGGACAGCTGCTGGCGGCCAGCCAGGGCAGTGCCCGGTTGGAAGCCTCCTGATCCCATGCGCTGCCGGCTGCTCTTCGCAACGCTGCTGCTCGCCGGCTGTGTAGCCGGCCCCAACCGGTCTCCGACCGGCGCAGGAGACGCCCGGCAGGATGGCCCGCCCCAACGTCTGTCTGCCGCGCAGTATCAGGCACTGCTATCGCAGCCGGATCCGGTTCCCCGCCAGGAGCCACCGTCCGAACGCGGCAATCCGCCACAGTACTCGGTGTTTGGCAAAACGTATCGCCTGCTGCCGACCGCTGTGGGTTATACCGCAACCGGCAACGCGTCCTGGTACGGGCGCAAATTCCATGGGCGCCTGACCTCGAGCGGCGAGCCGTTCGATATGTTTGCGCTGACCGCGGCTCATCGGTCGCTGCCGATTCCGAACTATCTCGAGGTCACCAATCTGGACAACGGGCGGCGGACGATCGTGCGCGTGAACGACCGGGGCCCGTTTCATGATGATCGGGTCCTGGACCTGTCCTTTGCGGCGGCTGTGAAGCTCGGCTTCAGCCAGACCGGCACCGCGCCGGTCCGCATCCGCACCCTGTCAGGAGCGGGTCCGGAGCCCGCTCCCGCACCGGGACCGCGCACCGTGCCGCCACCGCAGCCGCAGAGCGAAGTATTCTGGGTTCAGGTCGGCGCCTTTGGTGCGGAAAGCGGCGCCCGTACGCTCAAGCGACAGCTGACGGCGCTCCCGGCGCTTGAACATCCGGTGCAGATTGCGGCGGTCGATGGCTGGTACCGGGTGCGCGTCGGTCCGCTGCCCAGCGTGGAAGCGGCAGAAATCATCAAGTGGGATCTGGTGCGGGCGGATTTCCGCAACACGCTGGTGCTGGCTGAGGAAAGGGTGACCGACAGCGCCACGCCGCGCGCGCAGACGATCCCAGGTAACCGGGCAGCGGACGGCTGCCAGAGCCTGTGCTGATTGCCCCCTGGGGCCAGGGTGGTGTGCCCGAATCGGAGCCGCAGGTGCCGTGCCCTGGGTAGCGGACGGCGTCCGCCGGGCTATCGGGACCAAACCGTGGCTGTCACAGCGCTCTAAGAAGTTGGAGGTTTGAACGCGTCGATGCAGTGTTTCCGGAAAGTAATTGCAGGCTTCGTCACCCCGTTGCGGCGGGCAGCTCGGAGTGCCCTCGTGCTGGGTACGTTTGCCCTCGCAACACCCGCGGTCTTCGCAGCCGCTGCACCCATCATTCCGCCACCGCCCGAAGTTGCCGCAAGCTCCCATCTGCTGATCGACTTCGCAACGAATCGTACTCTGACCGAGAACAACGCCGATCAGCCGCTGCCGCCGGCCAGCCTGACCAAGATCATGACGGTGTACGTCGTCGCTACGGAGGTGGCCGCAGGACGCCTGTCCCTCGATGAGATCGTAACCGTCAGCACCAATGCCTGGCGCACACCGGGTTCGCGCATGTTCATTGAAGAACGCAGCCAGGTGCCGGTGGTGGAGATGCTGAAAGGGGTCATCATTCAATCGGGCAACGACGCGAGCGTTGCGCTTGCCGAGCACGTTGCCGGCGGTGAGAGCGCCTTTGCCGACATGATGAACCAGCAGGCCCAGGCGCTCGGCATGGTGAGCTCGCAGTTTCAGAATGCGACCGGGTTGCCGGCGGCTGACCACTACACCACCGCTCGGGACCTGGCGCTGCTGACCCGGGCCATGATTCGTGAGTATCCGGAACTTTATGCGTTTTATGCCGAGCGCAAGTTTACGCACAACGACATCGAGCAGCCGAATCGTAATCGGTTGCTGTGGCGCGATCGAACGGTAGATGGGGTGAAGACCGGGCATACGGAAGAAGCCGGCTTCTGCCTTGTTGCGTCCGCAGAGCGCGAAGACATGCGGCTGGTTTCCGTCGTCATGGGCACGAACAGCGATGAGGCGCGGATGCGCGAGAGCCAGAAACTGCTGTCTTACGGTTTCCGTTATTTTGAAACGCGGTCCATCTATGCAGCGGAAGAAGTGCTGAAAACCGCACGGCTGTGGTACGGCGAACAGGACAACATCGAGCTTGGCCTTGCCGAACCGGTGGTGCTCACCATTCCACGCGGCTCCTATGGCGACATCGAAGCGGAGCTCGAGGTGCGCAAGACCCTCGAAGCGCCGATTGCCGCCGGTGACAAGCTTGGCGAAGTGGCGCTCGAGCTCCATGATGAGGTCATCTTCACCGCACCGCTCGTTGCCCTCGAGGCAGCTGAGACCGGTGGTCTCGTGGATCAGGCGCTCGACTTCGTCACCCTGTTCTTCACCCGCCTGTTTGAAGGGTCGTGAGCCGTGACCGAGCCGCCGCGAATCGAGTTTCCCTGCGCGTACCCGATCAAGGTCTTCGTCGAAGGTGATTCCGAGGATGTGGTGGCGGAGGTCCTGAACACGGTTCAGGCGCACGCACCGGATTTCGACATCAGCAGCGCGCGCTTTCGGCCGAGCCGCAGCGGCAGCTTTCTGTCTGTCTCGGTGGAAATCACGGCGACCGGCGAGCCGCAGCTGCGAGCACTGCATCAGGCGTTGATGGCCCACGAGCGCGTGCGGCTGGTGCTGTAGTTGTCCGGCTGTCATCCCGTTCTGGTTCGGACGCTCGACCGTCAGCCCTATAGCCGGGTATTTGCGGCCATGCAGGCGTATACAGTTGGACGGGATGAAGGTGCCGACGACGAGCTCTGGGTGGTTGAGCACGATCCCGTCTTCACGCAGGGCCAGGCCGGCAAGGCCGAGCACGTGCTGGCACCGGGTGACATAGAGGTCGTGCAGACCGATCGGGGTGGCCAGGTGACCTACCACGGTCCCGGCCAGGTCGTGATTTACCTGCTCTTCGATTTACGACGTCTCGGCATCGGCGTAAAAGCCCTGGTGCGCGGCATCGAGCAATCGATGGTGCGGACGCTGGCTCACTATCAGGTGGTGGCAGCTCCGCGCGACGGAGCGCCGGGCGTCTACGTCGGGCGCAACAAGATCGGCGCCCTTGGGCTGCGGGTGAAGCGTGGCTGCAGCTACCATGGCCTGAGCCTCAACGTGGCCATGGATCTCGAACCCTTTTCCCGGATCAATCCCTGCGGGTTGCTGGATACCGGGGTTACAGACCTGCTGCGAGCCGGTGCGCTCGATGGCGCGTCAGACCACGACGGCGCGTCGGACCAGCTTGTGGCCGCAGTACAGGGGCGGCTGCTTGAGGAGCTGGCCGCGGAATACGATCTCGAACTGCGCGGCGCCGAAGGCGTTCTCCCGAGCTGAGACAAAAAAAAGCGGGCCGAAGCCCGCTTGAAGTCGCTAACAGTCGTGACGGTCAATCCGTCAACTCATTATGGTTCCCCCCCTGACTGCACCGCGTAGCGATGCAGCCAATGGCCTGCCTCTGAACTCAGGCCAGCTTGCGGCGTGCCGCGAAGCCGGCGAGGCCCAGGCTCAGGAGAGCCAGGCTGGCCGGTTCTGGAACAGCTGCTGCAGAGAAGGTGCCGCCATTGTTCGAAGAGAAAGAGAAGCCGAAGTTGGTGTTATCAAAGCCGGCGGCACTCATGGTGCCGGTGCCGATGACAACGGTGGCCACGTCTTCCATATCGAACATCACGCGGATGCGATCGAGGTTGAAGGTGAAGCCGTTCAGCATCCACAGCACACCAGGGGTGAAGCTATCGATGTCGAAGCCGGCCATATCGAGCACATCGCCGTCGCTGATACCTGCGGCACCGAGGTCGCCGGTTGCCATATCAACTTCGACGTTGCTGAAGCTGTAGCTGGAGCCATCGCGCTCAAACTCACCACCCCAACCGATCTTGCCCGTGATAAGTGCGGCACTCGCACTGTTTGCAAACAACAGACCTGCAAACAGAATGCATGCGATCTTTTTCATGTTGGTTTCCTAAAGTTACTGCTGACCAAGTCGGTGACTGGGTCAACCGACGAAAGCTAAGGTACCAATCCGGTCTCGACATAATGTTCGCCCGATCGGGTATTGGTGCCGGGAACGTAAGCGGTGAAAGTCGGATTTATGGCTTCGCAGGAATTTGTTGGAAATGTAAGCGGGTTGTTGCGAACACTGTAAATTTGCTGTCGTAACGGCGGCGGACGGCGATCGCCGGCGCGCCGTTGACCCTTGAGCTGAGATCGCCCGACAATGCTGGACCATCAGCTTTTTTCAGGGGTTTACCATGAGCTCAGAGGTTGTTCTGTTCGAGCAGCGGGGCCACGTTGCAATCATCACGCTGAACCGCCCGGAGGCACGCAATGCGGTCAACGGCGATGTTGCCCGCGGGCTGGAAGCCGCCCTCGACCGGTTTGAAGACGATCCCGAGCTCTGGGTGGGGATTCTGGCCGGCAACGGGAAAGCCTTCTGCGCTGGTGCTGATCTGAAAGCTGTGGCTGAGGGTCGGGGCAATGAGCTCGGCACGCGGAAAGGCGGATTTGCAGGAATCGCGACCCGTAAACGCACCAAGCCGCTGATCGCAGCCATTGCCGCGAGTGCGCTGGCCGGGGGGACTGAGATTGCACTGTCCTGCGACATGATCATTTGTGCCGATGACACACGCTTCGGCCTGCCGGAGGTGAAGCGTTCACTGCTGGCCGGCGCCGGCGGCCTGTTCCGGCTGCCGCGGGTCATCGGCATGGCACCGGCGCTCGAGGTCATTCTGACCGGGGATCCGTTGCCGGCGCAGCGAGCCTACGAGCTCGGCATGGTGAACACGCTCGTGCCGGCGGACCGGGTGCTCGATACGGCGCTGGAACTGGCCGAGCGCATTGCCGTGAACGCACCGCTCGCCGTGCAGGCGAGTCGTCGGGTCGCCAGCCAGGCACTTGCTGAGACGGACGCAGAGCTGTGGCAGCGCAGCGCCGATGAGTTTCGCGAGATTGCCAAGACCGAAGATTACAAAGAAGGTCCCCGTGCCTTCGTTGAGAAGCGCGCACCCCAGTGGCAGGGCCGCTGACGCCTGTCCGTATCAGCTGGCGGTGTTGAGGGCGGCGACGCGCCGCGCCAGCTCGGCGTGGAAACTCGGCACGGCATCCGCGGCGAGGCAGATGTAGACACCGACCAGACCCTGATTCTGAAAGGTTTCGTTGTCGACCAGCCGATAAGCCCAGTCGCGCCAGGCCGTGCGGTAGCCGCGATAGATCTGTTGGCCCAGTTCTTCGGGAGCGATGGCGCCGCGCAGGAGGCCGGCGTCACCGGCCGCGAGGCAGGCGTTGATCGGCAGCTGCATCGCCCGTTGCGAAATGCCCTGCATGGTTGTTTCCGCCTCGTCGGTGAGCTGGCGCTCGATGTGCTCGGCGACCAGCAGCGCCGCGCGGCTGAAGTCTTCGTCGGCCTGGAAGACCTGCGCGGACTCGACAATGACCGCCTCGGCCATGGCCAGCGGATCCGGGTAATGTTCGGGGGTCAGGCGGACTTCCAGGCGCTGCACGAGGTCGTCAAGGAGGATCAGCAGCAGCGCCTGCTTGTTGCCCACGAGGTTGTAGATCGTTGGC
>JBCDGJ010000122.1:0-14737 GCA_038757945.1 Pseudomonadota bacterium
AATCTACGGTGCCGATGCGGTCACCGGAGTCGTGAACTTCATCATTAAGGACGACTTCGAAGGCTTTTCGCTCGACGTCCAGGGTGGGCTGTCCGGCGAAAGCCTTCGAAGTCGTCCTTCATGATGAAGTTCACGACTCCGGTGACCGCATCGGCACCGTAGATTGCAGAGGCACCACCGGTCAGCACCTCGACCCGTTCGATCAACGCCTTCGGGATCGAATTGATGTCGACGGCCTGCGACCCTTCGACGCCGGCAACGTGCCGGCGCCCGTTGACCAGGACCAGCGTCCGCTCGTTGCCGAGACCGCGCAGCTGCAGCACCGACTGGCCGAAACCAGCGTTGTTGCGGCCCTCATCAGCCTCGAAGACGGAATCGATAGAGCCGATCGAGGACACGGAGGTCAAGAGCGCAGGCTGCTGGCGGAGGACGTCGGCGACGTCGACCTGCCCGGTCAGCTTGATGTCATCCGCAGACAGCGAGCTCACTGGTGCCGCGCCGGTGGTGTTCGGGTCCCGGGCAATACGAGATCCGGTTACCGTGACCTCTTCAATCGTTGTGTTGTCGGCCGCTCTGGATGGCACGGGTGCAACGAGCGACGTCAGCAGCATCCCCTGCCACAGTAGCCGCGCCCCCACGCACTGGACCTGTAGTCTGTCCATGGTTCTCCCCTCTTCGGATCCAAAAACGCCTCAAAATCGGGCGCTCTGTTCCAGATTGAAGCATTTAGTTGCACCAATTTCACCCTAAACGCATCAAAACAGTGCTCGATGAGCTGTCGCGCACCGAAACATGCAGCCACGCACTGAGAGCGGGCGGAAGCCGATGTCTCGCGCGAAGACCGGCGTCGAAAACCGGAGAAAACCCCCTTGAATCAATACGCCAGGAGCGATCTGACAAACCTGCATCGCGCGCCAGGCCGCGGCGCGGCACAGTTCGCCGGATCGCGAGACAGGACCGGATCGCGCGGGGCAGCGAGCGCACCCACCCACTTCCGGAGCGGGGTCAGGAGCTGGCCCAACCCTTGCTTCGAAAAGCGACTGAGCCGCTCACCGATAAGGAAACTGACCGTGCCAACACCGGGATCCATCCACGGCCGCCGGCAACACCGCTCGCCCGCCGTTCGCGCCTGGCAGCAGGCGTTGCTGCTGCTCGCCCTGATCCTGGTCGCGCTGCTCGGCCGAACGGCGCAGGCTGCCCCAGCCGAGCCGATCAAGATCGGTATCCTGCACTCCCTGTCCGGCACCATGGCCATCAGCGAAACGACGCTGAAAGACACCATGCTGATGCTGATCGAGGCGCAGAACGAACGCGGCGGCGTGCTGGGGCGTCCGCTCGAAGCAGTGGTGGTCGATCCGGCTTCCGACTGGCCGAAGTTTGCCGAGCAGGCGCGCAAGCTGCTGGAGCGGGACAAGGTGGCCGCCGTATTCGGCTGCTGGACCTCGGTCTCCCGCAAGTCCGTGCTTCCGGTGTTCGAAGAGCTGAACGGGCTGCTGTTTTACCCGGTGCAGTACGAAGGCGAAGAAAGCTCAAAGAACGTGTTCTACACCGGCGCGGCCCCCAATCAGCAGGCGATTCCAGCGGTCGACTACCTGCTCGACCAGGGCGTTCAGCGCTGGGTGCTCGCGGGAACGGACTACGTCTACCCGCGGACCACCAATAAGATTCTCGAGGCCTACCTGAAAGCTAAGGGCGTTAAGGACGCCGACCTGATCATCCGCTACACGCCGTTCGGCCACTCCGACTGGCAGTCGATCGTGGCAGAGATCAAGCAGTTCGGCTCCGCAGGCCGGAAAACGGCCGTTGTATCGACCATCAACGGCGATGCCAACGTCCCCTTTTACAAAGAGCTCGGCAATCAGGGCGTCAGCGCCACGGACATCCCCGTCATTGCATTCTCCGTCGGCGAGGAAGAGCTTTCCGGAATCGATACCGGACCACTGGTCGGGCATCTGGCCGCCTGGAACTACTTTATGAGCGTCGAATCCGACGAGAACTTCGACTTCATCGACAGCTGGCTGGACTTCATCGACGATGAGGAGCGTGTGACCAACGATCCGATGGAAGCGCACTACATCGGCTTCAACATGTGGGTGCAGGCCGTCGAAAAAGCCGGAACAACCGACCCGGCCAAGGTGCAGGACGCGATCATCGGCGTTGCCGTCCCCAACCTCTCCGGCGGCTACTCCACGATGATGCCGAACCACCACATCACCAAGCCGGTGCTCATCGGCGAAATACAGGACGACGGCCAGTTCCAGGTCGTCTCGAAAACACCCGGCCTGGTTGCTGGTGACGCCTGGTCGGACTTTCTACCCGGCTCCCGCGATCTGATCAGCGACTGGCGCGCGCCGCTCGCCTGCGGCAACTTCAATGCCAAGCAAGGCACGTGCTCCGGACAGTAACCGTCGGTCCGCACCTGCTCAGCCTGCTGCTGGCGCTGATTGCCGCCAGCTTTGCGGCTCCGGCAACCGCCAGTGACAGCGCGGGTGACAGCGCAGCAGAGCCCGCGCTGCGCCGCGCGCTGAATGCGCTCGCTGGCGGCAGCTTCCGGGACCGCGGCGCAGCCGCGCAGGCGCTGGCTGCCATTGAGGATGACCGCGTCAACGAACTGCTCTCCGCCCTCGCCGACGGACAGCTCTACCGGGACCGAAGAACCGAGCAGGTTGTGTTCGCCGAACGCAGCGGTTCGGGCTATACGCTACGGGACCCGCTCACCGGCGCCGACCTCGGCGCCGGCCGCCGGCGCGACGTGCGCCGGGTCGGCGTCAACAACGCCCTGCGCGGTCAGGTTGAGCAGCTGCTGGCGCAGCGGCGGTTGACCCGGGGTCCGGTCGCGGCGCGCGCGGCTGCGGCCGAAGCCCTGATCGGCACCGCGGACCCGGCACTGCTTGAGCTGCTGGAGTCTCGGCTCGGTATCGAGACCGACGAATCCGTGACCACGCCTATCCAGACCGCGCTCGAACTTGCCACGGCGCTCGGCAGCGCGCCCGAAGCGGAACGCCTGGCGGCGATCGAAGCACTGGCCGGCAATCCCGATCCCGGCGTTCGCGCCGCGCTCCGAACGCTTGCTGAAGATGCGGGGAACGGCGACACCCTGCGCCGCGCTGCCGTGGCCGCCGAGGCGGCAACCGCCCAGCGCCTCGAGCGGCTCGCGCAGCTCGAAACCCTGTTCTTCGGCTTGAGCCTTGGATCGGTGCTGGTGCTGGCCGCGATCGGGCTGGCCATCACTTTTGGTGTCATGGGGGTCATCAACATGGCCCACGGCGAGCTGATCATGCTCGGCGCTTACTGCAGCTACGTGCTGCAGACGCTGCTGCCGACAGCACCCGGCGTTGCATTGCTGCTGTCCGTTCCGGCTGCCTTCGCCGTTGCCGGCGCCATTGGCATGCTGATCGAGCGGTCGGTGATCCAGCACCTCTACGGGCGCCCGCTGGAAACCCTGCTCGCCACCTTCGGCATCAGCCTGATTCTGCAGCAGGCGGTACGCAGCATCTTCTCGCCGCTGAACCGGACCGTTGCCACGCCGGAATTCATGAGCGGCAGCTTCGAAATCGCCGCCGGGCTGTCGTTGACCGCAACCCGGATCTACATTCTCGGCTTCAGCCTTACGGCCTTTGCCCTGGTCTGGCTGTTGCTCAACCGCTCCCGCTTCGGCCTCGCGGTCCGCGCCGTGTCGCAGAACCGGGCGATGGCTCGATCGCTCGGCGTGCGCAGCGAACGGATCGACACGCTCACCTTCGGCCTCGGCGCGGGTGTCGCCGGGGTGGCCGGAGTGGCCCTCTCGCAGCTCACCAACGTCGGCCCGAACATGGGCCAGGCGTACATCATTGACTCGTTCCTGGTGGTCGTCTTCGGCGGTGTCGGCAACCTCTGGGGCACGCTCGTCGGCGGTCTTTCCATCGGCATGCTGAACAAGCTGCTGGAACCCTTCGCTGGAGCGGTGCTGGCCAAGATCACCGTGCTCATCATGGTGATCCTGTTCATTCAGCGGCGCCCCCAGGGCCTGTTCCCGCAGCGCGGCCGGGCGGCGGCGGACTGATGCCCGTCGCCCGGTTCATCGACCGCCCGACCCAGGTGCTGCTCGGTCTGGCTGCCCTGACGGCGGTACTGGTGCCCCTCCTCAGCCTTGGCCTGCCTGCCGGCTCACCGCTCGCGCTGTCCGACTACGCCGTGGCGCTGTTCGGCAAGTTCCTCTGCTTTGCGATTCTGGCACTGGCACTCGATCTGATCTGGGGCTACTGCGGCATCCTGAGCCTCGGACATGGCGCGTTCTTTGCGCTCGGTGGCTACGCCATGGGTATGTACCTGATGCGCCAGATCGGAGACCGCGGCGTGTACGGCAACCCAGAGCTGCCGGACTTCATGGTGTTCCTGAACTGGCAGGAGCTGCCCTGGTACTGGAGTGGCTTTTCGAGCTTTCCGTTCGCGCTGGTCATGGCGCTGGCAGTGCCCGGGCTGCTGGCGTTCCTGTTCGGCTGGCTGGCATTTCGCTCGCGGGTTACCGGGGTGTACTTTTCCATCATCAGCCAGGCGTTGACCTACGCGCTGATGCTGGCCTTCTTCCGCAACGAGCTCGGTTTTGGCGGCAATAACGGGCTGACGGACTTCAAGGATCTGCTTGGCTACGATCTCAGCGCCAGCAGCACCCGCTGCGCCCTGTTCCTCGCAACGGTGGCTGTGTTCGTGGTGACCTTCCTCCTCCGCCGCTACGTCGTGAGCTCCAAGTTCGGGCAGGTCGTTGTGGCGCTCCGCGACGCCGAGTCCCGGGTTCGCTTCGCCGGCTACGACGTTCTGTGGTTCAAGCTCTGGCTGTTTACCCTCTCCGGCGCCCTCGCCGGGCTGGCTGGTGCGCTCTACGTGCCACAGGTCGGGATCATCAATCCGGGGGAGTTCCAGCCGTTGAACTCAATTGAAATCGTGGTCTGGGTTGCCGTCGGTGGCCGCGGCACGCTCTGGGGTGCAGCGCTCGGCGCGCTGCTCGTCAACTACCTGAAGACCACGTTCACCGCGGTGCTGCCGGAGGTGTGGCTGTTTGTGCTCGGCGCCGTCTTCGTGCTCGTTACCCTGTATCTGCCGCAGGGCATTGCCGGCCTGCTGCGGCGCCGACGAGCCGTAGCCACCGACAGCAGCCCGGCATGACCGAGTATCGTGGCATTGATGAGCCCGGCCTCGACGTCTCCCACGGCGTCATCCTGTACCTCGAGGATCTCAGCGTCAGCTTCGATGGGTTCAAGGCGCTGAACGCGCTGTCGCTGACCGTCGATGCAGGCGAGCTGCGCTGCATCATCGGCCCCAACGGCGCCGGCAAGACAACGCTGATGGATGTGATCACCGGGAAGACGCGACCGGACAGCGGGTCGGCCTGGTTCGGTCAGCAGATCGACCTCTTGACCCGCAGCGAGCACGAGATCGTCGAGCTAGGGATCAGCCGTAAATTTCAGAAACCGAGCGTGTTCGAGCGGCATACCGTCGCCGGCAACCTCAGCCTGGCCTGGCGCCCCCCGCAGGGCGCCAGCGGCAAGTCGGTCTGGGCGACGCTGCGCCACCAACAGAGCGGCGAGGAACGCGATGCGATTGCTGCGCTGGCAGACGAGATCGGACTGCTCGACCACCTGGAGGCTCCCGCCGGCAAGCTCTCTCACGGTCAGAAGCAGTGGCTTGAAATCGGCCTGCTGCTCGCCCAGCAGCCGAAGCTACTGCTGGTCGATGAGCCGGTGGCCGGGATGACGCAGCAGGAGATCTACCGCACCGCAGAGCTCTTGACCCGCCTTGCTGGCGACCGCTCGGTCGTCGTGGTCGAGCACGATATGGCGTTCATTCGCAGCATCGCGCAGAAGGTGACCGTGCTGCATGAGGGCTCGGTGCTGGCGGAAGGCGCCATGGCCAGCCTGCAGGAGGACGACCACGTGCGTCGGGTGTATCTGGGAGAAAGCGGATGACCGGCAGCTGATGCTCACCGTTGACCACGTCGACCAGTACTACGGCAGCAGCCATACGCTCAGGAATCTCTGCCTGGAGCTCGAGCGCGGGGACTGTCTATGCCTGATGGGACGCAACGGAGTGGGCAAGACGACCCTGCTGAACGTCATCATGGGCCAGCTACCGATCCGCAGCGGCTCGCTGACGCTGGACAGCGAGGACCTAAGCCGCGCCCGTCCTGATCAGCGGGCCCGCACCGGGCTCGGCTACGTTCCCCAGGGGCGGATGATCTTTCCGTTGCTGACGGTCGCGGAAAATCTTCGGGTACCGCTCTTAGCCACCGGCGGATCGATGGTTCCGGACTATCTCTTCGAGCTGTTCCCAATATTGCAGACCATGGCCCACCGTCGCGGTGGCGACCTGTCCGGGGGGCAACAGCAGCAGCTGGCGATTGCGCGGGCGCTGGTGCTGGAGCCCAAGGTGCTGCTGCTGGACGAACCGTGCGAGGGCATCCAGCCCAACCTCGTCACCGAGATCGGCTCGATTGTTCAGCGGCTGAATCAGGAGCTCGGGCTGACCGTGCTGCTGGTGGAACAGCGGCTGGCGTTTGCGCGCCGCGTGGCCAATCGCTTCGCGCTGATGGACCGTGGCGCTAAGGTCGCCGAGGGGATGATCGACGATCTCTCGGAATCGCTCGTGCAGCAGTATCTGACCGTCTAACTGGCTTTCGAGGCCCGCCGATGTCCATCCCGCTCCCCTTCGACTCGCTGTCCGCGCTGCGCGCGGTTCCGTTGCCGGTTCCGGAAGAGACGCGAACCCGCTGGCTCGGCGAGTGGATCGAACTGCAACAGCACCGCATCAGCGATCCCGACTTTGCAGCCGCCTTCAGCCACGTCTACACACACTACGATGCGCCGCCGGATGCCTACCAGCAGCGCCTGATCGACGGGCCCGAGGGCCGGGCCCTCGCCGGCATCCGTTTCTTCAACCGCGACCCGGCGCTGCCGTTTGTCGAGCTTCTCGCCTGGGACGGTCCTGATCCGGAACAGTGGCTCCCGCGGATCGCCAGCGAATGGTCGATGTTTCGCCCCTCGGCCGTGCGGGTGCTGCGCCCCGCGGCGCCGCGGTTCCCCGGCGCACGGCTTGACATGAGTCTCCACGCTGCGCGCTGCAGCGAGATGCCCGCCACCGCACCAGCCAGCGATTTAAGGCTGCGCCCTGTGGATGATGCCGCTGCAGCGCTGGCCCTGATCGATGCAGTACACGCGGACGTTCGGCGGCGACAGCCGGCCCTCGGCCGGCAGATTACGGCTCTCGATGCCGCAGGGCTGGACTGGTGTCTCGAGCACGGCAAGGCACGCCTGATCACCGTCGCAGACGACACTGCGGGGCTGATCGCGTGTGCGCCGGACAGCATCGAGTTTCTTCAGGGACAGGTTGTCTACGAGGAAGTGGTGAGCCCGCGCTTTCAGGGCCATGGCCTTGCCCGCGCCGCGCAGTGTTTGCTCGCCGAGCAGCTCTCGACAGACGATCAGGACGCCCTGCTTATCGGTACCATCGCGCACAACAACCCCGCCTCACGGCGCAGCGCCGAACGCGCCGGTCGGCCCGCTGTGCTGAACTACTGGTTCCTGCCGCTCGCGCTGCCAACCGCATCGAGCCGCGGCTAGGTGCGAGCCTGCAAGCCAGGCTTGCAAGCCTGGCAGCCAGATCGAACGAGCTCAGCGGAGGCGTTCGAGCAGTTCGGCAACCGCGGCCTCCAGCTGCTGATCCGTGCCTGCCGCGCGGGCGGCAAACTCGTTCTCGACGACCAGATCCGGATTGGTCGCGAGGTTTTCCAGGTACACCCCATCCGCCGTCTTGACGCCGAGGCCGGGTACGCCCCAGTTCACGCCGTTGGGTAAAGTCTCCCAACCGGCAAAGGTACAGGTACCCGGCACCGGCATGCCGACGAGCGAACCAAGCTCCAGGTGTTGGTAGGCATAGGCGAAGCAGTGCCCGTCGCTGTAGTTCGACTCGCCCACGATGGCGACACTCGGTTTGGTCCAGCGGAAGTTCGGCTCGTAGCCACTGCTGCGACGGTCCGTCGTGTAGTCGAAGAATCGCTCGCCCGAGAGAAACATGGCGAGATCCGCCACCAGGTCGCCGCCGCCGTTGAAACGGGTATCGACGACAAGGCCATCACGATCCGAAAAGCGACCCAACGCTTCCGCAAACACGGTGCGATAGGCGCTGTCGTTCATGCTCGGAATGTGAATGTAGCCGAGCCGACCCTTGCTCAGGCGGTCGACTTCTTCGCGATTGCGGCGCACCCAGCGCTCATAGAGCAGATCGGCTTCGGCGCCGCTGTCGATGGGTACGACGACCACGTCGGTGCGCTCAGCACCCTGACGCAGGCTGACCAGCGTTCGCCGCCCGGCCCGCCGGTTGAGCAGCGCATCGATGTTCTGTTCTGCGGTGATCGTCGCGCCATCAATGGCTTCGATCAGCGTGCCCGCTTCAATGGTGAGACCACTCTGGTCCAGGGGGCCGTTGGCAATCACCTCCACGATCCGCGCTCCTGACCCCAGGTACTGCTGATCATAGAAGACACCAAGCGCGGCGGTGGCGTCGCCGGTCTCGCTCGGAGCGCGATAGCGCACGTTGGCATGGGACACATTGAGCTCTCCCATCAGTTCGCCCAGCAGCTCGGCGAACTCGTGCGCGTTGCCAACGTGTGGCACATAAGCCGCATAGATGTCCTTCAGCCGGGCCCAGTCCGCACCGTGAAATCCGGCCGTGTAGAAGGTCTCGTTAGTGCGATGCCAGACGTGCTCAAACATCTGCTTCAGCTCCGCCTGACGATCCAGGATCATCTCTCCATCGATGGCAACGTCCTCGGTGTCGCCGCTTGCCACGGCGACCTTAATGAGCTTACCAGCCGCTGACGGGTTGTAGCGGTCCGCCTTGCTCTGAACGAGGACGTACAGGTGCTCGCGGTCCTCGCTCCAGAGCATCTCGGCCGCACCAGCATCAAGGGCCGCCAGCTTGACCGTCTCGCCGCTGCGCAGCGCCGTCGACCAGAGATCCGAGCCTTTCTCGAACCGTGCAAGGTAGTAGAGGGTTTCCCCGTCATCGCTCAGCAGCGCGTCATCGAGATTGGCCGAGTGCACGGTCAACCGATCCACCCTGAGCTCCGCGCGGGCGAGGTCGAGCGCTACCGGCGCCACCACGACAGCGGCGGGCTCGTCGTCCGCACCCGTATCATCCGCCGCTGCTTCGGTATCCGCCTCATCATCTGCTTCGAGCTCGGTCAGCAGCGCATAGTCATCTTCGCTCAGGCGGTGACGATCCCAGGCATCGCGTGTGAGGAACATGGCGTAGACGTCGCTCTGGCTGGTGCCGGATTGCGCGACGGACTTCAGCCCATCGCGATTGCTGAACCAGATGATCGCTGCTCCGCCAAGCACCCACTGCGCAGTGCTGTCGCCGAACCCGCTTCGGGTCAGGTTGATCACCTCGTCGCTGCCATCAGCACGAACCAGCCCAACCTCCCCCGGCATGACTCCGGGCACGGACTGATCGAAGAGGATCCACTGGCCGTCGGGGCTCCAGCGGAAGTGCTGGCCCCCGATGCGCGTCGCCGAGATGTGGGCTGGTGTCAGCAGCGTGCTGACCACACCGGAATCCAGCATCAGCAGCTTCAGGGTGTTCCGGTCTTCGATGTAGGCGAGCCGTTGCCCGTCCGGCGCGAAGGTCGGCTGCGAGCTGGGCAACTCGCCGACAACGAGCGGTGCCTCCTCGAGCAGCGTTGCGGCAAAAAAGTAGCTTTCCTCCGCCCGCACCCGGGTCGTCTGGTAGATGCCCCAGCGGCCGTCGCGCTCCGCGGCGTAAACGATGGCGGCACCATCTGGCGAGAAAGTGACATCCCGCTCGCGTCCGGCGGAGCTGGTGATCTGCCGAGTCATGCCGCTGGCCACAGCGGTAGCGAACACATCTCCGCGGTAGACGAACGCCAACTCTTTGCCATCTGGCGACAGAACCGGACGGCTGGATGCGCCGGTAACGGCCACCACTTCACGGCCGTGGCGAGGAACATCGGTACGAATGGAAATCGGCACCCGTTGCGGATCGGCGCCGCTTACAACGGTGTACAGCTCACCACCCCAGCTGAAGGCGAGCGTGCCGTTCGTGGCCAGCGACAGCGAACGAACGGGCTGTCCGGCAAACGCCGTCAGCTGCTCGGACGGCCCACCTTCGAGTGCCACCCGGTGCACGTTGAAGGTGCCGCTCTCTTCGCTCAGGTAGTACACGGTCTTGCCATCGGGCGCGGGAACCGGGTTTCGGTCCTCGCCGGCGAAAGCCGTAAGCTTCCGGTGCTCTCCACTTGCCGGATCGTAGGTCCAGACATCGCGGGCAATCGAAGACGTATGGTGTTTGCGCCATTCGCCCTCATAGCCCTTGTTGTCCTGATACAAGAGAGTCTTGCCATCCGGATGGACCTGCACCGCTTCGGCCGGCGTCGTCAGCACCTGCGTCACCCGCCCGCCGGCAACGGGCACCGAGTACAGCTCAGGCTGGGCGCGAGTCGGGTAGCCCCGGTTGCCGGCCGCGTCCTGAATGACTGCACCAAACAGCACCGCATCCGCGTCCGCCGTGAACGTGAAGGGCCGCTCATCGGCAGAGTGCGTGGTCAAACGGCGCGCAGCACCGCCGGTGGCCGGCATCACGAACACGTCGAAGCTGCCGTTGCGGTTGCTGGCGAAGGCCAGGTGCTGACCATCCGGGCTCCAGACCGCCCTGTAATCGTGCGCTTCACCGGTGGTCAGCGGGACCGCCGTGCCCCCGGTGGCAGCCACCCGCCAGAGGTCACCACGGTAGGTGAACACCAGGGTCTCTCCGTCTGGCGACAGTGCTGGATAGCGCGCCCAACGGGGAGTGATCTCAGCCGCGGCACTGCAAGCCAGCAGGCTCAGGCACAGGCAGCACGCCGCCGCAATGGAACTGCGGAACAGTCTCTGCTTTCGGACAATACGCGGGATTCTTTTCATGTTGGGGAGTGCCTTAGATTCAGATTCGGGAGCAGAAGGATTGAAGCAAATGTCCCGGTGCGGCCGAGACACTCGCCAGCTACCCGGTCGCGGCCAGATCGAGCAGACCCTCGCGTTCGATGAAGCGGCAGACCTGATCGAGGCCCGACGGATCGGTCTTCAGGCTCAACAGAACAAACGGCTTCTCTCCGCGCATGCGGGCCGCGTCGGCGGCCATGACTTCTAACGACGCGTCGACATGAGGCGCAAGGTCGGTTTTGTTGATGATCAGCAGATCGCTACGGGTAATACCCGGCCCGCCTTTCCGCGGCACCTTCTCACCGCCCGCGACATCGATCACGTACAGCGTGAGATCGACCAGCTCCGGACTGAAAGTAGCGCTCAGGTTGTCACCGCCGCTCTCCACAAACACCAGCTCCAGGCCGGGATGACGCTGGGTCATCGTATCGATGGCAGCGATGTTAATGGAGGCATCCTCGCGGATAGCGGTATGCGGGCAACCGCCGGTCTCAACGCCGAGAATGCGATCTTCCGACAGCACCTGGGTCCGCAGAAGGATTTCGCGGTCCTCCTGGGTGTAGATATCGTTGGTGACAACGGCCAGGTCATACCGGTCTTTGAGGGCTCGACACAGCGCCTCCACCAGCGTCGTCTTGCCAGCACCTACCGGTCCGCCGATCCCCACACGCAATACATCAGCCATCAAGACTTCCTTTTAACCATTTGATTAAGATCGAAAAAGTCGGCTGTACTGGACCTCATGAGCTGCACTTGCCAGCATCAGCCCTGGAAGCGAGGAGCCTACTTCCGACAACGACCGCTCCAGTGCCCGACTGACCAGCTCGTCCAACTCGGCACCGCAGCGGAGCAGCAGGCGCTGCCCCTCGCTCTGTCCCAGCGGCACCAGCTTGATCGCCGCCGCCACCTGATTTTCGAACCAGACCCAGGCATAGCCGGCAAGCGCGGCGTCGCGATCGATATCGAGCGCGACAGTTGCGAGGGCAAAAGCGCCGGCAAAGGTTGGCGGGCAACCATCGTCCAGCCATGGCTCTGTTGTACACAGCTCGAGGCTGATCAACAGCTTCAGCAGCGCTGTTCCGCTTTGACCATCTTCGTCGCGCAGCTCCGCCGTTTCCCGGTGTGCGCGCAGCAGCCGGTTCAGCGCCTGCCAGCGGTCGCTCTCGCCCGCTTTGCACGCCCCCCACAGCTCAGCCAGCAGGGGAAGATCAAGGCCAGCGAGATTGCGTTCGCCGACACTCAGGATCCAGTCGCCTGCCGCGTCGGCATCGGCAAGCCAACCGAGTGCACAGGCGGTCTCAAGCCCCTGGGAGAAGCTGTAGCCCCCCACCGGCAACGCCGGGCTGATCAATTGCCACAGGCGCGCGTGTGCCGCGTTAGTGCGCATGCAGGTGACCGTGCTCGGCGCTGTAGGCGCCCGCTTCCGGTTCGAAGGGTGCGTCAGCGTGCTCCACACCAAAACCGAGCCCAAGGAGCATCTGGTCGAGCACCGGATCGGCCAGGTAGCGCAACCAGCCGGGACCGATCTGCACCCAGACATGACGGTTGCCGAGATGGTACGCAGCACGCGCAAGCTGCTCGGGATCGGTGCTCCGCAACATGGACACCGGTTCCGGAGCCGCTGTCACTTCGAGCCAGCTGGTCGCCGTCGTGCTGCGCAGCCACTGGCCATCGCGCAGCAGTGTTCCGCGCGGCAGTTTGATGCCCGCCGCTCCGCCGCCGCTGAGCTCGATCCGCAGCCGGCTGCGCTGGCGATCCGCGAAGGGCAGCGCAACCCGATGGCGGGCGGTATCGGCAACCGACGCTCGCGGGGCCGGGCTGAGTTCGTCGAATACCGGGATGTCTGTCGCTGCGGTAGTGCTCATCCGCGATTCAGAACAGGCTGTAGCGCTGCGCCAGCGGCAGCTCCGTCGCCGGCTCGCAGGTGAGCAGCTCGCCGTCAGCCCGGACTTCATAGGTTTCGGGGTCGACCGTGACATCGGGCGTCGCATCGTTCAGCACCATGTCAGCCTTGGTCACGGTGCGGACGTTCTGGGCTACCGCAAGACGCTTGGCCAGGCCGAGGCGATCGCCGACACCGGCAGCCAGGGCCGCCTTGGACAGAAAGGTGAGCGCGGTTGCGTGACGGGCTCCGGCAAAGGCACCGAACATGGGTCGATAGTGCACGGGCTGCGGGGTGGGAATCGACGCATTCGGATCGCCCATCGCCGCAGCGGCGATCATGCCACCCTTCAGGATCAGCGACGGTTTGCTGCCGAAGAACGCCGGTCGCCAGAGCACCAGGTCCGCCAGCTTGCCAACTTCGACGGAGCCGACCTCGTGGGCCAGACCGTGCGTCAGCGCGGGATTGATCGTGTATTTGGCGATGTAGCGGCGTACCCTGAAATTGTCCGCGCGGTCGTCGTCCTGCGGCAGCGGCCCGCGCTGTACCTTCATCTTGTGGGCGGTCTGCCAGGTCCGACAGATCACTTCGCCAACCCGGCCCATGGCCTGGCTGTCGGAGGCAATCATCGAGAACGCGCCGAGATCGTGCAGGATATCCTCGGCCGCGATGGTTTCCCGACGGATGCGGGATTCAGCGAACGCAACGTCCTCGGGAATCTTCGGATCAAGGTGGTGGCAGACCATGAGCATGTCGAGATGCTCATCGACGGTGTTTACCGTGTAAGGCCGCGTCGGGTTGGTCGACGACGGCAGCACGTGTGGCACACCGCAGGCCCGAATGATGTCGGGCGCATGGCCACCGCCCGCGCCTTCCGTATGGTAGGTGTGGATCGAGCGCCCCTTGAAGGCGGCCAGGGTATCTTCGACGGAGCCCGACTCATTCAGCGTGTCGGTGTGGATGGCCACCTGAATGTCCATGTCCTCCGCCACGGTAAGGCAGGTATCGATCGCCGCGGGCGTCGTACCCCAGTCTTCGTGCAGCTTCAGCCCCATGACCCCAGCCGCCACCTGCTCCTCCAGCGGCAGCCGAACGCTGGCATTCCCTTTGCCCAGCAGGCCGATGTTCATGGGAAACGCATCGATCGCACGCAGCATCTGGCTGATGTTCCAGGGCCCCGGCGTCGCAGTGGTGGCATTGGTCCCCGTCGCCGGTCCGGTGCCACCGCCGAGCATGGTCGTCACGCCGGACATGAGCGCCTCTTCGATCTGCTGCGGGCAGATGAAGTGGATGTGCGCGTCGACCCCCCCGGCGGTCAGAATCATGCCTTCGCCGGCAATCACTTCCGTGCCCGGCCCGACGGCAAACTCGACGCCAGCCTGCGTATCCGGGTTGCCGCCTTTGCCGATCGCGTGGATCCGGCCATCCTTGATGCCGATGTCGGCCTTGACGATGCCCCAGTGGTCGATCAGCAGCGCGTTGGTGATCACCAGGTTGACCACGTCTGCGCTGCCCAGCTGGCTCTGGCCCATCCCATCGCGGATGACCTTGCCACCACCAAATTTGATCTCATCCCCGTAAACGGTGAGATCCCGTTCGACTTCGACGACCAGCGCCGTATCGCCGAGGCGGACCCGGTCTCCAACCGTCGGCCCGAACATCTCCGCATAAGCCTGCCGGCTGATGCCGCTCATGTGCTGTCGTCCAGCGCGCCCATGATCTCGCCGCGAAACCCGAACACCCGACGCCGCCCGGCGAACGGGACCAGCGTAACCGTTCGCTGCTGGCCGGGCTCAAACCGAACCGCAGTGCCGGCGGGAATGTTCAGGCGCTGGCCGCGGGCCGCGCCGCGATCGAAGGTCAGCGCAGGATTGGTTTCAGCAAA
>JBCDGJ010000123.1:0-14726 GCA_038757945.1 Pseudomonadota bacterium
CCGCCGCCCGCGCCGCCTTGAGCCGGACTGGAGCTCGACACCGGTAGCGTCCGTTCGGTGTGCTGAACCGCCCGCCCGCCGCTCGGGACCGCTGACCCGGTCAGGCTCCGGACCCGCGTTGTCCAGCAAAGTGGACTGATTCTTGCTGTTCTGTTCCTGACCAAACGGCGAAGGCAGCGCCGGTCCCTGCTGTGTCCGGCCCTCCGCGGTCGGCAGCCGGCCGCCACCGCTCGCAATGCGGCTTTTTGGGTCACGCTCGCGGACAGCCATCTCGAAGTCGTAGACCGCTTCAGATCCGATAATGAGCGCAACCCGTTGTCGCACCAGAATGGGTCGACGCTGCGCCAGATGGCGCACTATTATTGTGCATGCCCGCGGGAGACGGGGCGGGAGACGGAGCGAATGAAGGCTGAGCGACTATGGCAGCTGACCCTGGAACACCAGACCACCGCGGTGGTGCTGCTGCGCCGGGACCTGTCCGTCATCTACCTGAATTCAGCCGCGGAAGCGCTCCTGAGTACCAGCCTGCACAGCGCCGCTGGCACCCACGTCGACAATCTCTTTACCGATAAGGAGCGGGCCGCGTCAGCCATGCTGACGCTGCTCGACGAGAACCGCGCTGCCACCAGCCGCGATGCCACGCTGCTGCTGCGCGACGGCAGCAACACCCGGGTCGACTACACGATTACACCCCTGCGCGAAGAGCAGCTGCTGCTGGTTGAAATGCTGGAGATCAATCGGCTGCTGCGCATCAACCGCGAAGATCGCTCGGTTGATGCGCAGGAAACCTCGCGCAAGCTGGTCCGCGGGCTGGCTCATGAGGTCAAAAATCCGCTGGGCGGAATCCGTGGCGCCGCGCAGCTGCTCGCGCGGCAGCTGGAACAGTTGCCGAATGGCGAGGTTCTGGACGAGTACACGACGATCATCATCGAGGAAGCGGATCGCCTGACCGCGCTGGTCGACCGCATGCTGGGGCCAATCCAGCAGCCACGCATTACACCAATCAATGTGCACCGGGTCCTGGCACGGGTCGCACAGCTGATCAAAGCCGAGTACGGCGATCGGATTCAGCTGCGGCACGACTACGATCCCAGCCTGCCGGACGTTGCCGCCGATGAGAGCCTGCTGGTGCAGGCCATCCTGAATATCGTCCGCAATGCGGCGCAGGCGCTGGCCGACACGGAGGACCCGACGATCACGCTGCAGACCCGCGTTGTCCGGCAGTTCACGATCGGCACCGTCCGCCACCGCCTGGTCGCACAGATCGACGTCACGGACAACGGCCCCGGCATCCCGCCGGAGCTGTATGACCGCATCTTCTATCCCATGATCAGCGGTCGCCCGGAGGGCACGGGGCTCGGCCTGGCAATCGCCCAGCAGATCATGGCGCAGCACGGCGGCGCCCTCGAGTGCGAAAGCCGGGCCGGGCAGACCCGGTTCTCCGTCTACCTGCCGGTCGAGGCGACGCATGCGCTGACGCCCGCTGCAGAAGACCTCTCTCAGCCCACGGACAGCGGCTCGGCCGAGCAATCGATATTGGAGCAGTCATGACGAAACGAGTCTGGGTAATCGACGACGATCGCTCGATCCGCTGGGTACTGGAACGCGCCATGACCCAGGCCGGCATTCAGATCGCAGCATTCTCCGGCGCCGATGAAGCCCTGCACCACCTGCAGGAGGAGCGGCCGCTGGCGGTCATCTCCGACGTGCGGATGCCCGGCATGAGCGGGCTTGCCTTCATCGAACATGTGCACGAAGCCTACCCCGGGCTCCCGGTCATCATCATGACCGCCCACAGCGATCTCGACAGCGCGGTTAACGCCTATCAGAGCGGTGCCTTCGAGTACCTGCCTAAGCCCTTCGATGTAGACGATGCGGTCGGCACGATCCAGCGCGCCATCAAGCACACGGAGGAAAACGGCGACAGCAGGCCGACGGATACCGCACCGTCGGCGGAGATCATCGGCAAATCACCCGCCATGCAGGAGGTTTTCCGGGCCATCGGCCGGCTCGCCACGTCCAACGTCACGGTGCTGATCAGCGGCGCCTCGGGATCCGGCAAGGAACTGGTCGCCCGCGCGCTGCACCGGCACAGCCCGCGCTCCGGCAGCGCTTTCGTCGCGCTGAACATGGCGGCCATTCCGCGCGAGCTGGTCGAGTCGGAACTGTTCGGGCACGAGAAAGGCGCGTTCACCGGCGCCAACGCGCGCCGTGAAGGGCGCTTTGAGCAGGCGAACGGCGGTACGCTGTTCCTCGATGAGATTGGCGACATGCCCGCCGACACGCAGACCCGGCTGCTGCGCGTGCTTGCCGACGGTGAGTTCTACCGGGTCGGTGGACTGTCGCCGGTCAAAGTCGATGTGCGCATCATCGCGGCAACGCACCAGCACCTCGAACAGCGCGTGCAGCAGGGCCAGTTTCGCGAAGACCTGTTCCATCGGCTCAACGTAATTCGGGTGCACGTGCCGCCGCTCGCGGAACGGCGCGAGGACATCCCGCTGCTGGCCGGGCATTTCCTCGCCGCCGCAGCCAAAGAGCTCGGCGGCGAAATGAAGGAGCTGCGCAAGGAAACCGCAGAATTCCTTGCTGCGCTGCCCTGGCCGGGCAACGTGCGGCAGCTCGAGAACACCTGTCGCTGGCTGACGGTCATGGCTTCAGGCCGGGAAATCTATGTCGACGATCTGCCACCGGAGCTTCTCGAGCAGACCGACGGCGGAGAAACGCCACAGGCATCCGGCAACTGGCAGAACGAGCTGCGTGCCTGGGCGAGCGGTTATCTGGCAACGGGGAGCAACGTGCCGCTGCTGGACGTTGCTATGCCGGCTTTCGAACGCGCCGTCATCGAGTCGGCGCTGGCCCACACCGGGGGCCGCAAGCGCGACGCAGCAGAGCTGCTCGGCTGGGGCCGCAACACGCTGACGCGCAAGCTCGCGGAGCTCGACAACCAGTAACGGTCAGATCAACCCGCCGGCGGCAACGCCACATGATGCTTGAGCGCCGTGCGGCCGCGATCCGCGTAGTAGCGCAGCATCGACAGCTCGCTGCTGGCGCCGTCACGGGTCAGAAAGAAGTGGCACTCCGAGCCGGCCACCAGCGCGGTGAACTCGGCGGTCTGCGCACCAACTTCCTTACCGCTCGGTACCGCCACCACCGTGGGTGCCGCGGCGCCCAGCAGCCCGCGAAAGAGCGCCGCGCAGTCTTCACCGGTCGTTGGTCCCTGGCCCGTATAGGCCTGCTCGTCGACCCCATAGGGATAACCCGCCGCACTCGCACGCAGCGGCGCAAACTCAGGCAGCGCAACGCTCGGTGCGGGTCGGCCGGCCGCAATCCACTGGGCATGGAACAGCGCAGCGCCCGCTTCCAGGTCTCCGGCTATACGTTCGAGATAGGCGGTATCAGATCCGGTTTCGCGATCCAGAAATCGTGGCAACGCGGTGACAATCAGAACGCCGAGCAGCGTCACGACCACCAGCAGCTCCAGCAGGCTGAAACCCGCCGAAGCGTGGATCGAACCCACACGAATGCCGCCCGCACTGCTTAAATGCCTCATGCCAGAAGCATAGTCCAGATATCCAGAGCGTCACCCAACCATGGAGATCGTGCTCTACGAACCGGAGATCCCACCAAATACCGGCAACATCATGCGACTTTGCGCCAATCTGGGTGCAGGCCTGCACCTGGTCGAGCCGCTCGGCTTTGAGCTTTCCGACAAACGGGTGCGTCGGGCCGGGCTCGACTACCGGGATCTCGCCAATACCCAGGTTCACGCGGACTGGTCCGCCTGTCGGACTGCGCTCGCCGGGCGCCCGCTCTACGGCTTATCGACCCGAGGCACGACCCCCTACAGCGCGGTCAGCTTTGCCACCGATGCGGTGCTCGTATTCGGGCCGGAAACCCGCGGCCTGCCGGCAGCGGTACGGCAGGAGTTCGACCTCGGGCACCTGCTGCGGATCCCGATGCGTGCTGATTCCCGCAGCATGAACCTGTCCAACGCCGTTGCCGTGGTGGCCTACGAAGTGCAGCGTCAGCTCGGTTTTCCGGGTTTGCGGTGAAGGCCCGCAGCCCGCTGTAACCGCCGGCTAGTGCGGGACCTCGCCGGTGGGACCGGCAGGCTCATCGCCAGCACTGTCGGCACCCCCACTCTGGGCCGCCCGTTGCTGCTCCGCCTGCTGGAACACCGCATCAAAGTTCACCGGCGCAAGCTGGATCGCGGGGAAGCTGCCACGGACGACAAGATCATCGATGGCGGCACGAACGTAGGGAAACAGCATGTTCGGGCACGCCGTGCCGAGCGCCCGGCGCCGGATGTCCTCATCCCCGCCCTCAATGAAGAACACGCCCGCCTGCTGCACCTCGACGATGAACGCTGTCTGTGCGCCCTCTTTGAGCTCCGGCAGCTTGGCATCGATCGTCGCCATGAGCACAACCTCGACGCGGTTCTCCGATAAGACGTTGACCGTCGAGTTGATATCGACCTGGAAATTCGGATTCCACTGCTGGGTAAAGACCGCCGGAGCGCCGGGTGCCTCGAAGGAGCTGTCCTTCAGGTACAGGCGCTCGAGCCGCAGCTGCAGATTGCTCATGGGTCCTCCTTCGATCGTTGCCGGCCGTTACTTGACCAGCGGCAGATTCTGATTGCGCCACTCCATCATGCCGCCCGTGAGCCGGGCCACGGATTCGAAGCCGTTCTTGCGCAACAGGGTGCCGGCGGCATTGCCGTGCTGCCCCATTTTGCAGGCCACGATGAGGGGCTTGGCGCGGTGTGGTTCGAGCTCCCCGAGCCGCGATTCGAGGCTCGCAAAGGGAATATTGATTGCGCCGACGATGTGCCCGGACCGGAACTCTTCGGCATCTCTCACATCGACCACAACAGCCTGGTCGCGGTTCATGCGGTCGACCAGCTGCTGGACGCTCACGGCGTCACCACCGCGCCGGGTCTCGTTGCGGATGAAGAGGATCAGGAGGGTGACGAAGATACCCACGGCAATCGGATGATTGCCAATGAATTCAAAGAGTTGGTCCATCTGTAGGGTGTGTCCGTGGCTCTCTGCCGGGCGCCCCTCTCACGCTCTGAAAGGTAAGCACCGACTCACAAAAGGCGCGAGTATACACGCCTGCCGGAGAGGCGTTTTTGGTACCATGCGGAGCCTTTCGATCGGCGAACGAGGCGCTGACCCATGGCCAAAGTGAACCTGCTGGTGATCCTGGACGGCTTCGGCCATCGAACCGAAACAGACGCCAACGCAATCGCTGCAGCCAACACCCCGACCTGGGATGCCCTGCTCGCGCAGCGGCCCAACGCGCTGATCTCCGGGTCCGGCCTCGACGTCGGCCTGCCCGACGGGCAGATGGGCAACAGCGAGGTCGGGCACATGAACCTGGGCGCCGGGCGGGTTGTCTACCAGGATCTGACCCGCATCACCCGCGCCATCGAGCAGGGTGAGTTCCGCAGCAACCATGCCCTGACCCGCGCCATAAAAGCAGCGGCTGGCAACGGCCGCGCCCTGCACGTTATGGGCCTGCTGTCCCCGGGTGGCGTCCACAGCCACGAGGAGCAGATTTTCGAACTGATCGAAATGGCTGCCGCCGCGGGGCTGAAGGAGATTTACCTGCACGCGTTCCTCGACGGCCGCGATACCCCCCCGCGCAGCGCCGCCGGCAGCATCAAACGCGCCGAAGCGCTGTTCCAGAAGGTCGGTACCGGTCGCGTGGCCTCCATCTGCGGACGCTACTTCGCAATGGATCGCGACAACCGCTGGGATCGGGTTGAGCGCGCTTACAACCTCATCGTGCGTGGCGAAGCGCCGTTCCACGCCGCCAGCGCCAGCGCTGCGCTGGATGATGCCTACGGCCGGGACGAAAACGACGAGTTCGTACAGCCCACCGCAGTCCACGAGCTCAGCGAACCGCCTTTGCGGATGCGGGACGGCGACGCCGTGGTCTTCATGAACTTCCGGGCGGACCGGGCGCGGCAACTCTCCCGCGCGCTGCTGCACGACGACTTCGACGACTTTGAGCGCCGGTCGACGGTGGCGCACGGCGAGTTCGTCACGCTGACGCGCTACGCCAGCGACATCGACTGCACCGTTGCCTTCGGCCCAATGACCTTGACCAACAGCTTTGGCGAGTACCTGGCCAACCTGGGCCGAACCCAGCTCCGGATAGCAGAAACGGAAAAGTACGCGCACGTGACGTTTTTCTTCTCCGGCGGCCGCGAAGAGCCTTACAGCGGCGAGGAGCGCATCCTCGTCCCCTCCCCCGATGTGCCGACCTATGATCTGGCCCCGGCAATGAGCGCGGTCGAGGTCACTGACAAGCTGATCGACGCAATTCGCAGCCAGCGTTTCGACAGCATCATCTGCAACTACGCCAACGGCGACATGGTCGGCCACACCGGCAATTTCGACGCCGCAGTCACTGCGGTCGAGACGCTGGATGCGTGCCTTGCGCGGCTGGTCGAAGCCATCGAAAGCGTCGACGGACAGATGCTGATTACCGCCGACCACGGCAACTGCGAGCAGATGGCCGACCCGGCGACCAGCCAGCCGCACACCGCGCATACCAGCGAGCCCGTTCCGCTGGTTTACGTAGGCCCCCGCTCGTTGCGCCTCGCCAGCGGCGGCACCCTGGCGGATGTGGCACCGACCCTGCTCGACCTCATGGATCTGCCGGTGCCCAAGGAGATGACCGGGCACTCGCTTGCCGCCGAAGACAGCCGGCGCAGCGCCTGACCGCCAGCCACAGCTTCCGCACGGCGAGCTACGGACCGATCGCAGCGGTGCCCGTCCTCCGAGCGCTGCGGAATGCCTGCGCGGTAGCCGCGCTCCTTGTGCTGCTGCCTGTGGTGCCGGGTGCAAGCGCAGCGGACGCAGACGCGGTGCAGACCGCCGCCGAGCTGGAACGGATACTGCGCGAGCTCAACGATCTGAGCACCTGGTTCGGCGCCGCCGACCGCAAGCGCATCCGCCTGCTGGCCGAGCTGAAGGAACGCGACGACCGGGTGGCAGATACCATCGCGGCGGTGCGTCGGGCCCGTGCGACCGTCGCCACGGCGCAGGCGCAGCTCGAGGCCCTGCGCGCAGAGGAAGCCACGCTGGAAGACCGACGGCAGGTTCAGGCCGAACGGATCGCCAGCCAGCTGCGGTCGGCCGCACGGCTCGGCAGCGACGACATGCTGAAACAGCTCCTGAACCAGCAGGCCCCTGATCAGCTCGAGCGCATGCTGCGCTATCACGGCCATCTGAGCGCAGCCCGGGTCGCCGCGGTCAAAGCCTTCGAAGCCACGCTGGCTGAGCTCGAGGTGAACGCGCGGGCGCTGGAAACGCAGCGCGAGCAGGCACAACGCGATGAAGCGCGGCTCGAGGCACGGGTGGCGGAGCTGGAACAGGAGCGCGGCCAGCGCCAGCAGCTGATCGCGGACCTCGATGCCGAGGTCGTCACCAAAACCGAGCAGCGTGAACGCCTGTCGGCCGACCGCACCCGCCTCGAAGCGCTGCTCGTCGAGCTGCGGCGGCGCAGCACCGAGCTGGACGGCGACCGGTTTGCTCGGCAGCAGGGCAACCTGCCCTGGCCCATAGCAGGTACGCTGGCGCATCGGTATGGCAGCACCCGGAGCGACGCCGAGCTGCGCTGGCAGGGCAATCGTTTTGCCGCATCGGCTGGGGTCCAGGTCCAGGCCGTTTACGAAGGCCGCGTCGTGTTTGCAGACTGGCTGCGCGGCTACGGTCAGCTGCTGATCGTCGACCACGGCGGCCAGTTCATGACGCTTTACGGCTCCGTCGATGGCCTGAACAAAGGGGTCGGCGACTGGGTCGAGGGCGGCGAGGTCATTGCCACCGCCGGCACTTCCGGTGGGCAGTCGACCCCAGGCCTGTACTTCGAGGTCCGACAGAACGGCAAGCCGCAGGATCCGAACCGGTGGCTGCGGCAACCCTGAACCCCCATACTGGACCGGGGCCGTTTCCAGCCCAGCCAGAGACGCGTCGGATGCATCTACGCTTTACCACCCTGCTCGCGATACTGCTCAGCATCGTCTGCGGCGTGTTCCTGGGCGTGATCGCGCATCAGCGGCTCGGCAGCAGCGGCACGCCGGAGCTGGACCTGCCGGCCTTCGAAGCCGCGCTGCGCCGGGTGCAGCGCAACTACGTCGAGCCCCTCTCGGATACAGAACTCTTTGAAAGCGCGCTGAACGGCTTGATGGATCGGCTCGACCCGCACTCGCAGTACCTGAACGCCGCTGCGGTCGATGCGCTGGAGGTCGAAACGACCGGCCGCTTCGGTGGTATCGGCATTGAGCTGGGCGTGAGCCAGGGGCAGTTCACCGTCGTCAGCCCTCTCGATGGCACACCGGCGGCACGGGCCGGCGTGCAGGCGGGGGACCAGCTGCTGGCCATCGACGATCAGCCGCTGCGGCGCCAGCGTCTCGCCGAAGTGATCGATCGCATGCGCGGAGAGCCCGGTAGCGAAGTAGCGCTGAAGCTGCGTCGCGCCGGCGCCGAGTTCAAGCTCGAGCTCGTGCGCGAAACCATCAGCATCGACAGCGTCAGCCACCGCTGGCTGGAGCCGGGCATTGCCTATCTGCGCATCCGCCAGTTTCAGAGCGACACCGGCTACGAGTTCCGCCGAGCCATTCGCCGGCTGCAGCGGGACCACGAGCAGTCTGGCAGCCCGACCGCCGTGCGGGGACTGATCCTGGACCTGCGCAACAATCCGGGCGGCGTGCTGCAGGCCTCGGTAACCGTGGCCGATGCGCTCTTGAGCGAGGGTCTGATCGTCACGACGCGGGGCCGGCTCCCGAGCAGCCGCTCACGCTATCGCGCCGCCGGTCGCGACCTGCTAGACGGCGCACCGGTGATCGCGCTCATTAACGGCGGCTCAGCATCGGCGGCCGAGATCGTCGCCGGTGCCTTGAAGGATCACCAACGGGCAACCCTGATCGGCGAGCGCAGCTACGGCAAGGGCTCGGTTCAGACTCTGGTGAGCCTTGGCGATCAGCGCGCGGTCAAGCTGACGACAGCCTACTACCTGACCCCGAACGGGGAGTCGATCCATCAGCGTGGGATCGCACCGGACATTTCCTTTGCCGACGACGGCACAATTAACGATTTCGATACAGCACTTCTCGAAGAAGCCGTCTACCGTATTCGTCAGACGATCGCTGACGCCACGAAACGACACGAGGACGGTAGCGAGCTTCTGGCCCGACAACCTGAATGAGAGTGCCGTTTTTTGAAACGCCGTCTGCTGCCGGTAATGACGTTCTGGCTGGGTGTGTGCCTGGGCAGCACCGCTGTTGCTGAGGACGACCTGGGCGTCGCTTACAGCCTGCGGTCCGCTGAACCCATCGTCGAGCCCGAGCTGCGGCTGGCGATCGTCATGGACGACCTCGGCTACCACCCGATGCTCGATCAGCAGATCATCAACTGGCCTTACCCGATGACCCTGGCCGTCCTGCCGGGCGCACCGAACGCGTCCAGCGTTGGTCACGCCGCTCAAGCCGCAGGCAAGGAAGTCATCCTGCACCAGCCCATGCAACCCTATCGGCACGGGCTTCTGGAACCGGGCAACCTGACCGAGGAGATGAGCGGCTCGGAGTTTGAGCTGACGCTCACAGACAACCTGGCTGCAGTGCCGCACACGGTCGGGCTCAACAATCACACCGGGAGCCGCCTGACCGAAGACCCTGCGTCCATGCACCGGCTGATGCAGCACCTGCAGCAGCAGGGCCTGTACTTTCTGGACAGCCGCACCACCCCGAACACGGTAGCGCACCGCATTGCTGAGGAATGGGGTGTGCCCACCATCAGCCGCGACGTGTTTCTCGATCACATTCGCACGCCGGCGGCAGTGGAACGCGAATTCAAGCGGGCGCTGAAGCTGGTACAGCAAAACGGCCACGCTGTGCTGATCGCCCACCCGAACGCCCTGTCGGTAAGCTATCTCGAACGTGCACTCGGGACGCTCCCGGAACACATCCGGCTCGTCACCATCAGCGAGCTGGTTGCCACCGACTGAGCGCAGCCTCGGCCGCCTGCTGCACCGGATTCAACCGCGCGGCAACAGCACCGGCAGCACCGACGCGAGCAGAAGCAGCGCCATGGTGACATTGAACGTCTTCAGGCGCACCGCGTTGTGCAGAAATGCCCGTAGCTTCAGACCGAGCAATGTCCATGTGCTGATACAGGGCAGGTTGACCGCACCAAATACCAGAGCCACTGCCAACGCTGACCACAGGGTATCGCTCGGCAGGTAAACGCTCATGGCGGTGAGCGCCATGGCCCAGGCTTTCGGATTCACCCACTGGAACAGCGCCGCCTGCAGAAAGCTGAGCGGCTTGCCGGTTGATCCTTCGCCGGCCGCCGCCGGCTGCGCACGGGTCGCCGCCAGCTTCCAGGCGAGATACAGAAGGTAAGCGAAGCAGATGGACCGCAGCAGCAGCTCCACGCTCGGAAACTGCCGGAACAGCTGGCCGAGCCCGGCACCGACCAGCAGCAGCATCAGCACGAAGCCGACGGCGACACCGGCCAGATGCGGCAACGTCCGCCGGAACCCGTAGTTGGTCCCCGAGGCCATCCGCATGAGGTTGTTAGGCCCCGGGGTGATCGAGGCGGCGAAGGCGAATCCAACAAGGCTGACTAGTTCCTGAGCCATGAGTCTGTTCCGGTTCGTGGGCGACACTGCGTTGTGTGTCAGACGCATTCTGCGTAAACACCACACAATTATGAGTCGAAATTCCTGGATTTATCTTGCAAAGTCGCGTCAATAAGGCGATAGAACAGCAATCAATGAAAACTTCTGATCGAAAAACTCACCAGATATTGCAGGTGCTTGAGGAAGACGGCCGGATCAGCAATCTCGCCCTTGCCGATGCCGTCGGCCTGTCGCCTTCTGCCTGTCTGCGCCGCGTCCAGGAGCTGAAACGCAGCGGCATCATTCGCGGCTATCGGGCCAGCATCAACCAGGCGCTGCTGGGGAAGGCGCTGACCGCGTACCTGGCCGTCGGGCTGAACAACCACACCAAGGCCGCGCAGCGGGCCTTCGAGCAGGCTATCGCCCGGGCCGAGGAGGTCCGCGAGTGCCACAACGTCACCGGTGACGTCGAATACCTGCTAAGGGTAGAAGTTGCTGACACTGCTGCCTACAAGACCTTCCACACGGATGTGCTGGGCACCCTCCCGCAGGTCCGCTCGATCACCACTTATATGGTGCTGGAATCGCCGAAGGATCAGCGCGGCTGACTGGCACCAGAAGCGGTTGTCCGGAGCGTCGCGTCGCGAAATGCCTCTACTTCCGCTGCACTGGTCAAGCGGATCACCCGGATGTGTGCCCAACTCGGATCACTCATTACCCGCAGCAGCGATCGCCGTTTGCGCGCGTGCTGGGTCCAGATCCACCACAGCAGCGACTGCTCGCGGTTCCAGACCGCAAAATGGCCCCAGAAGGACTCGCGGTTCGTACCCCACAGCAGCTCTCCGCTGCGGTAGCGCCGCCAGGAGCGCACCAGCATGCGCCGCAGCAGCAGATGCCGCGGCAGGTCGAGCCAGATCAGCGTCTCCAGACGCGGCCAGAAAGTCTGCTGACAGTAGTCGGTATAAGAGCCGGCGACGATCCAGCAGTCCCCGGCCGTTGCTTCTCGAATGCGGCACCGGAGGCGATCGGGATCGGTCGCGTTGAGCCCGACCCAGTTCGGCAGCCAGTTGAGCGCGTCGAGTTCGACCACCGGCACCTGCAAGGCTTCGCCGAGCTGCGCCGCCAGCGTGCTCTTGCCGGAGCTGCTGTTGCCCCAGACGTGGACGCGCTGCCCCAGCGCCGGCGCTGCCAGGGCTGGAGGCGGCGACCCAGAATCTGCCATACCGGGCCTGCTCCACGGCTCTATGACGAAGGTCCAGTATGCTGAGGACCATGAGCGGAGCAAAGCCCGAAACCATGGCCGGACAGCCGGCAATGAACGTACCCACTGACGACGCGCAGGGTAGCACCCGGGCCAGCGCAGCGCCTGTGCCGACGCTGTTCGGGCTGCTGGTGCTTGCGGTCTTTGTCTCGAGCGCCTGGGTGCTCCTCGACTGGTTCCGCGCCGATGCCGACTCGCGCCTGTTTCTGCCCGGGCTTGCGGAGGGCGGTTGGCATGTCGCGCTGCTGCTGCTGGCCATCGCCGGACTCGGCGCGCTGTCACGACCCGGGATCGGAACGCGGCGCGCGGCGGCGCTGCTGCTGAGCGCGGTAGCGATTGCCCTGCTAATCGATGCGCTGATCGACTGGCTGCTGCCGGCAGGCTGGATCAACGCCGTGCGCTGGCTGCTGCTGTTCGCCGTCAGCATCTGGGTTGCCCGCCGCACCCGTCGGCTGGCCGCCGACAGCAACGTCTCCGGGCTGCTGCTGCTTTGCTTCGTTACCCTGTCGCTCCTGTTCGGGGGCCTGAACCGGGCCACCGGCTTCTATATCACGGCCTGGTGGCCGGCCGAGCTACTCGACTACGACAACGCGGCGGCGGCCAACGAAGAAACACTCTGGCGCGAGCTCGAGCCCATCCTCTTTGCCCAGCCCTCGCGCATCGATGTCGCCCTGTCGATGCTCGCCTATCCTGCGACCGGCAACTCAGCCTACTTCGTCGGTTTTGCCGGCTATGGCGAGGAAAAGGTATTTGCCGAGGAGATCAAGTTTGCTGCCAGCGTAGCGGCAGAACGCTTCGGCACGAAGGAACGTTCGCTGTTGCTGATCAACGACCAGCGTGACCTGGCGTCCCGCCCGCTCGCAAGCGGCGCGGCGCTGACCTACGCGCTGCGCGAGCTCGGCAAACGCATGAAGGTCGAAGACGACCTGCTGGTGCTGGCGCTGTCATCACACGGGTCCCGCGATCCCAGCCTGGCAGTCTCCAACGGGCTGGTACCGGTCCGGGATCTGAGCGCGGCGACGCTGCGACGCGCGCTCGACCGCGCCGGCATCCGCTGGCGGGTGCTGATCATTTCAGCCTGCTACTCGGGCGCGTTCATCGAGGAACTTGCGACCCCGGAGAGCATCATCATTGCCGCAGCAGCGCCCGATCGGACCTCCTTCGGCTGTTCAAACGACCGCGACCTCACCTACTTCGGCGAAGCCTTCCTACGGGACTCTTTGCTTTATCTGCCGACGCTCGAGGAGGCATTTGAGCAGGCCAGGGTACTGGTCACCGCCCGTGAGAAAGCGTTTGAGGTGGAGCCGTCTTACCCGGTTGCGTACTTCGGCAGCGCGATCAGCGACCGGATCGGCCAGTGGCTCAGGCCGCCGTGCGAGCCAGCAGCGCCTGACCTGCCGCATAGTTCAGGCTGCCGGAGTAAATCGCGCGACCCGTAATCGCGCCGAGCAGCGTACCGCTGCTGTCGGCGAAGGCATCGCGCAGAGCGAGCAGATCATCCAGCGTGCTGACTCCACCGGAGGCAATGACCGGCAGCGTCGTCGCTTCGGCAAGTTCGACGGTGGCAGGGATGTTGACGCCGGACAGCATGCCGTCGCGTTGAATGTCCGTGTACACGATCGCGGCGAGCGGCAGCTGACCCGCCCAGTGTGCGAAGCGTACTGCCGACTGGTCGGAAAGTACGTCCCAGCCCTCGGTTGCTATCTGACCTTCGCGCGCGTCCAGGCCGAGGATGATCCGGCCCGGGAAAGCTTCAGCGGCTTCTTCAAGAAACGGCGGATCGTCAACCGCGCGGGTGCCGATGATGACCTGGTGAACGCCCGCGGACAGGTAGGCGTCAATCGTTGCCAGATCACGGATGCCGCCACCGACCTGAACCTCGGTACCGGCTACTGCTGCGGTCATGGACCGGATCAGGTCGCGATTGCGCGGCTGTCCGGCAAAGGCGCCATCCAGATCGACAATGTGCAGGCGCTGGCAGCCCTGCTCCTGCCAGTGCCTGGCCATGGCAACGGGATCGCTGGAGAACACCGTCGCATCGTCCATGCGTCCCTGCTTCAGGCGCACGCACAAACCATCCTTGAGATCAATAGCGGGAATGAGCTGCACATCTACTCCTTGGCATCTCGTCTGCCTGTCTTCGATCATCCCTGTCGGATCAGCAACCGCCATCACTAGAGCACTCCCTTGGTCGATGGAACCTGCCCGGCCATCCGGGGGTCAGGTGTCACGGCCATGCGCAGCGCCCGCCCGAACGCTTTAAAGAGCGTCTCTGCCTGGTGGTGCGCATTCACCCCACGCAGATTATCGAGATGCAGAGTGACCAGAGCATGATTGACGAACCCCTGAAAGAACTCGTGCAACAGGTCGACATCAAAATCACCAATCCGGGCCCGGGTGTACGCCACGTGGTACTCGAGTCCCGGACGCCCTGACAGATCGATCACGACCCGGGACAGCGCCTCATCAAGGGGTACGTAGGCGTGGCCATACCGATAGATCCCTGCCTTTGAACCCAGTGCCTGGCTGAACGCCTGTCCGAGCACGATACCGACATCCTCGACGGTATGATGTGCATCAACTTCCAGATCTCCGACCGCTTTGAGATCGATGTCGATGAGGCCGTGCCGGCTGATCTGCGTGAGCATGTGCTCAAAAAACGGCAGGCCGGTCTCGAAGCGGCTCTCGCCGGTCCCGTCCAGGTTCAGCTCGAGCCTGATCTGCGTTTCCGCCGTGTTGCGTTCCACCTGCGCCGTACGCATGGCCGGCGGCAGGGCGGAACTGTCTGCGGGGACTGCCATAGTCGTCATCCTGCTTTATTAGATCGCGGTCAGCG
>JBCDGJ010000124.1:0-14707 GCA_038757945.1 Pseudomonadota bacterium
CCTCGAAGCTTTCCCAGTTCCACTCCACGCCCTGCTCGAAGGCTACGCGGGGCATTTCTTCGATTTGATTAAACATGCCGACCAGCCTCATGCGGTGCTCGGCCTTCAACGGTGCCAGCGACAGCGAGCAGTTGCCGGGCACGATCGTCGTAACGCCGTGGGCGAGCGCCGGCCGGGCCTGTCCGTCCCAGAGCAGTTGAGCATCGAAGTGGGTATGCGGATCAATGAATCCGGGCGCAACGACGCACCCGGCTGCGTCGATGCGTTCCTGGCCCTGACCCGCGAGCCGGCCGATCTGTGCGATCCGACCATCGCGAATGCCGACATCGGCGGTGTAGGCCGGCAAACCGGTGCCATCAACAATCGTCCCGTTTTCGATTACCAGATCAAACATCTGCTCACCTCCCTGAAGTTGCTGTGCAGGGCCGCACCCACGGTCCGTACCTGCGACAGAACACTAGTTTCGATTCCAAGATTCGGTCAGTGCGTCACGCACGAGTACCCAGCTCGCACCGGCAAGCTCATCCGCGGACCCCACCCCGGCCGAACGCAGCAGCGCGCTCGCACCAGCGTGGTCCAACGCAACCTCCGACAATCCCCCGTTCCCGTGGCGCAGCACGACGACCAGTTCCGCCACGCCATCGTGAGCCGCGGCAACCCGTACCCGATCAATCACCGTGTCGCTCATTGTCCGTTCTTCCCGTGCGATCAGCCCGGCTGTCCGGCGTTCAGGGGCGGCTCAACGAAGATCACATCGCTCGGCAGGATCGGATTACCCACTCGCGGCGAGGTCTCTGGCGCGGCGGGACGCATGAACACGTGCAGGTTCCAGCTCTGCAGCTGCTGCACGGCGCTGTCGAGGGATTCCCCGGCGAGCTCCCGCTCCGCAATCGATTGCCAGGTGTCGGTACCCAGCGGCTGGATGGTGCGCCGGACCCGGGATAGTTCTGTTGCCACGGTTCGCACCTCGTTCTTTCCCCTTGTCGGACCATTGTAACCGGTTGCGGGATCGCGCTTTAATCGGATCCGGAGGCGCATCAGCCCACGGTGATCGAAGGGGGAGCAGGCCAGTGGCAGGCACAATCGGGCGTGAAACTGAGGGGCGTGAAGCGGAGGGACGTGCTGAAGACGCCGCCGGCACCGTCACCCCCGGTGGCATCCGGATCATCGGCAACATCCGGCCGGAAGACGACTACACCCACGAGCTCGGGCCGGAAGAGAACTTCAACGAGTCGGTCTACTTCAACTTCTTCGATCCCGCGCAGAACCGGGGTGGCTTTCTGCGCATCGGCAACCGCGCCAACGAGGGGTATGCCGAGGTCACGATCATGCTCTGGAATCCAGATGGCTCGGCCCGCTTCAGCTACGGCAAGCCGGAAATCGCTGACAACGCCGGGTGGCACGCGGGAGGTCTCCACATCGAGGTCCTGCGACCCGCGGAGCTGCTTCGGACCACCTTCCAAGGCGACCTGCTGAGCCTGGCCGATCCGCGAGCCATGGCAGATCCGAGACGCGCTTTCAAGGACAACCCGAGGCAACCCGTGCACCTGATTCTCGAGCACGCCGCCGTCGGCCCGCTCTACGGTCACGTGGGCGAGCCCGGTGACGGCAATGAGTTTGCCCGCGCTCACACGGAACAGCACATGCGCATCAGCGGCACCCTCAGGTTCGGCGATGAGCCAGAGCTGGCCATCAACGGCTGGGGTCTGCGGGATCATTCCTGGGGCCCCCGCTACTGGCAGGCGACCCCCAGCTATCGCTGGCTCACCGGCAACTTCGGCGACGATCTCGGCATGATCGTCACGACGAACGGTGACGGCGTCGGCCGCGGCCTGTTCCAGGAGGGGCAGTCGCTGGTCCGCATCGACTCGGCTGTCGTCAGTACGACGTATGAGCCGGGCACGCGCTATCACCGCAGCCTGAGTGCGGTCCTCGACCTGGAGGATGGCCGCCGTCGAGAGCTCAACGGCGAGGTCATGGGCTTCATCCCATTGCGCAACCGCCGCGCGGGCAGCCACACGCACGTTGGCGAAGGCATGACCGCGTACACCCTGGAGGACGGGCGCAAAGGCTACGGGCTCAGCGAGTATCTGGATCAGGAGGGCAATCGCTGACCATGGCTGGCTCGGGAGCAGCTGAGCGCGCCGCCGCAGCGCAGGATGCGGCTACCAGAGATCGCGCCTCGCCGCGGGAGCTCGACTATCACCAGCTCTGGCAGACGGCGGTCATTCCGATCCTCGATGACCTGCTCGTTGCGGCGCTGCTCGGGGGGCGCATCGCAGATCGGCTGGCCTGGGTCTTTGTCGCGGGTTACCAGAGCGCCTGTCGCGCCACTTTTCCGGAGGCCGCGGGCAGCGGTTGGGTCACCTTTGCCGTCTCCGAGGACCGCGCTCCCGTCGATCCCCTGCCCCCGGTCGCCTTTCATGAGACCGACCATGGTCAGGTGCTGCAGGGCAGCAAGACCTGGATCGCTGCGGTGAACAGCGTCGAGCAGCTTGTCGTCAAAAGCGATCGCGGCGCTCGAGCCCGCTACTGGCTGGTGGAACGCGCGGCCCCCGGCCTGACGCTGGAGAGCCGCGATACCCCCGAGTTTCTACGGGACTTAAGCCAGGGGCGCGCGCACTTCGTCGACGTGCCCATCACCGCCCTGCAGCCGCTCGACGCAACGCGCGTCGACGCCTTCCGCTGGTTCGAAGCGCTCTACATCTACGCCGCCTTCTGCGGCTTCGTGCAGGCCCACGCCACCACCGATGACCTGCTGCGCCTGTGCGGCGACTGCCTGGACGGCATCCAACCCGCCCTCACCGCGCTGCTGGCGAACGAGCTGGATGTACCGAGCCTGCAGAAAGCCGATGCCCGCGCGCAGGACCTGCTGGTCAGCCTGAGCGGCAACCGCCTTGCGGCTGCCGGCGACTGGGACACCGATCAGCGCCTCATCGCAATGTACTCGAAGGCGATCCGCCAGCTACAGCCCGGCTGAGCAGCAACCTGCCCACCAGACCGTAGCGCAGCCCGCAGGGGGCGGCTCGCACGACCGCCTGCACCGGACCTGCACGCTGTTCCGCAGCGCCTGCACGGAACCGCGGAACAGCGCGGACGAAACCACGCGCCGGACCTTCTATGGTGGCGCCTCCTCAGCTACGCGCCCGAGCCATGTCCCTGCCTTACGGTTTCCGCAGCGCTGCAGAAAGCGCTCTGTCCCTGCGCTTTGCCCTGGTCGGCGTGCTGGCGCTGACGTTGCTCGTTCCGTTGACGCTCGTCGACGGCATCGCCTTCGAGCGCGAGCGCTACTACCAGAGCGTCGTGACGGACATCGCTCAGGGCTACGCCCACGCGCAGACCGTAAGCGGTCCGCTGCTGGTCATACCGGCAACGGATCAGGTCCTGGAACGCACCAAGACCGGTTCCGTGCCCCGGCTGCAGTCAGCCCTGCACGTGGTGCTGCCGGAAGAGCTCAATGTTGCTGCGACCCTGACCCACCAGTTTCGCAGCCGGGGCATTTACGAAGTGCCCGTGTACCTGGCCGAGGTCAGGCTGAGCGGCAGCTTCGGGCCCATTGATCGGAGCAGCATCGAAGCCGCGCATCACAGCGTGCACTGGGACCAGGCTTTTCTGAGCCTCGGCATTGCCGACCCGCGCGGCATCCGTGCCAACAGCGAGCTGACCATCGGCAGCCGGTCCGCTGTCCTCAAGCCCGGCAGCGGTGTCGACGGGCTCGGCAACGGGGTTCACGTGGATCATCCGCAGCTGCCGGACCCGGACGCTCGTTTTCAGCTGACGCTGAAGCTGGCCGGTACCAGCCGTTTTGCCGTAACGCCGCTCGGCGATCAGACACACCTCAAGGTGGAATCAACCTGGCCGCATCCGAAATTTGAGGGCAGCTACCTGCCGGCGAACCGCACCATCCGCGCATCCGGATTCAGTGCCGATTGGACCACCAGCGCTCTGGCGCGCGGTGTTCCGCGCAGCTTTTCCACCGCTCGCCAGGAATTCCGCTTCCTCGAGCGGGTCGCGGCCATGCAGCTGTTCGAGCCGATCACGCAGTACACGGTGGTCGATCGCGGGATCAAATACGGGGCGCTGTTCATCGCCCTGACCTATCTCACCGTGCTGTGCTTCGAGCTCTTCACCGGCACGCGGCTACACCTGGTGCAGTACGGCGTGATCGGCCTGGCGCTGGTGCTGTTCTACCTGGTGTTCCTATCGCTGTCGGAACACCTGCCGCTGCTGCCTGCCTACGTCGGCGCAAGTGCCATCATTGCCGGCCTGCTTGGCTGGTATGCCCTGGGCATCACCGGCAGCCGCCGCAGCGGCGGCGCATTCATGGCGCTGCAGGTGGGTCTTTACGCTGCCCTCTACGTGCTGCTGCAGCTGATCGACTACGCCCTGCTGACCGGCAGCACGCTGCTCGTGGTCGGGCTTGCCGCACTGATGGCCGTCACCCGTTCCCTGGCAAGCCGGAGCGACGCCCGCAAGCCCGAAGGCAACGCCGAACCAGCCCCCGCCGCCTGAGCGAAGCGGCCCGCCCCGCTTGGTGTAGAGTAGCGGCCGTTGCCACTCACTCACGCACACCAGTACGGGGAAGCGCATCATGATTCCTGCTGATGAGGACTTTGACGGTACCTGGCCCTTCGCACCGCATTTTTCCACCGCCTCGGGCTTCCGGCAGCACTATGTTGATGAAGGACCACGGGACGCTGAGGTCATCCTCTGCCTGCACGGTGAACCGACCTGGGGTTACCTGTACCGCAAGTTCATTCCGCCCCTGGCCCGCGATTACCGCGTCATCGTTCCCGACCATATGGGTTTCGGCAAGTCGGAGACACCGCAGGATCAAACCTATACGCTGCAGACACACGTCGAGAATCTGGAACGGCTGATCGACGATCTGAAGCTCGAGAACATCACCTTCGTCTGCCAGGACTGGGGCGGACCCATCACCGGTGCCTACACGATCCGCCACCCGGAGCGCGTGCGACGCCTGTTTCTCATGAACACCCTGTTCGGCTATGGCGGCACGCCGCCGCCGGCTGAAAAGACTCCCTGGTTTCAGTGGATCGAGAAGCATGAGGAAGCCGGCACGCTGCGCGGAATCCTTGGCGAGCTCGGTTCCACGGTGCTCTCCGTCATGAAAATCATCGGGTTTCAGAACAGCAGCGCCGTCGATGAAACCTGGCTGCGCGCCTACAGCGCGCAGTTTCCGGATCGCGACAGCTGCATCGGTGGCATCGAGTTCCCCCTCGATGTGCACTACGGGCGCATGCGGCCGTACATTCTCGACGGTCTGCAACAGGGCAACCTCGAAGCGGTGCGCGCCAAGCCTGCGTTTCTGGCGTCCGGCGACATGGACTTCGGCATTGCCGCGGAACATGCTCGCGCCGACTTCCGGGCCCTGTTTCCGGACGCGCCGATCGTACCGCTGCCAGGCGTCGGTCACTTCTGTCAGGAAGACGTGCCGGACACCCTGGTCGCCCTGATTCAGGGCTTCATGCAGACCCACCGTTGATCAACCGGAGCCGCCAATGTTCGAGCTGAACCGCGAGGGTGACGTCTTCACCCTGACCATGACCGCCGACGAAAACCGCTGGAACACCAGCTTCGTACGGGGCTTTGATGCCGCCCTCGACGAAGTCAGCGCCAGCAGCGGGCCGGCCGCTCTGGTGACGACGTCCGCAAGCGCCAAGTTCTTTTCCAACGGGCTCGACCTGGCCTGGGTGAGCGACCCGGACGCGCACCCGGAGGGCGGAGATCGGAACGTGTTCGGCGATGAATTCATGAAGCTCATGAGCCGGCTCATCACTTTCGAGATGCCCACTATCGCCGCGGTCAACGGGCATGCTTTCGGCGCAGGATTCATGGCCGCGCTCTGTCACGACGCTCGGCACATGCGCGCCGATCGCGGTTACCTGTGCGCCAACGAGATGCAGCTCGGGCTGCAGATTCCGCCCCCGGAGCTTGCCCTGTTCCGGCACAAGCTGCCGGCCAACGCCTTTTTCGAAACCGTGCAGTTCGCCAAGCGCTGGTCCGGGCCCGCAGCGCAGGCGGCCGGAATCGTGGAAGCCATCGACGATCCCGACGGCCTGCTGGCGGGCGCGCAGGCAAGGGCCGCGGAGCTGGCACCGCTGGCACAGAACCGCGACCTGTATCAGGCGCAGAAGGAAGCGCTGTTCGGCGAGCAGGCGGTGCTGAACCAGCCGCATGGTGCGGCGTACATGCTGCGCAACCTCGAGCAGTACCATTAGCACGGGAATCACGACACACCCTTAAATAGCATTCATTCTCATTAATGATGCTATTTTGTGCGCTCCTGAATAACGCCCCGGCGAATCATGTCCAACACTCTCTGGAGCCTGCGCGAAGGCGAAGCCGCCACCATCGATCGCTTCGCCCCGAGCCTGAACCCGGTCTGGTTGCGTCGGCTCAAGGAACTCGGATTTACCAGCGGCGAGGAGGTCACCTGCGTGACCGCACCCCGGTTCGGCGCCCCCCGCGTCTATCGTGTCGGCGCAACCTTCTTCTCTGTGGAAAGCCAGATTGCCGAACAGCTGCTGGTCGCTGATCCTGCATGAGCAGCGCGGTACTCATCGGCAGCCCCAACTCCGGCAAGAGCCTGCTGTTCAACCGGCTGACGGGCCTGAACCAGAAAGTCGCCAACTTTCCCGGGATCACCGTATCGGTAGTCGAAGGCACCCTGGTCTCGAATCAGGATTTCCGGGTGCTGGATTTTCCGGGAACCTACTCGCTGCAGCCGATCTCCGGCGAAGAAGAAGTCGCCGTTCGCAACTTCGAACGCCTGCTCGAGGATGCCGACCTCGAGGCCGTGCTTTGCATCGTTGACGCGACGCGGCTGAGCAAGAGCCTGAGCTTCGCCCTGCAGGTGATTCGCGAATGTCAGCAGGCCGGCAAGCGGGTCGTGCTGCTGGCCAACATGATCGACGTGCTCGAGAAACACGACGTCACTTTCGACGCGACCGGGCTCAGCGAAGAGCTCGGCGTACCCGTGCTGCCCCTGTCTGGGCGCACCGGCCAGGGTATCCCGGAGCTCGAAGCCACGTTGTCGAAGCTCCGCGAACCACCGCTGACACCGGCTACGGGCCACTTTGCAGCAATGACGGACGATGCCCTGGAAACCCTGGCACGCGATCTCCGGCAACGCTACCGCGGCAACGATCAGATCCTGATCTCGAACCAGACCCGGGCCGACGGTGTCTTCCTGCATTCGACCTTCGGCGGACTGGCCTTTCTGGCGATCATGTACCTGCTGTTCCAATCGATCTTCACCTGGGCTCAGCCCGCCATGGACGGTGTTGAAACACTCATCGGTGCCGCCGCAGATGTGGTCGTGCCAATGCTCCCGGCGGGATTCATCGCCGATTTTGTCGCCGACGCGCTGTTCGGCGGCATTGGCGCTTTCCTGGTGTTCGTACCGCAGATTTTCGTTCTCACCTTCATCGTCGGCATCATGGAGGACTCCGGCTACATGGCCCGGGCCGCGGTCATCTGCCACCGGCCGCTGCAGGCGTTCGGTCTCACGGGCAAAAGCTTCGTGCCGATGCTGTCCGGTGTCGCCTGTGCCATTCCAGCGATCTATGCGGCCCGTGCCGTGGATTCGCCGCGGCGTCGCCTGCTGACCTATCTGGCAATCCCGCTGATGCCCTGCTCCGCCCGGCTGCCGGTCTACACGCTGCTGATCGCCGTGCTGGTCCCGGCACAGACAGCGCTCGGCGGCCTCATCGGCCTGCAGGGGCTGGCGCTGTTCGTCATGTACGGGTTCGGACTTCTGGTCGGGCTGCTCACGACGGCGCTGGTCGCCAGGCTGGCACCCACTCGCCACGAGGACGACATGCCGTTTGTCCTCGAGATGCCGCCCTACCGCGTGCCGGCCTGGGGTCCGCTGCTGCGCCACGCGCTGGACCGGTCGAAGCACTTCGTCACCAAGGCCGGAACCATCATCTTTACCGTGACCTTCGTCGTGTGGATCTTCGGCTACCTGCCCAACGGCGGCGCCGACCTCAGCAGCTCGCTGCTCGGCACCTTCGGGCGTGCCATCGAGCCGCTGTTCGAGCCGCTGGGGCTCGACTGGCGGTACGCGGTCGCGCTGCTGTCGGCCTTCCTTGCGCGGGAGGTTTTCGTCGGCACGCTCGGTACGCTGTTCGGCATCGAGGGGGCGGAAGATAACTTCGTGCCGCTCGCTGACCAGATCCAGGCCAGCGGCCTGTCGCTGGCCTCGGGCTGTGCGCTGCTGGTGATCTTCGCCGTCGCACTGCAGTGTGTATCGACGTTCGCGGTGCTGAAGGCCGAGACCCGCTCCTATCGCCTGCCCCTGCAGATGATGCTCGCCTACGGCACCCTGGCTTACGTCCTGGCGCTGCTGACCTACCGTCTGGTGCTGTTCGCTACCGGCTAGCACTCGAGGAACGACAAAGCGCGCGTTCGATCACGACGCACCGGCCGCGGGTCACTTATCCTGCCGTGATGTCCCCTGTCCTGCGCCTGCTCATCCTGCTCGCTGCCCTCTGGGCCGGCTATTACTGGGTTCGTTCGCCAGGCAGCGTCGCGGTCGCGGCCCCCGATGGCACCCTCGCCTACCCCGGCTACACGATCAGTCCGCTGGAACGCTGGCAACCTACCGCTCGGATTCTGTCCGTGCGGCGCTATCGCAGCGATCGCGAAGCAGAGCTGGCACCGCTGGATCTGGCCCTCGGCTGGGATCGCATGGCCGATCCAACACTGCTGGCTGGCTTCGACATCAGCCAGCGCAACCGCTGGTTCTACTGGCGTACGGACAAGCTGCCGTTCTCCCGGGCAGAAATCCAAAGTTCGATGGCCAACGTGCACATCGTCCCGGCGACGCAGCACATCGCCAATCAGCTGAAGGATCTGCGTGCCGGTCAGCGCGTCGTGCTCGACGGGCAGCTCATCAGCATTCAGGCGGACGATGGGTGGCGCTGGCGCAGCTCGCTGTCCCGGACCGATACGGGGCGCGGATCCTGTGAGCTGCTGTGGCTCGAGGGATTAACCCTGCTGAGCGGCTGACCGCGCAACGGATGCCGTTCCGACACACACTGGCGGCGGTTCTACAGCGCGCCGTGCGCTCAACCGTTAACCGTGACGCGCCCGCCGATCGGCATCGGGCCGGCCATGCCCTGCAGGGCACGGGGCGTGTAGGGTGCCTCCAGCCGCTCGACCTCTTCCGCCGACAGCTCAAGCGTCACGGCCGCAACGGCATCCTCCAGGTGGTGGGGTTTCGACGCGCCGATGATCGGTGACGTCATGGCCGGTTTGGAAAGCATCCAGGCCAGCGCCACCTGGGCCCGCGGCACCCCGCGCTCGTGCGCGATGGCGCCAACGGTGTCGACGATTTCCTTGTCGCCCTGCTGGTTATAGAGTGTCTTGCCGTACTCGTCGCTTTCCGAGCGCCCGGTCGTTTCGTCCCAGTCCCGCGTTAACCGCCCGCGCGCCAGCGGGCTCCAGGGCATGAGCGCAATACCCTGATCGACGCACAGCGGAATCATCTCCCGCTCCTCCTCGCGGTAGATCAGGTTGTAGTGATTCTGCATGGAGACGAACTCCACGAACCCATGGCTGCGCGATACGTGCAGCGCTTTCATGAACTGCCAGGCAAACATCGATGACGCACCGATGTAACGCGCCTTGCCGCTGCGGACGATGTCGTTCAGCGCATCCAGGGTCTCTTCGATCGGCGTGTTGTAGTCCCAGCGGTGAATCTGATAAAGATCCACATAGTCCATGCCAAGCCGCGTCAGGCTGTCGTCGATCGCTTGAAAGAGCGCCTTGCGCGACAGGCCGCCAGCGTTCGGGGCGCGGCGCCAGGGAGCAAACGCCTTGGTCGCGATGACCACCTCGTCGCGCCGGGCCAGATCGCGCATGGCACGGCCGAGAAAACTCTCCGAGGTGCCACCAGAGTAGGCGTTAGCGGTGTCGAAGAAGTTGATCCCTGCTTCCAGTGCCTGGCGGTAGAACGGCCGGCTGTCCTCTTCGTTCAGGGCCCAGGCATGACCACCGCCGCCAGTGTCGCCATAGGTCATGCAGCCCAGACACAGGCGCGAGACGATGAGCCCCGTGTTACCGAATCGAACGTACTCCATCGCCTGCTCTCCTTGCTCGGGTGATCAGCGTGCATGGTAAGCCGATCCGTCTGGTGAGGCACGGCGGCCGTCGCACGGTGGCCGGGCAGCCGGTGACGCGGTCTTACGCCAGCCGCTGATTGAACTCCACCATATTGCCGCTCGGGTCGTGGGTGAAGGCCTGGAGGCAGACACCGGGAATCTCGTTGGGCTTGGAACACTTGAAGCCGGCGGCGGCCAGGGTCCGGGTAACCGCACCCAGATCGGCCACCGCGAAGGCGAAGTGCTGCTCTTTCGGTGGTGGCGTCGACTCGACGCCGAGCAGATGGACCTCCTGGCCGTTGTTTCTGAGCCACGCGCCGGGGAATCCGAGGTCAGGGCGCTCAATTTCTTCCATGCCAAGCACACCAACGTAAAACTGGATCGCTGCGTCTACGTCTTGAACGTTGATCGAGACATGATGTATGCCGTTCAGCACCTTGTATCCTCCATGGTCGGGCGCACCCTCACGGCCGCTCACCGGTACCCTAACATCTCAACTGCGCAGTCGGTGCGCGTGCTGATCAGACCCGCACAGCGCTGCGGCGGCCAGCTCCGCTGCCGACGCTCCGGCAACATTTCCGTATAGTCAGCGTATCCACGCAGCGGAGCTTCCCGTGACGACTGACACACCTTTCCTCATCCTCTATGGGGTGCCCTTCTCGCAGCCGGTACGTGCGGTCATGTGGCTGCTGCTGCACCAGCGCGAGCCGTTCAAAATGGTGCTGACCAATCCGGGTTCGAAGGGGGATACCGGCAGCCGCCATCCGAGCTTCCTCGCGAAAAACTCGGCCGGCACCATTCCAACGATCGAGGAGCCTGAGAGCGGCTTCACGCTCGGCGAGGCACATGCCATTCTCTGCTACCTGTGCAACAGCCGCGGCTGGGACGCCCTGTATCCTGCCGCACCGCAGGCGCGGGCGAAGGTCGACGGGTACCTGCACTATCATCACCGCAACCTGCGCGACGCTTCGGTCGGGCTGGTGGCGCCGAAGATCCGCAAGGATCTGGATATCCCGGCGGCTGTTCAGGAGGCCGCCCAGCGCACCCTGCAACAGGCCCTGAAGACGCTCGACAGCGGCTGGCTCAACAACCACGCCTTTCTTGCCGGACCGGACGTCACGATTGCCGATCTCGGAGCCTACGTCGAGATCGGCCAGCTGCAGTCCCAGTTCACCAATCTGATGGATTTCACGCCCTTTCCGAACGTCAGCCGCTGGCTCACCGCGATGCAGGCAGTGCCCGGACACGATACGGTGCACCGCGTGCTCGCGGAGCTGGGGGACATCAGCACGAACGCTCCATCCATGGACGTGATCAAGAACGCCAACAAGCGCGCACTGCAGGCCCTCAAGGAAGCACTGAGCGAATTCGTCTGATCAAAGTTGCAGCTTTGGTTGCCACCGTCAGCACTGGAGGACGACCGTGATGATCGAAAAACACTGCGTGGTACTCGCTGCTCGACCGGCAGGCGCGCCTCAGGAATCCGACTTCCGCATCGAGGCCCGAACGCTGCGCGCACCGGAGGCTGGCGAAATTCTGTGCCAGAACCTGTTCATCTCCCTGGATGCCGGATTTCGCAACTGGATGGATGAGGACAGCGGCGATGCCGTACTGCCGGCGATGCCGCTCAACGAGCCGGTCATGGGGCTGACCCTGTCCCGGGTCGTCGAAACCGCACACCCCGACTACGCCGTTGGCGATCTGCTCATGGCCCGGTTTGCCTGGGAGACGCACACGCTCACCCGCGCCGATGACTTCATCGCCCGCGTACCCGCAGAGACGGAGCTGCCGCTCAGCTACTATCTGGGCGTGCTCGGCGACACCGGGCTGTCAGCCTACTTCGGCCTGCTCGACCACGGGGCGGTGCAACCAGGGGCAACCGTGCTGGTCAGTGCGGCGGCCGGGGCTGTGGGCTCGGTCGCTGGGCAGATCGCAGGCAAAGTGCTGGGCGCACGCGCCGTTGGCATCTGCGGCGACGATGAGAAGGGCCGGCGCCTGGTCGAGGAGCTTGGCTTTGATGACTACGTCAATCGTCGCGCACCGGACTTCGCACAGGCGCTGGCCACCGCCTGCCCGGACGGCATCGACGTCTACTTCGACAATGTGGGCGGCCCGCTGCTGGAGACGGTGCTGGACCAGATCAACGAGGAGGCCCGCATCCTGCTCTGTGGCGCCGTTGCCACCTACGGCCAGGGCGAGGAACCCCACCCCGGGCCCCGCAACCTGTTTCAGCTGACCACGAAACGTGCTCGCATGCAGGGCTTCATGACCCACCTGCAGCTTGATCGCTACGACACCGCGCGCGCTGAGATCGCCGGCTGGATCAAAGCTGGGAAGCTCGCGGTGCCGGAGTACCGGCTGGAAGGCATCGACGCCGTTGGCCGCGCATTCTGCGACCTGTTCCGCGGCGCCAACTTCGGCAAGACCGTCGTCGCGCTTTAGCAGCCCCGGTTGCGACGGTGCTTCAGAGCCCGAGCACCGCCTTCGCCATAACGTTACGTTGGATTTCGTTGGATCCGCCGTAGATAGACGCCGCGCGACCAAAGTTCGCGTCGCTCACCGCCGTCACCGCGTAGTCCGGCCCCGGCGGTGCTGCATTGCTCTCGCCGCGAATGAGTGACAGCTCGAACGGCAAGGCGTAGTAGGCAACCGCTTCTACCCGCAGCGTTTCCAGCGTCTGCTGAATCTCCGTGCCGATGATCTTCAGCATGGAAGATTCGGCGCCCGGATGCCCGCCGCCCTCCAGCGCATTGAGCAGCCGCGCCTCGGTCTGGGCCAGCGCCTGCAGTCGAATCTCCGTGGCATCGACACGGGTGACGAAGTCCGCATCGTCGGCGAGCCGGGTCCCGTCGCTGGCGCGCTCCGCAGCGCTGATGCTCCGCAACGCCTGCACCGCGCGCTGCGAGGCGGCAACGCCGGCGATGCCGGTCCGCTCGTGGCCGAGCAGGAACTTGGCGTAGGTCCAGCCTTCGTTTTCGTTGCCAATCAGGTTAGCCGCCGGCACCCGCACGTCGGTGAAGTACACCTCGTTCAGGTGATGCAGGCCATCGATGGAAACGATCGGCTTGACCTCGATACCAGGCGTCGCCATGTCGATGAGCAGAAAGCTGATGCCGCGCTGTGGCTTGGCCTCGGCGTCGGTGCGCACGAGCGAGAAGATCCAGTCGGCCTTGTGCGCATTGGTGGTCCAGATCTTCTGCCCGTTAACGACGTAGTCATCGCCGTCGCGCTCGGCGCGGGTCTTGAGAGACGCCAGATCCGAGCCGCTGCCGGGCTCCGAGTAGCCCTGACACCACCAGACGCTGCCATCGAGAATGCCGGGCAGATGCTGCGCCTTCTGGGCCTCGGTGCCGAAGGTGTAGATGACGGGGCCGACCATACCGACACCGAAGGGCATGATCATGGGCGCGCCGGCCAGCGCCAGCTCTTCGGCAAACAGATGCTTCTGGGTTTCCGTCCAGCCAGTACCGCCGTGCTCTGTGGGCCAGTTCGGAGCGATCCACCCGGCCTCGTAGAGCTTCCGGTGCCAGCGGCTACCTTCGGCGCGGCGGATACCGAAACCGAGCTTCGCCGCGTCGGCGAGATCCGGGGTCAGCTCACGCTTGAGAAATTCACGGATTTCCTGTCGAAAGGCGTCGAGGTCTGCCATGGCTGTTCCGTTGTTTCTGGGAATCCGTGCAGTGTATGGGAGCCGCGCGCGGTTGCCCACCACAGGCAAGCTCGACGCTGGCGAGCGCCTCAGCAGTGCTTCACAAGCGTTGCCAGGGGTCCCGCAACCGCGGCATCAACCACCGCGGACTGATGGGGCTGCAACGCCTGCCAGACGAAGTCACTCCCCTCTGCGTAGCGGTCCCGCACACCGGAGTCGGCGCCGCGCAGGGTGTCTATGGTCGCAACGCCACAGAACGGAACGTAGCTTTCGGAATAGCCCCCTTCGTGGCAGCACAGCACCCGCCCACCGCAGAGCGCGTCCGCCAGGCCCAGCAGCCGGGTCGTGAAGGCCGCATAGTGCGGGGACAGCAGCAGCATGTGCCCCATCGGATCGAAGTGGCTGGAATCGAAGCCGCAGGCGATGACGATGAGGTCCGGTCGGAAGGCCTCGAAGGCGGGCACGACGACCCGCTCCAGCGCCGCTGTATACGCACCCGCTCCGCTCCCTGGTGGCAGCGGCACGTTGATGTTGAAGCCGGCACCGGCTCCGGCGCCGTTGTCTTCGAGCGCACCGCTCTCGGCCGGATACAGCCGGTCCTCATGCAGCGAGATGGTCAGCACGTCGGCCCGGTTGTAGAAGGCCTGCTCCGTCCCGTTGCCGTGGTGCACGTCCCAATCCACGACCGCAACGCGCTCGGCCTTGCCGTGGGCCAGCAGGTCGAGGATCGCCAGGGCAATGTTGCCGAACAGGCAGAAGCCTCGCCCCTGATCGCGCTCGGCGTGATGACCCGGTGGCCGCGTCAGCACGTAGGCGTTGTCGACCTGGCCGCCCATAACCGCATGGGCGCCGGCAACGCAGGCCCCGGCTGCGCGGCAGGCCAGCTCGAAGCTGCCCGGTCCAAAGGGCGCCGAATCGCCGGCCTGAC
>JBCDGJ010000125.1:0-14402 GCA_038757945.1 Pseudomonadota bacterium
GCCTCCTGCAGCCAGCGGCGGTAGCTTTCGCGACCGGCCCGCAGGCGCCGGCTCTGCCAGAGCCAGAGCAGCACGATGCCAAGGGCCGCCATGCCGTAATTGAGCCATTCCACCGTGCTCTGTTCAGTCCGCGTCAGCGGCGGCAGGGTCCGGTTGAAGCGGCCGCGGGAGGCGATGGAGAGCAGGCTCTGGTCTTCGAGGGAGTAATCCACGATGTTGGCCATGAACTGCGCTGCATTCGTGTAAAAGGTCCCATCCGCGGAACCCACCATCTGGGTGATCTGATCGGCCAGGAAGTCGTTCGACGCGACGACGTACAGCCGCGCACTGTCCGACGACCGTTCGAGCACGGTTTCAACCGTCAGGGCATTGTCCTCGGCTTCAGGCTCCGCAGGCTCGGCTGCCCCGTCGGGAGCGGCAGCAGGCTCGTCTGCAGCGGCTTCGAGCAACGGCGATCGCCTGTCTTTGAAGTAGGAATCGAAGCGTCCGGAGAGCAACACGGCGAGCGTGTGTGCACGGCGTGGCTCGTTGGGCACGAACGTGCTGCGGCCTTCCGCATCAATCTGCGGCAGTACGCTGGTTTCCGCCGACAGCCAGCTGTCCGGACTCGATCGGAGCAGCGTCGTGACCGTACGCTGCCCGTTCCGCTCGGCGTCGACAGCAATTGGTGAGGCCCAGGTCAGCGTGAGCTGGGGCAGATCTGCCGTTATGGGCGATTCGCTCACGAAACCACCCGTGCCTCGGAGATCGACGAAGTAGGGGTAGTCGATCAGCACCAGCTCCTGGAAGCTGAAGCCTCCGGCCTGGCGCGTCACGGGGATGGGAAACGCCGTGCTCTGCGGATCCAGCACCAGCGCTTCCTCAAAGCTCACGCCGTACCCGGCGAGCCAGTCCTCCAACCCGGAGCTGCGCGGTGCCACAGTCATGCTCTGCGCCTGGAGCGACGCCGCGAACGGCCCCGTGTTGACGACGACCGTGCCGCCGCGCATCAGAAACTGATCCACCGCAAAGAGTGCGGTCTCGGACAGCGCCTCCGGTTCGATCAGCATCAGCAGGTCAGCGTTCGGCGGTACCTGACCGGACGCGAGATCAGTCTGCTCGACCACAAATTCGGCTTCGAGGATCTGCGTGAGCTGCTGATACTGGTTCCCGCCCTGCGGGGGCATGCCGGGGAACTGCGGCGGCGGTGGCTCGGGCGCAACCAGCGCTACTGTCTTCAGCACGCCGGAGGCGAACCGCTTCAGCGAGTCGCTCAGCACCCGCTCCGCGGATTCGGCGTCGAGCGAATCCGGCAGCGGCACCTGGACCAGCGTTTCGCCGGATCTGAGGGTGAGGTAGTAGTAAAAGGTCTCGGCATCGAAGAGGCTCGTTGCCATGGGCCGGAAGCCATACTGTTCCTCGAGCTCGAGTGCCAGTGCGCCATCACCGGCCTGCGGATCAACGAAGCTTACGGAGAGCCGCCCGTCGGCGGCAGCCGCGAGCTCCGCAAGAACGCCGTCGAGATCTGCGGTGAAATCGACGAGCAGCTCTGGCAACTGAGCTGCGTCGCTCACGTAGCCAACGAACTCGACCGGTTCTGGAATACTGGCGAACACTGCGCCGCTGCCCTGGAACCCGTACAGCACCTTCTTAATGCTGCGCGTGATGTCGTACTCGGGATTGCGCAGGGCGACGTCCAGCTCGTCTTCCGTAGCCGCCTTCACCTCGATGAGATCCCGGAAATTCAGGACCTCGAACTCGTCGCCGTAACGCACGAGCACATCGAAATAGGAGTTGACGAGGCTGGCCTGGTAGCGATCCGACACCTGGAAGGGAACCGCCGTAATGCCGTATTTGGTGTTGGCTTCGTCCTCGAGCTCCGGGTCCGTGATTGGATCGATGAGCTCGACACGGATCTGCTCGCCACCAACAGCCTGATACTCGAGCAGCAGGTCGCGCATCTGTGGCACCAGCGGCGCCAGCAGCGGGTGGGTTTTCTCGCTGAAGTAACCCCGTATCAGCAGCGGCTCCTGAAGCTGCGCAAGGTAGGCCCGGGTCGGCTCGGAAATCGAATAGATCCGGCCCTCGGTCATGTCGAGCCGGCCCGGCTTCAGAACGCCGAGCAGCACGTTGCCGAGCAGCAGGTTGCCGATCAGCAGGACGGTTCCGAGGCGCCAGCGCAGGTGGTGCGTCGGGCTGCCATCGGCTGCCCAGCGGCCCGATTCCAGCCCGTAGACATTCAGGGTGAGAAAAACCGCGGCCAGCGCCACGTAGTAGTACAGGTCACGCAGATCGACGACACCGCGGGTGATCGACTCGAAGCGGGCTCCGGTACCGAAGCTTCGCAGCACCTCGGCAGCGCCGCTATCCCAGAGGTTGGTCAGCACCGGCGTTCCGAGCAGGTAAAAGAAGCCGCCCAGCACGATCGCCACCAGCAGGCTGACGATCTGGCTGTCGCTCCAGGCGCTGACAAACAGCCCCATAGCGATGTAGGCAGCGCCCAGCAGCATGGCGGCGATGTACCCCGCCCACACGGGCCCCCAATCCAGATCGCCGAGCAGGCTGATGCTGATCGGCAGCGGCAGCGTCAGCAGCAGCGCGTGACCGAGCAGGGTCCAGCAGGCGAGGAACTTGCCGAGCACGAATTCCCAGGTGCCGACCGGCACGGTCGCTACGAACTCGAGGGTACCGGTGCGGCGCTCCTCGCTCCACAGGCGCATCGTGATCGCGGCGCTGAGAAAGAGCAGCAGCAGCGGCATCCATTCGAACAGTGGCCGGACATCGGCAATGTTGCGCGCAAAGAACGCCTCGGAGAAGAACACGACAAAAAGGCTCACGCCGAGGAACACGGCAACGAACAGGTAGGCCACGGGGGAGGTAAAGAAGAGCGTCAGCTCTTTGGTCGCGGTTCGCAGGATGAGATCGAAGCGCATGATCAGCCCCCCTCGTTCGCTTCGCGGAAAACCGTTTCCAGATCCCGGCGCTGCGGTGCCAGCTCGTAGACGGGCCGGCCCTGATCGGCTAACCAGCGGGCGACCGCGGCGGCCGCCGCATCCAGGTCGCCAACGCAATCGAGCCGGTACCAGCCCGGATCGCCGGCCTCGGCTGCGCCAACGGCCTCGAGGCTCTCGAGACCGTCGATGACGCTGCCCTCCTCGCTGGTGCGCACCGTCAACACGGCGCTCGCATGCAGCTCCGACAGCGGCTCGTCCAGCACCAGCGCTCCGCTCCGCAGAATGAGCGCCCGATCACAGATGGCATCGACCTCCTGCATGATGTGCGTGGACAGGATCACCGTCGTGGTGTCCGCAAGGTCGCGGATCAGCGTCCGCATGTGCTGGGTCTGCTCCGGATCGAGCCCGTTGGTGGGCTCGTCGAGAATCAGGCACCGCGGCTCATGCAGAATCGCCTGCGCGACACCCACCCGCTGTTTGAAGCCGCGGGACAGGGTCGAGATCGGCTCCAGCGCCTTGCTCTCGAGCTCCGTCGCCGCAATCGCCCGCGGCACTGCAAAGCGGGGCCGCACCCCGCGCAGCGTCGCCACATAGGCCAGATAGTCCGCGACAACCATCTCCGGATAGACCGGCAGGCTCTCCGGCAGGTAGCCGATCTGGGCCTGCGCCGCGAGCCGGTCTTCCTCAACCTCGATACCGTTAACCGACGCACTGCCGCTGCTCGGTTCGAGATAGCCGGTCAGCATCTTCATGATGGTGGTCTTGCCGGCGCCGTTGTGACCGAGCAGACCGACGATCTCTCCATCACCTATCGAAAAGCTCACCTCGTTGACGGCCGTAAAGTCGCCGTAGCGGCGGCTGAGTGCTTTCGCTTCGATCAATCTTGTGGTTCCTCTGCAGAACAACCGCCATGTGGGGACGGGTAGAGATTTTTCAAGCCCCTGCTGCGTTCGAGCCTCGGGCAGCCACAGCATTGAGCGCTGGGACCTGTGGTCTGGGACCCACGATCTGGGACCCACAATCTGGGACCCACAATCTGGGACTCACAATCTGGGACTCACAGTCCGGGACTCAAAGCTCCGGTCGCGCAGCATAGCGGGCCCGCTGTACTAATACAGGTCTACGCCGCCGAGCCAGCGATGGCCGTAGAACCCGACCGCATACAGCACCGCACCGAGCAGCAGCGGGCCGATGAGTTCAGCCAGCGCACGCTTCCCGGAAGCGGACCCCGACCGGCCGCTCAGCAGCGCGGCACAGGGCACGTTCGACGTCGCCGCGCGGAAGGCAGCCCAACCCGGCGCGCCAGCACGGTTTTTCCTGGCATCGAGGGCAAATGTCCCCAGCAGCGCAAGCGCAAGAAAGGTGCCAAAGAACACAACGGCCGCCCGATCTCCGTTCGAGACCAGATGGCTGACCGACCAGAACACGACGGCCCAGAGCAGCGGATGCCGCGTGATCCGATGGATCCCCCGCGCCGCAGCTGCCCCGCGATCGGCGCTCGCGGCCAGCGCGCCCTGACCCAGCGCGGACGGATTGCGGACCAGCAGCGCACCGGCCAGCAGCAGCATCGCGGGGGCCGCCAGCACTTTCGACAACAGGTAGTTCTCCGGCGACGGGTACCAGAAGTACCGGGTCCGTGGGCTCTGTCCGAACATCCAGATCAGCATGGCGAGCGTCAGGGCAGCGGTCAGGGTGAAGAAGATCAGGAACCCCCGCTCGCCGAGCTGGCTGACCAGCAGCGGCCGCAGGGGACCGCTGAAGCCCAGGTGGGTCAGCAACAGCAGCGCGCTCGCGAAAGCGATGGGTATCAGACTCACGGGGACCTCTGCCGGATCGAGCGCCGCTACTCTAGCAGCCTGCGGTGCTGGAGGTGGTTGCGGCGCGCCCGTGGCCCGCTTGGCTCCGGTCGGGACTGGAGTGACAATGGCGCCGACCAGCAGGCGAGACCGCTATGAGCTACAACGATCCCCAGTTTATCGAGACCAACGGCGTCACCCTTGAGGTGTTTTCTTTCGGCGAGCCTCAGGCGGCGGATGGCCGGCGGGCCATCATGCTGTGTCACGGCTGGCCGGAACATGCGTACTCCTGGCGCCATCAGGTGGCGCCGCTGGTCGCCGCGGGCTACCACGTCATCGTCCCGAACCAGCGCGGCTACGGGCAGTCGAGCCGGCCCGAAGCTGTCACCGACTACGATATCAATGCGCTCACCGGCGACCTGGCCGGTCTCCTCGACCATTATGGCTACGAACGCGCAACGCTGGTCGGCCACGACTGGGGCGCGATCGTGGTCTGGAACTTCGGCCTGCTTCAGCCGCACCGGCTGCATGCGCTGGGGAACCTGTCGGTGCCGTTCATGGAGCGGGGCGACCGGGAGTGGGTCGGCCTCTGGGAAGAACTGCTCGGCGGCGACTTCTACATCGTACATTTCAATCGCCAGCCCGGGGTTGCCGATGCGGTGTTCGAAGCCAACCGGGAACAGTTTCTGCGCAACATCTACCGCACGAAACAGTGGGAAGCGCCGGCGCGCGATCCAGGCCCGGGAATGCCGCTGATCAACCTGGCCGAGAGCAGCGAGCCCATGCCCGGCGCCGCGCTGATGAGCGACGACGAGCTCAAGGTGTTCGCGGACGCCTTCGGCCACTCCGGCTTCACCGGGGGCATCAACTGGTACCGCAATTTCACCCGCAACTGGGACCTGCTGGCAGACGTACCGCAGCGGATCGAGCTGCCCGCGCTCATGATCCACGGCAAGTACGACATCGTCCCGGCCTCACCAACCCTGACCAACCACGTGCCGAACGCCGAGGTCCATACTCTGGATTGTGGTCACTGGATTCAGCAGGAACTGCCGGATGAAACCAATGCGCTGCTGCTCGACTGGCTGAACCGCACGCTCCCCTGAGAGCGCGAAGAACGGTCGTCAGATAACCGGCGCGACCAGCTTCAGCACGGCGCCGACCAGCCCGCCGAGGATCAGCGCCAGGTTGCCGATCATAGTGAGCAGCATGCCCGGCCCGCGGCTGCCCGGCTCGCGGACGTAGTTGCGGAAGTACAGCGCGCGGCCAACAAAAAACACCGCTGCGAAGACGGCCCCGTACAGGTCACCGATCAGCCAGGCACTGGCAAAGAGCGCCGGACCAAAGATCACCAGCTGTTCTGCGGTATTGAGCTGCGCACGGTAGTAGCGCTCGAACTCCTCGTTCCCGGACACCGCCGGGGCCGCGACGCCGGTACGCCCTCGCGCCCGACCAACCTCCACCGAAAAGTAGAGGTACTGCAGCAGCACGAGCATGCCACCGATGATGCTGAATACCATCGTCGATCTCCTGACCTGGTTCGCCGCAGTGTACCGCGGGCGGCTGCGTGGCGGTCAGCCGTCCCGCGTCATGAAACGGCCGGTTGCTTCCGTAAGCACCGCCCCGCTCGTTGCGCTCAGCACGAGACCCTGCATCTCGTAGAGGCGACCGCGCTGACGCAGAAGCCGACCCTCGAGTGCCAGCGTTTCGCCGAGCGGCACCGGTGCCCGATAGCGGATGTCCGCGCGGGCCGTGAAGCACTGGTAACCCTGCAACCAGAGCCAGTTCGCCATGACGTCGTCCAGCAGCGCAAACAGCAGGCCACCGTGCATGACGCCGTCGTAACCCTGGTGCCGGTGATCCGGTGTGAACTCTGCACGGCAGACATCACCGTCCAGGCGGAAGCGGACCTTCAAGCCTGCGGGATTGGCATCGCCGCAGACAAAGCAGCGATTCGCCCGTCGCTTCTGCGCCGTGGCAGCATCAGCCTCGGATGCGCGCTCTGATGGATCAGCCATGCTGCTCTTGCCCCCGCTCCAGCTTGTTTCCTTTATGTATAAACGGCTCCATGGACCCCCGGCTCCGATTGCCGATTGCGATTCGCGGATCGCCAGCTGCGGCTCCGCGCGTTGCGGCTCGCTGCTGCGGCGTTGTGGCCTGAATGAGACCCCACCGCAACGAATTCAGCATGCGCAGCCGCGCGCTCCCTTGCTATGGTAGCGCCCGCCCCTGCACTTTACCTCCCAGAGCACCCTTGACGAGCCTTGATCTGAACACCATCGAAAGCCGCATCACGGCCCGTCAGCCGCACGTGTGGGCTGAGGACGCCAGCGGTCGCCAGGCGGGCGTGGCCGTGATCCTGCGAGCTGGCGCGCAAGGCATCGAAGTGCTGTTCATCAAGCGCGCCGATCGTCCCGGTGATCCCTGGTCGGGACAGATGGCCTTTCCCGGTGGCCATCGGGAACCGCAGGACGACAGCCTGATCGTGACCGCGGCACGCGAAACCGAAGAGGAAATTGGCCTCGACCTGAATCGCCATGGGCGGTTGCTCGCGCCACTGGACCAGACCCGCGTGGAGCCCCGCGGCAGAGCGGCAGATCGGGTTCGCGAGCTGATCATCGGGCCGGTCGCCTTTGAGCTGCTGACCCCCGACGTCGAGCTGACCCCGAACTACGAGGTTGCGGAAACCGTGTGGGTGTCCCTCGAGCAGATGTTCAACAACAGCCTGCATCAGGTGAAGCACTTCACCATCCGGGACTACAGCGACGACTACAACGGCTTCGAAGCGCCGGGCGGCTACTTCATCTGGGGGCTCACCTACCGCATGCTCAAACAGTTTTTCGTTGCTCTCGACTCGAGCTGGCGCAGCCTCGACGCGGAGGAGTACGACGAATTCAGGCGTTGAGATTCCGGTAGCTGGCGATGGCCAGCCCGGCAGCGACACTGGTGAAGGGATCGTGCTCAACAACCCGGCCGGGAAAACGCGCCTCGAGCCGCCGCCGCACCGCCGGGATGAGGCTCGATCCGCCGGTGCGCAGGACGATGTCGATGTTGCCGGCAGACAGCCCCGCACGCTCGAGCGCCATATCCAGGGCAGCGCTGAACTGATCCAGCAGATCAGCGATCAGCGCCTCAAAATCATCGCGGCGCAGCACGATATCGATGTCGAGCTCCGGGACATCCAGGCGCGCTTCGGTCGCTGACGACAGCTCTGCCTTCAGCGTCTTCAGCCGCTGAAACACCAGGTAACTCAGGTTCTGCAGAATCATGTCCCGCAGACGGCAGAACTTTTCCGTACCCGGGCCGCCGGCCTGGATCCGATCGAACACGGGCGCCGTGTACCGGTTCTGATTCAGCGTGTAGGTCACCGCCCAGTTCACCAGCAGATCTTCGTACTCCTCAAAGGGGAACGGCGTTTCTATCTGCCGATCCATACCGCGCCGTTGCCAGCTTTCTCCTTTGCCGAGCAGCGGAAACAGCAGGCTGCGAAACAGCCGCTGGTCGATGTGGTCGCCACCGAGGCCGATGCCGTGGGTGGCGACCACCGAATAGTCCGTGCCAATCCGCCGCAGCACGCAAAAATCCAGCGTCCCGCCGCCGAAGTCGACGGTCAGGACGGTCTCACCTCGAGCCTCGGGATTTGTCGTCAGGTAGCTGACCCCCGCGGCGATCGGCTCCGGATAAAAGTGCTGCTCGGTGATGCCGGCGTGCTTGAAAGCCTCCGCCAGCCGGGCTTCAGCGGTCTGGTTGCGATACTGATCGCGGCCCTCGAAGTTCACCGGGCGGCCGAGGTGCCCATAGGTCACCGGGTAGCCGGCGGCCACGAGCGCACGGCGGATCCGCAGCAGGATCGGCGTCACCAGTGCCACCAGCCGGAACGGTTGCTCAAACACCATCAGGCGCCGCACGGTCGCATCACCGAGCAGCCGCTTGGTGCCGCGAAACAGGCGTCCCTGCAATCCCGAGTCGGTGAGCGGCGCGCCGTAGATTTTCTGGGTCTGCGTTTCGACCGGCGCCGGGTTTTCACTGTCGCCGTGCTCGACGAACTGGCTGGTCTCGGCGATAACCTCCGGTACCAGCTCGACGGTGCGACCGGTGTTGTCGGCAATGTAGCGCTCTATGGCTTCCTGGCCGGTGCAGGTCGCGAGGTCCTGATCGATGTAGGTTGCGGAGGGCATGATCGGCGAATCGCCTTCCAACGGCAGCAGGAACAGGCGCTCACCATCATAGATGGCCGCAGCCGAGTTCGTGGTACCAAAATCGATACCAATGCCGAGGCGAGGCGCCGTCACGTCCGCAGTGGCTCAGTTCGCCTGAACCAGCGGTTCGACGTCACAGCTCACGCCGGTGCCGCCAAGGCCACAGTAGCCGTTGGGCACCTTCGCCAGATACTGCTGGTGAAAGGGCTCGGCATAGTAGAACTCCGCCAGCGGCGCGATTTCGGTCGTGATACCGCCGTAGCCGGCAGCCGTCAGCGCCGTCTGGTACTGATCTCGTGATGCCTCAGCGGCAGCGCTCTGCGCAGCATCGTAGGTATAGATCGCTGAGCGGTACTGGGTACCCACGTCATTCCCCTGCCGCATCCCCTGCGTGGGATCATGCGCTTCCCAGAACACCCGGAGCAGCTCGGCAAAACTGACGGCGGTGGGATCGTAGACAACCAGCACGACTTCCGTGTGGCCGGTCCGGCCGCTGCAGACTTCCTCGTAGGTCGGATTTGGCGTAATTCCGCCTGCGTAGCCGACCGCGGTCGTCAGAACCCCCGGCGTCTGCCAGAACTTGCGCTCAGCACCCCAGAAACAGCCCAGCGCAAACACGGCCCGTTCGCTGCCCTCCGGGAACGGGGGCGTAAGCGCAGCGCCGTTGACGAAATGAGGTTCCACGACCGGCATCGATCCGCTGCGCCCCGGCAGTGCGGATTCCCGGTTGGGAAGATCCAACTTTTTCCTGAACATTCTGTCTTACCCTCTGCTGCTGACCTGTTTGCAGGCCGTTGTGCGTTTCAGACTACCGGTCAAGGACCATGATTCATCGGAGCGGGCTAGTTTGGCCCTCACCGGGTGACGCCAGACATCGGACGCGCCGTCGAGCCGCAGGAACGCTCCCGTCCGGTTACCAGACCGCAGAAGTCGGCGCAGGTTTCACGCCCTTGCACCGACTCTCGCAACCGCGGCGGTCGCAGGAAGCCGGGACGATACCCAACCCCGGCTGAGGCGGGCGTCGAATTGGCAGGTCAGCTGTGCAACGACCGGGCTTCAGGCCGGGCAATAGACAACTACATCACCCATATTGGGCCGCGAGCTAAGATAAACTACCCCTATGCGAATCACACCATGCAAATCGACGGGCAAGCAGCGCCGCAGTAGCGAACAGCGGCTGGCAGTTGTGCTCCTGCTCTCACTCCTTGCGGCGGGCTGTCAGACGAGCGTGAAACCCCCGGCAGGCTACGGTGAGCTGGTTGCTGCCGCACAGGAAGGGGACGCGATAGCCGCGACAGCCCTGCGGGGCGCCTTCTTCGCAGAAGAAGACTTCCCCGGTCGCCTCGCCCGGCTGACCGAACTGGAAACCCAGGCCATGCAGCTGGTGGAAGATGAACCGCTCAAGCTGGGTTCGCTGGGTAGTGCCATCCTCGACGTCTACTACGGCAGCCTTGCCGGCCACTACGTGTCGATGAAGTTCTACGAGTTTGTCGAGAACGAAGCGGCGCGGGAGCGCCACGCGGCCTGGGTGGCGCAGATCAAAGCAGCCATGGCGGAGGATGCCGACGGCAGCGTCGATAACCCCTATCCAGCGGTAACCCCCATCGAACCGGTTGCTTACGCCCGCAGCGAGCTGCTGCTGCCGGTCGGCAGCATCTACCGCACCAGCGCCAGCGAGGATTTCATCCTCCTGCTGCAGGCGCGGCCAGAGGACAACGGACCGTTGACCAGCCTGCATTTCGAGCTCAACGGCGTTTACCGCGCCGTCGCCGCTGAGGCGCGTCAGGCCAGCGGGGCCAGCGAAGAGGACGTTGCGGCTGCAGAAGCGTTCAGCCCCTTCACGCTCATGGCCTACCTCGCCCGCCAGGGTGACACGGCGGCACAGGCCAGCATTGGCGCCTATCTCGCAACCCACGATCGTCGGGACGATGCCATCGGCTGGCTCAAGGCCTCATCGCGCAGCGGTAACGTTCTGGCCAACAACCTGCTGGCCCCGCGTTTACTTCGAGCAGGCCGAGGACAGCGATGACGAAGCGGCCCGCGACGCGGCAATGGAGCAGGTACTCGACAACTACGTGCATGCAGTTGCCCTCGGGTCCCTGGATGCCGCGTACGCACTCGGCGTGCTCTACCTGAGCGACCACTACGGCGAAGACAACGTCGCCTCCGGCCTGCCGCTGCTGCAGCAGGCGGTCACCGGCGGTCATCCCGGTGCTGCCCTGTTTCTCGGGCACCTGCATTACCAGGGTCGCGAAGTCGAGAAGGACATCGAGAAAGCGGCCTCCTACTACGTGCAGTCGGCAGCCGCAGCAAATCCGGCGGCACGGATTGCGTACGGGCGGTTTCTGCTCGATCGCACCCATCAGGTTGATCACGACGAACGCACGCTGGTGTGGCTTAAAGAGCTCGCCGACCGGGACAGCGCCGAAGCGATGGTGCTGATTGGCAACCTGCATGGTCGCGGCGTTGCAACGGCGCAGCGGCCGCGACGGGCCGTGCGCTGGTTTGAACGGGCGGTCCGTCAGGCGCCGGACGACGCGAACATCGTTAACGAGGTCGCCTGGGTGCTGGCGGTTACCGATCAGCCCGGCCTGAAGCGGGCAGCCCTTGCCCTCGAGCTGATGGACGCGCTGATGACAGGCAATGCCCAGGCCAACCAGACGCCTGCCTATCTCGACACCTGGGCTGCCGCCCTCGCCGCCAACGGTCAGTTCGATCGCGCCGTAGCCGTTCAGCAGCAGGCCCTCGATGAGGCGCGGAAGCTGAATGACCCCGCGCTGCTGGAGGAACTGGAGGGCCACCTGACCGAGTTCGAAGCCCGGCGGCCCCTGTCCGAGCCCGCGCCCTGAGCCATGCCACCGCCACGTTCAGCCTGCGCTGTCCGGGCCTGATGGCGACCGATGCGCAGCGGTTCTTCAACCCGGGCAACGACGGCGGCTGCTGAGCCAGCGGGCACGGAACCGGGCTCGCACGCAATCCTCGACGCTGTGCTGCGTGGCGAGCGGGTGCTGATCGACGTTCGGGCACCCGTAGAGTTCAGCCGGGCCAGAGTCCCCGCAAGCGTCAACCTGCCGATTCTCACCGACGCCGAGCGGAAGCGGATCGGCATTACCTACAAGCAGCAGGGCGCGGCCGCCGCAGAGAAGCTCGGCTACCGGCTGGTGGCCGGAAGCACCCGGGCCGCACGCGTCGCCGGTTGGGCGGAGATACTGAAGCAGCAGCCAGACGCGCTGCTCTGCTGCTGGCGCGGTGGTCTGCGTTCGCAGATCGCCTGTCGCTGGCTGCAGGAAGCCGGTATCGCCGTCGAGCGCCTGGCCGGCGGCTATCAGGCCCTGCGCCAGCGCAGCCTCCAGATCCTCGAGCGCTGGCCTGCGCAAACCCGCCTCTTTCTGCTCGGCGGACGAACCGGCGTCGGCAAAACCCTGGTGCTGAACAGCCTCGCAGCAACGATCGATCTGGAGGGACTGGCCAGCCATCGCGGGTCCGCATTCGGTCAGGTTGCTGCGGAACAGCCAACGCCGGCCACGTTCGAAAACACGCTCGCCGGTGCCAGCCTGCGGACCGGTGGCGGTCCGGTTCTGCTGGAAGACGAAAGCCGTACCATTGGCCGGCTCGCCTTGCCGGAAGCCTGGTTCGCGGCCATGCGGGAAGCACCGATACTGCACCTGGAGGCCTCCCTCGCGGAGCGTGTCAGCCTCATTCACCGTGACTACATCGAACGGCCGCTGACGCTGGGGCAGTCGGAAGCCGAGCTGTTCCGGCGCTACGCCGGGGCCTTGCAGCGCATTCGCAAGCGGCTCGGCGGGCAGCGGCACAGCAGCATTCTCGCCGCGCTACAGCGCGGCTTCAGCACCAACGATCACGCGCCCTGGATCGAACAGCTGCTGAGTGACTACTACGATCCGAGCTATGACTACCAGCTCGAGAAGAAACTGCAGCGAGTGATCCTCCGGGGCAGCGCAGCAGAGATCCGGGACTACTGGCGGTCGCTAACCGCTGCCAGCGTCGGCTCTGACAAGCCACCACACGATGACTGACGCGTACCTGGCGGTAGCGGTCGGGGTGAAGTACGTTGCTAACCCAGTGGTTACCGAGCCGGTAAGAGTGCAGGCGGATCGAGAAAGGAAGGGACGAGACCCGGTAGCCGGGGAGACGAGGGGAGTGGCCACCGGGTCTCGATGGCGCGCAGTATCCTTATCGCTGGTGAACTAGTTGTGAGCCGTCCTGGTTCGGGGCACGGGGCCGCGAATGGCATCGAGCAGCACTGGTATGCCGTCCTCCTCCGCCTCCAGGTCGACAGCAAACTCGTGCTGGCCTGCCGACTGCCGCAACGTCTGGCCGTTCGGCAGCTCGAGGTGCACCGTCAGGTCGGCTGGCAGCGCCGACAGGCAGTGCAGCTTGCCGGCAGCGAGCTGCCAGCCGAAGGTTATCGCCCCGCTCGCCGTGTGCAGCAGCGCTTTCATACGCGTGGGCGCGACCCCGGACCCGGAGGCCGCAAACACGGGCCGCGGCGGCCGCGGCTGCCACCGGCAGTCCCGGAAGCTGGGACGACGATCCAGCACCGGGTCCGGCAGCCTGATCCCGAGAACGCTGCCGTAGCAGACTTCCAGCAGCTGTCCCCAGGGTGACCAGTACAATGGTTCACTGTCGTCGGTAGTCAGCGTCGCCGCGTGCGGCGCACGAAGGTCGTCCAGCGCCTGCTCCTCGAACTCCCGGCAGAGCGCATGCAGCAACTGAAAGGCCAGATCCGGTTCGCCATGAGCGAACAGCTGTTCGAACAGCGTCGCATAAAGCTCCGGCAACACCGGCAGCTCGGCACCGGCTCGCACCACAGGCAGCAGCGAGCGCAGCATGTCGGCAACGGCAATCTCGGCCTCTGGCGGTTCCAGGTAACCCGCCGCCAGCGCAAACAAACAGGCATCGACGGACCGGAACAGCAGCTGGCCCTCGGCGGTCAGGTAGCGAGCACGAAAGCCAGCTCGCAGCTCGACCGCATACCGTCGGAACTGTCCTGCGGCCCGCACCGCATCCACCTGCTCGGCGAGCTCAGCTGCGAGCGCAAGCGCAACACCGAGCCGTGCGCCACCAACATACTCTGCCGGCAGGCGACGCTCCTCCCGCCAGCTGGGATCGCTGTAGAACCGTTCCCGGGTCTTCGATTGCCAGCGCGCGACCAGCAGCTCCAGCTCCGGCAGGGCCACGCGCAGGGCCGCCTGATCACCAAAGCCGCTGTAGGCTACCCAGAGCATCTGCACAAACAGATCCGATCGTCCCTCGGGGGCCAACTGCGGATCACTCGCCGCAGCGGGCAGCGCCCGCGGCAGATAGCCGAACTTGTGCAGCGCGTCGCGCGCATCGTCGATCCAACGACGGACGCCCACCGGATCACCGAACAGGGTCAGAGCCGTTGCACAGCCCGCCAGCGGTTCCAGCCAGCTGATCGGCCGCAGCGCCCGCCCCTCCGCGGTTACCAC
>JBCDGJ010000126.1:0-14312 GCA_038757945.1 Pseudomonadota bacterium
GCCGCGAATCTCAAGCGCGAGCCTGGCGGGCTGGTACCGTTCGCGATTGATCAACAGCTCGACCGGTCCTGCGGGCAGGCTCAGTGCTGCAACCGGCGTTTCGCCGACCGTTGACCCCTGGTAGACAACCGTTGCTCCGCTGGGATCTGAGCTCAGCTGCAACCGCCCCGGCAGCGGTTCCAGGGGCAGGGCGATGGCCTGGTTGCGCGTGTCTGATACGGTCACGATGCCGCGATAAGGCGCATAGCCGGTCGCCGTTGCGGTGACCTCGTAGTCCCCGGGCAGCAACAGGTGCACCTGGCCAACCTCGAGGCTGAGCAGGGCGCTCGTTTGCGCCCGTACCGCGGTGTCCGCGCCGGCAAAGGTGACGGAGCGAGCGGTAAACAGAAACAGCAGCACGCCCATCGCGAGCAGCAGCAGGAGCGCGAGAACGACCCTGGGCCACCGGCGTTTGGGCTGCGCCTGCGGATCCGACGACGGGGTGAAGCTCGACGGCTTGATTGCGATCGCTGCTGGCGCACCGTCGCCTGCTGACGGGCTCACCTTAGAGTTCGTCCTGGCAGCGAATGTCTACGGGTGCCATGTTGGGTCGAACCACGATCCGTGTTCGCACGTCCCGGCATCCGGCCCGGCTGCCCTGCACCGTATACTCCCCCGGCCGCAGCGATAGCTCTTTGGTGGCAAACCGACCGAGCTCGCCGACGCTCGACAGCAGGACCTCGGTGCGGTTGTCGGACGTCAGCCGAACGGGTACTGGCGTCGCGTAGGTTTTCAGCAGGCTCGCAACCCGCGCGATCTGTGCTTCGAGCTTCGGTCCGCGGGGACTCAATGCTCGGGCCTGATCGAGCTCTTCGCGACCGCTTGCCAGGAGGCTGTCTGAGGACAGCTTCTGAGGATTGTCGATGATACGGCGGAGAATGGTCGAACTGCGCAGCTGGCGCTCTGCCTGCGGTTTGCCGGTGCGAGCGAAGGCGATGTTGCCATCCAGCGCGAGCGCCTGGTCATACCGTTCCAGGGCGGTATCCCACGCTTCCTGCTCGACCGCCGCCGCAGCTTCGCGTTCCAGACGCGCGAGGCGGTTGATGACTGTCGCCGCCTCAATTTCCTTCAGGCCGCCACGGGCAACGTCGTTGCCGGGCTCCAGCTTCAGTGCCTTGTTGAATTCCGCCTTTGCCGCGCTGTAGCGGCGTGCTTCCAGCGCAGCGAAGCCAGCAGACAGCGCCTCCCGTAGCTTCTGGCTCTGGACCTGTTGCTCGGCCTCCGTGATTGCTGCCGGGAGGCCGCTGGTCTCAGGGTCGATAGTCTCGATATCCCGGTAGGTGGTCAGCGCACCGCGCCAGTTGTCGGCCAGCGCCTGGTTGCGGGCTTTCCGTTCCAGCTCGGCGACCTCCGGGAGCTTCTCGGCGCGCGCCAGGCCGGCGGCCGCCGCTGGGTTGTCGGGCGCAATGGCAAGAGCGTTCTCGAAGGCTTCCTTCGCCAGCGCTGCATCGCGTGCGGTCAGCGCCAGGCCCCCGGCTTCGAGCAGCCGTTCGACCTCGTCGTCAGCGCTATCGATGAGTGTCGCAAGCGCATCTGCGGCGCGCTCGTATTGTTCCTGTGCCTCGTCGAAGCGTTCTTTCACAAACAGGTCGTCACCAGCCGTGGCCATGGCCAGGGCTGCATCAAACTCTGCTTTACCCCAACGCTCCACATCGAGTTGTTCCTTGAGCTCGATCTGTCGCTCCACGAAAGTCGCCAACGCCGTTTGCGCATTCTTGCGGGCGATCGCAATCTGCGACGCGGCAAAGGGCGCCGGGCCCTCATCGCGCGCCGCCGACGTCCCAGCGTTACGTTGTTCCGGCTGCGTGGCCCGCGCCGAAGAATCCCGCTGAGCGGTTGCTGTCGGTCCGGGCCGCTCGTTGCGCTCGGCACTGGATGCACCCGTTCGCATGAGCATTGCGCTGATAGCAACCACAACCACCAGCAGTGCTGCCAGTGCCAGCATCAACGGTGCCCGCGCCGGTGCGCCGTCGGCCGTGCCGGTCGTCTGCTTAGGGTTCTTGTGGGAAAGGGGAACCGCGGCGGGCTTGATCGAACGGTTGTCGCTACTCATCGGGTACGGGCAGATCGAAATCTTCGTAGTAGAGCGTGCGCAGCAGCGACCGCAGCTCCGCGTACTGCTCATCTACGGTGCCCTGCAGGCGCACGGTCTGGTTCTCGAGTTCGAGGGTATGCGGCACAACCTCTGCTTCGGCAGCAACACCGAGCTCCTGCAGCACCTCGGCGTGTATGGCCGCTTCAGCACGCTTGCCGATCGCCGATTTGATCGTCATGGCACCACCGATCACGGTGCCAATTCCGGCCGCATCGACCATCGCATTGTCACCCTCGTAGATCGCAGCAACACCGCCGGCAATGGCCAACGCGCCACCAATGGTGCGCCGTCGCGCTTCCGCTTTCAGCTGCCGGTAGGCGATCGCCTCGTCGTAGGTCGCCTTGCGCCAATTGTTGTAGGGCGTGTACATGTTCCGGTAGAACGTGTCGTAGTACTCGTCGAGCGTATCAATGAAGAGATACTCCCGTTCGCGGATCTTCCGAACGCGGGCGAGGTTCGGGTCGTTCTCCGCCGGCAGCCGCGAAAGTTCCAGCCGTTCGTCGTCCGTGCTGGAGAGATGGTCGCCAAAGGCGTCGGGCGCGAAGCTGCGCGCAAAGCGCATTTCTGCGACCGTGCGGATCTCCTTGAGCTCGCTGTCGGATAGCGTCTTACGATAAGCCAGCATGTCGTCGGCCAGCTTGCGGTAGAAACCCTGGAAGGGATCAACATCTGCCGGCAACGTGTCACCGTAGGCGTACTTGCTGGCCAGTGTCTCGTAGTCGCGCTGAAACCACTGGCGCCCGGTGGCGTCGGCAACCATGACCTGCATACGGAGCGCTTCTCCGTCCGAATGCAGTATTTTGCCGCTGACCGTCACGTCAACGGCATCGGTGGGGCGTGGCGTCACACGAACGGCTCCCCAGTTGCCCGTGCTCTGCAGCAGGTTCTTGGTGACGTAGGGCATGAAATTGATTTCTGCCCGCCGCACTTCCGGCTGAATCAGCTGCTCGATGCGTTCGTCGTAATCCTCGGGCACGTTGGCATCGAAGACCGCGATGCCGATATCGAGCAACAGCGCTTCGTCCTGTTCCCCTTCGAACTGGTCCGGCGGGGTCAGATCAACGATCCGGACTTCTTCGGTGACGCAACCGCCAAGCCCGAACAGCAGCAGCGCCAGGAAATACCTGATCCGGTGACCGGCACTACGGCCGAAGGGGTTGTGCAGACAGGCAGCCATGATCAGCAATCAGCATCCATCACTTGTTCTTGTAGCGGCGGTATTCTTCCCACAGCCGTTCTTTCAATTCCGGGTCCGTTTCCTTCATCGCGGCTTCGCGCAGCTGCCGGGCAATGATGTCGTCGTCCTTGGCATCCCGCACGGGGTCGCCGTCGTTACCGCCGCCGCCGCCGGGCATGGGTCCGGGCGGCGCGTTGCGGTTTCTTGGAACACCGCCGGTACGACCGCCGGCAACACCACCGCTGTTGCCCTGTTCGCCACCGCTGGCCGTGCCGCTCTCTGCACTGCCGCCGCCGCCTTGACCGTCACCCGATGACGCCGTGCCCGCCGCCGTACTGCCGGTTCCGGTCTGTACCGTACCGTCACCTGCCCGGCGATTGGCGCTTTCGCGGGCGATGTCGCGCTCGGCAAGTATCTCGCCATCAATGGTTTCCAGGGCTTCATCGAGCGGATCGGTGCCGCCACCGGAGCCGGTGCCGCTGCCGCCGCCACCCGGCAGTTCGCCTGTTTCATCCCCCCCGGAACCACCCGGACCGGATGCAGCCTCGCTGCCACCGGGCAGCTCGTTGCTGGTGTCCCAGCCACCGCCGCCGGGCAGGCCGCCGGTATCCCAACCACCTTCATCGCCGTTGGCGCCACCGCCCGACTGACCGCCCTCCGGCCCGCTGCCAGCAGTGCCCTGGGACTGTTGCTGGCCACCAGATCCGCCGGGTGTTCCGGGTGTGGTACCTCCAGGGAGCTCCCCGCCAGGCAGACCGCCACCGGACGGCATGCCGTCACCCGAGGGCATATTACCCCCGGACGGAGTACCTCCCCCAGAAGGCATGCTGCCTCCCGGAGGTGTCCCGCCGCCCGAAGGCATACTCCCACCCGGGGGCATTCCGCCCCCGGATGGCATGCCCCCGCCCGAGGGGGTGCCGCCGCCGGATGGCGTTCCGCCGCCGGACGGCATGCCGCCCGAGGAGGGTTGTCCTGAACCAGAGGGAGGTGATCCGCTTGGCGGTGTGCCGCCGGAGGGTGGGGCACCGCTGGGGGACGGCAGCCCCCCGGACTGTGACGAAGGGGGTGGCGGCACACCACCGCCCTGGGTAGTAACAGGCGCAATACAGGCGCCAAGGCTGAGCAACACAATGCTGCCGATCAGATTGAATACCCATTGCCGTCGACGGTCAGACATCATCACTTACCTCATCGCCAGCGCTGCTGGCTCCCGCGCCGGGGGCTGGCACCCAAGCAGACTGATCAGGTGTGGCTGAATTAGCGCTGACTGGCGGTCCATCAGGGGGCACCGCTGCTGTTGGGTCACCATCGTCGCTGGGCGTCTCCGGGACGGATTCGAGGTCGGCCTCCCGGATCGTTTCGTAGTAGCTGAATTCGTAGCGATAGCGGTGCTGGGACATCGGTGCCAGATCACCGTCTAGCATTGCGGGGCGATAGCGTGCGGCTCGAAGGCTCTTACGGACCTTGAAATCCATCAGCCCAGGTGGGTTCGAATCCATACCGCGGATTCGGGTTATCGTGCCCCGCTGCGACAGGTCGAACTCCAGCTCGACAAAGCCCGTTCGCTTGTCTCCCCGCAGCCGCGGTGGCGGTGGGCGCGGACTGTTCGGCCTGGGAAAGTGCAGCAGCACCGGCTCGCGCATCAGCGCCTCTGCTTCGGCCGGCGACTCTTCCGCCAGCACGGCGATGGCTTCGAGGTACAGACGATGAGCCTCTCGGTGCTTCTCGAACAACAGATGCCAATCGGCGAGTTTGAGGAATGCCTCTGAGCGCTCCTGACCGGTGGCATTGGGCTGCTGGCTGCGCAGCAGAACAATCCGTTCCAGTGCCCGCTCGCCGGCAGAGTAGTTTCCGACGGTGAGTGGCCGCCCGCTGTCGTAGTAGCGGATCGGGTCGTCGCTCGGCTGCCCGATCGGCGTCAGCGGCGCATCACCGTCCGCGGAGTAAAAGGGGGGGAAGCGCTCGCGGAAAAAGGATCGTGCGATGCCGTCGAGCGGCTTGACCAGCATCGGGCTGTCAGCCCCGTAGGCGTTTTCGATGATATTGACGGCCCGCCGATAGAGGTCGCGCGAAAGATAGGGGTTCGAGGTCTGGTCATACCACTGCGCGAGATGGTACAGGCCAGGCAGCAACTCCGGTGACGCGGCACCGTAGGTCCGCCTGAGGACCGAGAACGCATACTCCTCACGATCGTTGGCCTGGTTGAGATCACCAACGAGCTTCAGCACGTTGGCCTCCCGGTAGACGGCGGTAACCTGCTCGGGCGCGTACAGACCACTGTTGACCCGCTGCACGTGCACCGCGCGACCGTACTGTTCGAGTGCTTCGCTATAGCGTTCCAGCCCAACCAGGGCATCACCGTTCAGCAGCAGCGGCTCGATGAGCTCTGGCGCATAGCGACCGCGCTCGCGTTCCAGCACGTCAATCTGCACTTCCGTTTCTCGCAGCACCGGCTCGAATTCCTCGAACCGGATCTGCTGCTCCAGGCGGGCGAACTCGGGATCGCTCGTGAGTCGCGCATCGGCAGTGGCTTCGACGCTGTCGGCTGCGCGCTTGCGGGGGCCGGGCCGTGCGCCCCCGTTTGCGGGTTGGCTTGCCGGCTGCGGTCGTGTTCTGAAGATCGGGTCGAGGGCCTCTTCGCCCGTCAACTCTTCGCCCGTCAACTGATCGTCGGGATACGCTTCCTCTGTCCGCTTCGGGCCGGTGCTCCCAGCGGCACCAGTTTCTTCAGCGGCTGCCACGCCGGTGTTGCCTGCCGCTGCTGCAGCACGGTCGACCGCACGAGCTGCAGCAGCCGTGCCCCAGGACGACAGCACTAGCAGCATCAGGAGCACACTGCTGTTCCGCCATGCAGCCGAAGGTTTCGGCAGTTGTTTCGTGTTCCGGTGAGGACCTGACACCCGGGCTTCTCCAGCAACTGGCATTAGAATGATGCGTCTCGTAGGGTGCTCGCCGCCATTTGTTGTGCCGCCTCTGGTGCCATTCTTTCCATCTTGTTTCTGGACGTCGGTCTGTTCCTGCAGCCACTACGCGGCGGGGCGATTGCGCTGCGACGCGTGCAATTTCGCGTCTCCGAAGGGATAGACCACAACTTCTTGAATCCGTTCGAGTCTGAGTTGCGGCATTGAGCCAGTCAAGCAAGTGAAAAGATTGTCATCTCCGCCTTTCAGGGCCCGTCGGCCGCGCGCGTCAGCGCTGTGCGCACCCCCTCACGGTGCCTTAAACTGCCAGGTACCGGGCAGCGTCCCACCGCAACAGGTCTGACCAGCATTGAACGATTCTGAGGACCCGAACGCCAACCGTCTGACTGCCATACCGGCGTCGGTAGCAGCTGTCCGCCAGGCCGATGCCGAGCTCGATGCCACCGGGCTGAGCTGCCCCGAGCCGCTGATGCTGCTGCGCCATAAGATGCGGGAGCTGGCCCCGGGCGCGGTGCTCTACGTTCGCGCGACCGACCCGTCTACGGAGCGCGATTTTCAGAACTACTGCCGCTTTGTCGGGCACACGCTCATCGCCACCGAGCGACGGGAGGATTGTTATGAATTCTGGCTCCGGCACACAGCCTGAACCGGATCTGCTGGCGTCCTGGTACTTCGCCTACGGCTCAAACATGAATCCGGCTCGCATGGCTGCGCGCAAGATCGTGACCCGAGCGGCGCTCCCGGGACGTCTGGACGGGTTCCGCCTGGCGTTCGACAAGCGCGGAAGAATCGAGGGCGAAGGGCACGCCAACGTGGTCTACCAGCCACGGGCCCAGGTCGAGGGTGTGCTCTACCAGCTCCAGGCGCTGGAGGAGCTGGCAAAGCTCGATCGGTTCGAACGCACGCCGATCAACTACAGCCGTGAACTGGTTCGGATCGAAGCAGGAACCGGCGCCATCAGCGCCTGGGTCTACATCGCGAATCCGGGTGCGCGCAGCGGAGGCCTGCTGCCCAGCGCGGAGTACCTGAGCCACCTGCTTGCCGGTGCCAGGTTCCTGTCCCCGAGCTATCTGGAAGCGCTGCGTGCCCATCCGGTGCTGGCGCCCACAGCCGCGTGATGAGTGGCGGTACCGCAGCGCTTGGCAGCACTGCCATCACAGCATGCTTCAACGCCACTTTCGCAACAGCGCAGCACGTCGTCCTGGTCGGCGGGTTTGACGAACCCCTGTATCTGCCGGCGACAACGGCGGCACCGGCACAGCTGCGATTCACCCGTGACTACGCGGCCAGCGCGCTCCACGAGATCAGCCACTGGTGCATCGCCGGCCCGGGCCGGCGGCGGCGGCGGGACTTTGGCTACAGCTATCTGCCTGCACCACGCACTTTCACGCAGCAGCAGGCGTTTCTGCGCAGCGAGGCCGGTGCGCAGGCGCTCGAATCGCTCTTTGCAGACATCGCAGGGGTGACTTTTCATCTGAGCCTCGACGATCTGGAGGATCGCCATCCGCAGCTGCGCCAGCCCTTTGCGCTGGCTGTCGCGGCCTGCCGGCGCCGGCTCGAAGTCGATGGCACACCTCCTGCTGCACGCGTGTTCTGCGAAGCGCTGCGTCGGCGGCGTCAGCAACCGCTGGTGCTGTCGTGACCGGCACGGCTCTGCACGTTGGCTTGCTGATCAATCCGGTCGCCGGAATTGGTGGCGCAACGGCCCTGCAGGGGAGCGACGGACCGGACATTCAGCATCGCGCGGCGGCCCTTGGTGGCAGCGGTCGCGGCCTGGATCGCGCACGCCGCGTGCTGGCTGCCTGCGCTGAGCGTGTCCCGGAGCAGCTGCGCTGGTCGACCTGGGGGGGCGCAATGGGTAGCGACGCGTTCGTCGGATCGCCCTGGGCACCCGCCATCCTCGGCGAGAGTTCGGAGCCTACGAACGCGCTGGCCACGCAGACCGCCGCGCAGCACCTGCGGGCGGCGCAGGTCGATGTGCTGCTGTTCGTGGGCGGCGACGGTACCGCTCGGGACCTGATCGGGGCTGGCATCGGCGAGCTGCTATGCCTCGGGGTACCCGCTGGCGTAAAAATGCATAGCGGCGTGTTTGCTACCACACCCGAGGCGGCAGCGGAGATCGTCGTTGGGCTGGTACAGGGCGCATTCGTTGCTGCTGAATGGGGCGAGGTCCGTGATCTGGACGAAGCCGCCCGACGCGACGGTCAGATCCGTACCGAGCGATTTGGCGAGCTGCGCATTCCTGCAGCGGGCGGCTACGTGCAGCGGACCAAGGAAGCGGGCCGGGAGAACGAAGCGCTGGCCATTGAAGAGATCACGGCGGAGCTCGCGGAAACGGCGTCCGGACAGATCGTCATCGGCCCCGGGGGCACCTGCGCGCGCATCAAAACCGCTCTCGGTATCACGCAGCCGACGTTGCTGGGCGTCGACGTCTGGCACGATGGCAACACGGAGGGACGCAACGTCGACGCGCGCTGGCTGGCGGACCATGCGCCTGCGCCGGACCGGCTCGTTGTGAGCTTCACGCCGACGCAGGGTTTTCTCTTCGGACGCGGCAATCAGCAGTTCACCACAGGCTGGCTCGCACGATTACAGCGACAGCAGATTCAGATCGTAGCAACCCGGAGCAAGCTCAAAGCCCTTGCAGGAGCACCCCTGCTGATCGATACCGACAGCGCGGCCGTCAACGCGCAGCTCACCGGTCTCTATGCAGTAACAGTCGGCTACCGGGATGAGCTGTGGTACCGCGTGGCTGCCGACTATCGCAGTGCCCGTACCGCAGACCCTGGGGACCCGAACGTCAGGACTCCATGAAAGCAAGCATGGCGGTCTCGAGCTGGGTCGAGGAGCGCGCTTTCAGCGCATCCCGCAGGCGCGTCAGGTGGCGCTGGTCACTGTCCGGCGGGCGTCGGTTCAGCATCAGGAACGCCCGTTCGCTCAGTACTGCCTGATCCAGAGCCTCCTGTTTGATGGCGTCAGCGAAACGCAGATAGCCCTCCGCGCCGAGCCACAGGAGCGCTTCGTAGCAGGCCAGATGGCGCGGCGAATGGAGGCCGAACTCGTCGGTCTCGTCCGGACCGTTCAGGTCTTCCACATACAGGATGATGGGGCGTGGGAAGGCATCATAGAGGCTCAGCAGGGCGCGCGCGGCATCGCGAAAGAACTCATCGATGTTGATGTCGGCAACGGTCATGGATGTTGATGCCCGTCTGAAATCAGCGCTGCCGATAACCGGCCAGAAAGCGCTCGATGGCGCCAACGCCGGCCCGCAGGTCGTCGACGTAAGGCAGAAACACGATGCGAAAGTGGTCGGGCTCTGGCCAGCTGAAGCCGCGGCCATGGACGACCAGCACTTTCTCCTGCTCCAGCAGGTCGAGGACAAAACGCTCGTCATCGGTGATGTTGAACTTCCGGGTGTCGAGCTTGGGAAACAGGTACAACGCGCCATCGGGCTTCGTACAGCTGACGCCGGGAATCTGATTGAGCAGCTCCCAGGCCAGATTACGCTGCTCGAGCAGCCGTCCGCCGCTCGCGACCAGGTCGTTGATACTCTGATAGCCACCGAGCGCGGTCTGAATGGCGTGCTGCGTCGGTACATTCGAGCACAGGCGCAGCGATGCGAGCATGTTGAGCCCTTCGATATAGTCGCCGGCAATACGTTTGTTGCCGCTGACCACCATCCAGCCGGTGCGGAAACCGGCGGCACGATAGGCCTTCGACAGGCCGTTCAGGGTGACCACCAGGCACTCGTTGGCGAGCGTGGCGAGCGCAACATGCTGCGCCGTGTCGTACAGGATTTTGTCGTAGATTTCGTCGGCGAAGACGACGAGCTGGTGTTCCTCGGCGATGCGCATCAGCCCCTCCAGCATGTCGCGGCTATAGACCGCACCGGTGGGGTTATTCGGGTTGATGACGACGATGGCCCGGGTCCGCGGCGTGATCTTCTGGCGGATGTCATCCAGATCCGGAAACCAGCCGGCGCCTTCGTCGCAGCGATAGTGTACGGGCTTGCCCGCGCAGAGCGCGGTTGCGGCGCTCCACAGCGGAAAGTCGGGCGCCGGGATCAGCACTTCGTCGCCGACGTTAAGCAGCCCCTGGAGACCCATCATGACGAGTTCGGAAACGCCGTTGCCGATGTAGACGTCATCCACCTCGACGCCGGGAATGCCAAGCTGCTGGCAGTACTGCATGACGGCTTTTCGGGCGGAGTACAGGCCCTTCGAATCGGAGTAGCCCGTAGCACTGGGGAGCTGCCGCACGACGTCGAGGATGATCTCCTCGGGCGTTGCAAAACCGAAGGCCGCCGGGTTGCCGATGTTCAGCTTGAGCACCTGGTGGCCTTCGTCCTCGAGGCGCTGGGCCGCTGACAGCACCGGGCCGCGGATGTCGTAGCAGACATTATCGAGCTTGTTCGACTTGCGGATGGGCCGGAGCGGCGATTTGTGCAGCACTGCGGGCGCTGCGTTGGGGTGCGGATTGGGCTCGGACATGGTTCTCGCCGGGTTGATGGCTGCTTACACGACCCCATAGTACGCTATCGCTTCAAGCTTTCCGCGGCAGGCCGTCTCAGGACGCAACGCGCCGTCGAGATGCAACCATCGCGCAACGCCCGGCAGCGGGATGGTCAGGCCGGGGAGCGTGCTGGCGTACCGGACAGACAGTGGGATCCTGACTATGAGTAAAGACCAAACCGCCGCCGATGTGGCGCGCGAAAAATCCGAAGCCGAGTGGCGTGCGTCGCTGACGGAAGACGAGTACCAGATACTGCGCTGCGCGGGTACCGAGCGTGCCTTCACCGGCGAGTATGTGAACACCAAGACGCCCGGCACCTATCGGTGTCGAGCCTGCGGGCAGCCGCTGTTCTCATCGACCACCAAATACGACAGCGGCAGCGGTTGGCCGAGCTTTTATCAGCCGCTGTCCGCTGGCGCCGTTGATGAGGTTGAGGATCTGAGCCACGGCATGCGCCGGGTTGAGGTTGTCTGCAGTGCCTGTAAGAGCCATCTCGGCCATGTGTTCCCGGACGGTCCGCAGCCGACCGGTCTGCGCTACTGCATGAATTCCGCGTCTCTCAAGCTGGAGCCGCAGGCTGAGGGTTGAGGTGGCTCAGCGGCGCCGGGAGTTCAGCAGGTTGGCCGGGGAGTACTGATCCGTCAGCACCCGGACGGAACGATCCCAATCGATGCGCGCCGAGGTCGAGCGCAGCTGTCGGCGCAGCTCCACGCCGTAGGGTTTGAGTCGCCGCGCGAGGGCACTGCTTGCCTCAAGTGCCGCCTTGCGGTCGGCTTCCGTTAGACCGTCGGCAGCCGTCAGCAGGATCCGGTTTCCGGAGTAGCCCTCGGAAACACTTAATATTGACTTAAATACATCCGTATAAGTCACTGATTCGTGGTCATAAAGCTGGCTCGCGGCGAAGGTGTTCGCGGCTATGATGCCGCCGTCGTTCAACAGTGAGCGCACTTCCTGAAGAAACTCCCGGGTCAGCAGATGCTCGGGAATGTAGTCGCCGTTGAAGGCATCAAGCAGGATCAGATCGTAGCCGCGATGTGCTGCAGGATCGCGCTGGCGCAGCCGCGCCCGGCGCTTGCTGAAGACGCGAGCGTCCTGCGTAAAGACCTCGGTGCGTTCCCCGGGATCGTACTCGAAATACTCCTGTGCAACCTTGACCACCACCGGATCGATCTCAACCACGTGCATCTCGAGCTCCGGGTACAGCTCTTCCAGCGCTTCGGGCAGCGTACCGCCGCCGAGGCCCAGGACGAGCACGCGCTGCGGATCAGGCTGAAAGGCCAGCGCGGTCATCATCATGCGCGTGTAGGGAAACAGCATCTGCTGTGGGCGCTGCGGATTCCGGCAGGTCTGATTGCGCTGATCGCGGCGGACCGAAAACTGCAGGCAGACCCGGGACGGCTCCCGGGTAACCAGTACCGTCTGATAGAGGGAGCGTTCCCGGTGCACGACCTCCGCTGCCGCTCCGGTGCTGATCAGCAGCAGGGGCGGCAGAGCCAGCAGCAGATTCAGGAGCCGGCGGGTCATCCGGCGTTGGTCTCTGCTGGATTGGCAGCCGGATGCGAGGCTGCACTGCCAGATGCCAGCAGCAGAGCGACGCCACCGCAGCCGGCCAGCGTCAGGCACAGCAGACCGAACAGGGTGTTCATTTCGAACCACAGCACCAGGTAAAAGGAGGTCAGCAGCGTTCCGACCGCACTGCCCGCCGTGGAAACGAAGTAGAGCCGCCCGGCGACGGCCCCAGCCTGAATGGTTGTCTGAACCAGCAGTCGGACCGCGTACGGAGAGATTGTCCCGAGTACCAGGGTTGGCAGAAAGAAGAGGCTCATGCAGGCCAGCAGCGAGCCGAACCGGGGATCCTCCACCGCTTCGAAGATCTGGTTCATCACCCATTCGTTGATCCACGGCAGCGGCGCCAGCAGCACTGCGGCCAGGCAGAACAGGCCGCCGAAGCGGGTGAGGGTCGCCGTGGGCATGGATAGCTGTCCGCCAATGAGATAACCCGCGGACAGCGCCAGCATGAAAACGCTGATGATGCTGCCCCAGACATAGACGCTGCTGCCAAAGTAGGGTGCCAGCAGCGGTCCGCCGAGGAGCTCGAGCGACATGATGATGAAGCCACCGCTGAACGCCAGGAGATAGACAAGTCCCCGTTGTCCCCGGGCGGTCACGACCTGCGCGCTGCTTTGTCGACCACGGTCTGGCCTGCCGCCTTCCAGCTACGAAAACCACCATCGATGTGGCAAACGTTCTTGAGCCCCATGTCCTGGACCGTTTTGGTCGCCAATGCGGATCGCCAGCCGCTCTGACAGTAGAAGACCAGCCGTTTGCCGCTGCCGAATACCTCGCGGTAGTAGGGGCTCGCCGGATCGATCCAGAATTCGAGCATGCCACGCGGTGCATGCACGGCGCCGGGGATCTGGCCTTCGCGCTCGAGCTCCCGCGGATCGCGGATGTCGACGAACACCGCGCCGTCGTCGTCCAGCAGCGCTGCCGCAGCGTTGACGTCGAGCGTCTCGATCTCGGCGTTCGCAGCATCGAGCAGTGCCTGGTAGCCAACGGCCAGGGCGGGTTGTTTCTCTTCGCTCACGGGCGGATCCTCCGGCTTCCGGAACACGGCCACTGCCACGGTGGCAGGGGCGCTACTGTAACCTTCACGGGCGCTGTTGCCATCAGTGCGCCGCCGCGAAGCGTGGCTCGGGCACGTACAGTACGACCAGCAGCCCACCGCACAGCAGCAGTGCCATCGCCACGGTAAACATGGTGCCATAGCCGAAGCTAGCGGCGAGCAGGCCACCGGCTACAGGGGCAATGGCGCCGGCCAGCTCCGAGGTGGTGTTCGCCACGGCGATCCGCTGTGGTACATCTTCGCGGCGTCCGAACTCCAGCGTCAGGTTCATGCTGCTGTGCTGAAAGCCCTGCGCGGCCGCGCCAACGCCAACGAACACCAGCAGCAGCATCCATAGCGCTGACGTGATCGCAAGTGCTGTGGTTGCCAGCAGCCACAGCGCAATCGACAGCAGGAAAACACGGCGAAATCCGCTGCGGTCCGCAATCGCACCCCAGAGCAGGTTCGAGATCGTACCCGCGAGGGTGAAGCCGATCGTCAGTACTGCCAGCTTCTGACCGGTGATGTCCATCTGAGTGCTGGCGTAGACGATATAAAACGGCATGGCCATGCGGCCACAGGTCGCCAGGGCTCGGGCCAGCACGTAGCGGGCAAAGGCCGGGTCCGCACCCATCAGCCCTGGCAACTCACCGACGGTTGCCCACAGCGACTGCCGTGGCCGTACCAGTGGCGGTTCCGGTTCCCGCATGAACAGCAGGCTGCCCAGCCCGATGGAGGTCAGGACAAAGGCAATCAGAAAGGTGTAGCCGTAGCCGGCGGCATCCGGGTTCTGGCCAAGCAGCCACTCCCCGCCAAGATAGGCAACCACGGCAGCACTGATGCCGGCGAGGAAATTGCGTAGACCGGTGAGCCGGCCACGCTTCGACACCGGGATCACCTTGGCCATCAAGGTATTGAAGATGACGCCCTGCATGCCGCCGAAGAGCCCGAAGAGCAGCAGCC
>JBCDGJ010000127.1:0-14297 GCA_038757945.1 Pseudomonadota bacterium
CCGCCATCGGTAGGCGCTGGAATGGAAGGCGCTGGAATGGAAGGCGCTGGAATGGAAGGCGCTGGCGCTGGCGACGGCAGGCGCTGGCAATCGGCGGCCCGAGCCACTAGGCTGGCCTGCCGGCAGCAGCGCTGTCGGCTGATCATCATTCCGGAGTAACGTACGCGTGCGATCGAAACGCTACAGCGTCAATCTGCCCGCCCACATGGCGGAGTGTGATGCGAACTACCTTCGCATCTACAAGCTGTTCCCGTGGCTGCGGGACGCTGACGCGCGCGAGTTTTCGATCGCGGTGGGTGAGCGCATCGTGCTGATGGAGCTGAAGGTGCTCGAGCGGGCGCCGTACACGACGCTGCTGCAGCTCACGCAACGCGCGCCCGGTACGCCGGACAAACCCTGGCTACCCTCGCCGCAGCTCCGCATCCGGCTCTACCACGATGCCAAGTGCGCTGAGGTCGTCGAGTTTCAGCGGGCCCGCGATTTCCAGGCGGTGTATCAGTATCCGAACCCGGGAATGCGTCAGCCGGACGAAAAGGCTCAGGTCAATCGGCTCTTGAGCGAGCTGCTCGCCGTGTGCCTCGAACACGGCCAGGCAGAGGTGCCGATCCTCGCCACCGACGACGACCGCTGACGCCATCAGCGCGCTCCTTCTGCAGCTGACCGATTGCCACCTGCTGGAAGATCCAGCGGCACGGCTGCTCGGCGTCGATACGCAGGCGACCTTTACCGCGGTTCTCGACCAGGCCCTGGCGGAAGCAACGCCGGACCTCCTGCTGCTCACCGGTGATCTCGCCCATACGCCGACGGAGGCAACCTACCGGCGGCTGCGGGCGCTGGTGCGGGAACGCTACAGCGGTCCGCTGGCCGTTCTGCCGGGCAACCACGATGAGATCGACCCGCTCAAGGCCGTGTTCCCCGATTGCGCGGGGGCTGCCGCTGCCGTAGTTGAGCTGCGCTGGGGCGGTGCCCGGCTTGCGCTCTGCGACAGTCACGTCGACGAGCAGACCGAAGCGGGATTTGATGACGCCAGCCGCGCGCAGCTCGAAGCGCTGGTGGCGGCCAGCAGCGACCCGGTCATTCTGGTGCTGCATCACCCGCTGCTGCCGGTCGATGCGCCCTGGCTCGACAAGGACTGTGTGCCCGGTGGCGAAGCGCTCCTGCATACGCTGAAGGCTGCGGGGCCCATCGAAGCGGTGCTGTTCGGTCACGTACATCAGCCGGTCGCCCAGCAGCTTGCCGGTATCGCGCTGCACGGTACCCCGTCGACCTGCTTTCAGTTTGCGCCGCGCAGCCAGCGCTTTTCGATTACCGCAGAACAGCCAGGTTACCGCTGGCTGCGTCGCGGCGAAGATGGCACCCTCGGCACTACCCTGCGGCGCCTGCAGGCGCCGCGGATCGAAGTGGAGCCGCGCTTTCTCGCCTCGGAACACGGCTGATCCGGTCAGGCGCTACGATCACTCGAGCCGGGTCCCGGTGTACTTCACCGCCCACTGGTAGAGAATGCGCGCGTCGGTTGGGGATGCGGCAGGTACAGGAGTCGGAACACAGGTCATGGCCAGAGCAGGATCATCGGCAGCGACCGGATCATCGAGCGGGTATTCCGCGCAATCTCTGCAGGTACTCACGGGGCTGGAGCCGGTTCGGCGTCGCCCGGGGATGTACACGGATACAACGCGACCGAATCACCTGGTGCAGGAGGTCGTCGACAACAGCGTTGACGAGGCCCTGGCCGGCCATGCGACGAAGATCGAGGTTGTCCTGCGCAAGGATGGCGTCATCGAAGTGCAGGATGATGGTCGTGGCATGCCGGTCGACGTGCACCCGGAACACAAGGTCTCCGGCGTCGAGCTGATTCTGACGAAGCTGCACGCCGGCGGTAAGTTCGACAACGAGAACTACAACTTCTCCGGCGGCCTCCACGGCGTTGGCGTCTCTGTGGTGAACGCGCTCTCCGAATGGCTCGAAGTCGAGATCAAGCGCGACGGCAAGCTGCATACGCAGAAGTACGCGGCCGGTGAACCGAAGAGCAAGCTCAAAGCTGCCGACAGTGTCGGCCGACGCAACACCGGCACCCTGGTGCGTTTCAAGCCCGACGCGAGCTACTTCGATTCCGCCGCACTGTCGATTCCGGACCTGAAGCACCTGTTACGTGCCAAGGCGGTGCTCTGCTCGGGGCTGACGATCACGCTGACCGTCGACGCCAAGCCGGACCAGTCGGAAACCTGGTGCTACGAAGACGGCCTGGTGGGCTATCTGCAGACCGCCCTCGCGGGTGCCGAGCTGGTGCCGGCGACACCTTTTCTCTACAGCGCCAGCGGCAACACCGAAGCCGTCGACTGGGCGCTGCAGTGGGTGCTCGATGGCGGCGAGGTGATCGCCGAGAGCTACGTCAACCTGATCCCGACCCGGCAAGGGGGCACGCACGTAAACGGGTTGCGCAGCGGCCTCGCGGAGGCGTTGAAAGAGTTCTGCGAGTTCCGTGACCTGCTGCCCCGGGGCGTGAAGCTGACGGCCGAGGACCTCTGGGCGCAGTGCGCCTACGTGCTGTCCGCGAAGCTTGCCGATCCGCAGTTTGCGGGGCAGACCAAGGAGCGACTGTCGAGCCGTGAGGCGGTCGCTTTCATCGGCGGCGTTGCTAAGGATGCCTTCAGCCTGTGGCTCAACGAGCATCCGCAGGACGGCGAGAAGATCGCCGAAGTGGCGATTGCCAACGCACAGAAGCGGGTGCGTGATTCGAAGAAGGTGGCACGCAAGAAGGTAACGGCCGGCCCGGCGCTGCCGGGTAAGCTTGCTGACTGCTCGGATCAGGACAGCGAACGGTCCGAGCTGTTCCTTGTCGAGGGCGATTCCGCTGGTGGCTCAGCGAAGCAGGCGCGTGACCGCCGTTTTCAGGCCGTCATGCCCCTGCGTGGCAAAATCCTCAATACCTGGGAGGTGGAGTCCGCGCAGGTGCTGGCCTCGCAGGAGGTCCACGACATCGCCATCGCCATTGGCGTCGACCCTGGCTCCGCCAACCTCGAGGGCCTGCGCTACAACAAGATCTGCATCCTCGCCGATGCCGACTCTGATGGCCTGCACATTGCCACGCTGCTGTGCGCGCTGTTCGTCAAACACTTCCGGGCATTGGTCGAAGCCGGGCACGTCTACGTCGCCATGCCGCCCCTGTTCCGGATCGACGTTGGCAAAGAGAAGTACTACGCGCTCGATGAAGCGGAGCTGTCCGGCGTGCTCGATCGTCTTGCGGCGGAGAAGAAGCGCGCGAAGCCGGATGTCCAGCGGTTCAAGGGCCTGGGCGAAATGAATCCCATGCAGCTTCGGGAAACGACCATGGACCCGGACACGCGCAGGCTTGTGCGCCTGACCATCGACAACGCGAAATCGACCCACGAGATGATGGATATGCTGCTTGCCAAGAAACGCTCGGGCGACCGGCGAGCATGGTTGGAGAAGAAAGGCGATCAGGCGACGCTGGACTGACCGGTGCCCGCTCCGCTATCCGGCGACCGACAGTTCAGTGCATGAGCCGATCGCGCGATCGACGTAGCAGGCTACGCCGTGACCAGGCCAGACAGGCTGGCTCCGCTTCAGTTAGCCGGCGCTAGGTTAGCTGACAGACCTGCTTGGAGGATCTTGCTTTGGCTCGCAACACGGATCAGCTTGAAGCGCAGCTGGATGCGTTGTCCGCCCAGCTTGCCGAATCCGGCAGCGCCGAGAGCCAGGCCGCAACGGCGCTGCTCATCGCGCAGGCTCGAAAGGAGCTCGAAGAATCCCGCGGGGTGCGCAACAGCCACAACAAGCGTCTGTATGAACTCGTCATTGGTGGCATCGTCGCGGCTGCTGCAATCATCGCCTTCTACTTTCTCTTTCTGCAGAGCGCTTTCGAAACGTCGCGCAGCGTGAGCGCGTTGGAGACCCGCCTGTTTGAGCTCAGGCTGGAAGAGGCGCAGATTGAGCTGCTGAAGACCAGCGCGGATTACGAAAAGGAACTGACATCAATTCGTGATGAGGCGGCAGAAAACGCGCGGGAGCTGACGGACCGCGTGGAGGCTGCGCTGAACATGGAGGGTCTGACCGAAGAGGAACGGCAACTCCTGGAGCCGCGGCAGGAGGCCTTGGAGAGCGCCTTGGCCGGCGTGCTCACTCAGTCACAGGACGTCCTGGACAAGGTAAGCGTTGCCTCCGAGGCCGCAGTGGTGCAGACCCAGAAGGTCCGGGTCCTGGCTGAGACGGCCCGTCTGTCGGATGCCAGGCCCGCTGAACCGACAGAGACTCCGGGTCCAACTGCGCCTTCAACACGCCAGCGGCTGGAAGCGACCGGGAACGTGTACCTGCGCACGGCACTTCCCAGGGGGCTGTTCTGTACCAAGGGCAAAGCGATCGGAATTGTCAGCCCTGGCGAAGTTGTCCAGGTCATCCGGGCGGTTCCGGCGAAATGCGGGCTGAGAACCTACGAGTTCTATGAGGTTTACTATCAGAGTCCGCGCAGCGAGCGTGAGCAACGCGGCTTCGTGGCGATGGTTGATTCCAGCGGGCAGCCTTTGTTTCAGGAGGGCGGGTAGCCCGATCCGGTCGAGCTACCACGCGCGCAGGTATGGGTTGCCTGAACCGCGGGCCTGGGTTGAGTTTCCGATCCGCTGAGTAGAGCTTGCCCTAGCGGCGACGCCTCGGCCTGACGACGAACGGCACCGCTGAAACTGCGTTTTCCGAAAGCAGCTGAGCTTCGATCAGTTCATTGCTGCCTTGTGCAGCGAGCGTTCCCCGGCGCCCCGCGGCGACTACGTTCTGCAGTGGCTCTTCCATTTCTGCAAGCTGCACGAAGGCTTCCGCCACCAATGATGGCGGCAATCCGTTCGCAAGCGCGGCGCGGATCTCGGCGAGACCGGCGTTCAGAATCGGATCGGTATCTGATAGCCCCTGTGCGTTTACCGGCTGTGTATAGACCGGGTTGAGGCCCTCCGCCAGAGCCGTATTGATGCTGTACGGATTTACTGTCGACACTTTGATGGGCGATCCCGATCCCCGCAGTGTCGTGTCCAGATTGTTTGCGTAGATACGGAGCGCCGCCTTCGCCGAAAAGTAGGTGTCCAGCCCGCTCTGGCCGAACACCGTCGAGCCATTGTAGTAGGACGCGATTGAGCAGTTGAACAGGATGCGTGAGTAGGCGGAGGGTGACATGAGCGGCAGTAGCGCCGTGGTCAGGTAGACCTGTCCGGAGTAGACGGTCCGGACCCCCAGCTCGCGGTTGGTAATGTAGTCGGCGACGAAGTCCGTGGGTGGCAGTGGGACAATCTGGCCGAAGATGAAACGCCCGGCGTTGTTGATCAGAATGTCGATCGAGCCACGGGCCAGAAATGCCGGTTGTTGAACCAGCGCCCCGATGAAAGGTTGGTAGGACGTGGGATCGCTGACGTCCAGGGGAAGCAGCGGAAAGCCCGGCGGGTTGGCAACACTCGCAGGGTCCCGGGAGGTCCCTATGACGCTGACCCCCTTGGCAATCAGCGCCTCAGCGGTTGCACGCCCGATGCCGCGCGATGCACCGGTCACGACGGCCAGCTTTCCGAACAGTTCAACCTGTGGTCGAAATCGCCTCCGCGGAAAGTAGACCGGCGCTACGTCAACTCTTCGATCTGTGGACTCGGTCTGCGCTGAACCCTCGGCCCCCGCAGGTAGAGCCGTCGCGGCGGCCGCCGCTGCGGCTCCTACGGTTGCCGCGCGCAGGAATCTGCGCCGTTCTGCGCTTTCCTCAGTGACGGGGGTCTGCTGCTGCTCCGGTGTCTTGTTGTTTTCAGTCACAGGTCTCTCCTTACATCCAGTCATCCGGACGATTCCAGACTTGCTTCCACGGGGTCCTGATGAAAATATGACGGAGATATCGGGGGGGGATGGTTGGTGGCAGTCAGCCAGCACCATCTGGAGGGTGAGTGTGGCGGATAGGGATGATGCGGGTCAGCGCGAGGCCTTTGCCGTCGGCCCGGTCACGGCCCACCCGGCGTCAATGGAACTCAGCAGCGCCTTCGGGCGCAGCGCTGTCGAACCCAAGGTCATGGCACTGTTCAGCCTGCTGGCGCAACAACCCGGCAAGGTCTGGACGCGCAAAACGCTGCTCGATCAGCTTTGGGGAGACAGCGCGGTCGGCGATGAAAACCTGACCCGCACCGTCTACCTGCTGCGCAAGGGGCTGCGCGACCCTCACGGATTGGGCGACGCAATCAAGACCGTCCCGAAGCGCGGCTATCAGCTCCGGGTCCAATCCGGCAACGTAAAACCCACCAGGTCTTCTGAGCTTCGCGTTGACCACTCCGTCGCCGTGCTGCCGCTGCAGCCCAGCGGGCCGGAGGATGAATCAGACTTTCTTGCCGACGGGCTGTGCAGTGATCTGACCAACCAGCTGTCGCGCGTGCCCGAGCTTTATGTGGCACCCCACAGCTCCTCGCTCCGTGCGCCGGACGCAAGCGCGGACCTCGGGAGCGTGTGTCGGCTGTTGCGGGTGCGTTATCTGGTGACCGGCACCTTCAAGCGCAAAGAACAGAACATACGCATTCGCGTTGAATTGGTGGACGGTTCAGTTGGCGGCACCGTCTGGTCGCAAAAGTATGATTCGCGCCTTGATGACTTCTTTGAGGTGCAGGACGATATTGTTCGATCGATAGCCACCACCATCAGCAGCGAGATCGAAGTGGCAGCGTTGAAAGCCGTGCTGACGCGACCCAAGTTCGAGTTGTCGGTCTACCAGCTTCTGCAGTCTGCTGAGGCCGAGCGCTGGAAGTATAGCCGCAGCGCTGTTGAGAAGATCGTTCACCATCTGCAGACCGCCCTTGAGATCAGTCCGAACCAGCCGTTGGTGCACGCTGGCCTTGCAGTCCAGTTTGCCCAGAACCTGCTCAATGGCTGGTCCGAGAGTGACTACGCGACAACGCTTGCCGCGGCCGAGGCGCATCTGGTGAAGGCACAGGCAGAGGCACCGCACCATCCCAGCGTGCTTGCCGCCGCCGGTATCGTCAGATCGTACTCAGGACAGATTGAACGGGCGATTCCCTATCTTGAGCGGGCAATGCAGCTGAATCCGAGTGATCCCCACGTGCGCGCGTTCCTCGGGTTCCATCGTTGTGTCTTCAATGGTGCAGCGAGCGACCTGGAACTCATCCGGTCTGCTGAGCGCGACGCTCCGCATCATCCGCGCTATGCAATCTGGGCGAACTATCGGGGCATTGCTCTATTCAGGCTCGGCGAATTTTCCGCCGCTCTTGAGGCGCTGGAAGACTGTGTGGTGCGGGATCCCAACTACACGCCATCGCTATTCCTCCGGGCATTGCCGCTCGTCTGCGCCGGGCATGTGGACGAAGCCAGAGCAAAAATCGCAGAGGGCCTTCGCTTCGACCCCAACGTGAGCAGAGATACGTTTGTCTATCGAATGGTTGACGGGGCGCTGTACTGCCCAGACGGGGTTGATCTCCAAGAAGTTCGAGCGTTGCTGCTGGAGGCCTGGCCAACTTAGCTTTCCTGCTTTCAGGCCTTGCAAGCCCGCGCCGGTGACCGGCGAGCGTGGCTGGAGAAGAAAGGCCATCGGGCGACGCTGGACTGGCGCGTCTGTCGGAACGCTGCGGCACCGGGCAGCGTGTCGATTCAGACTGCTTGCTGATCCTGTCTTGAGCCAAAACCGCCGCTGGTCCGTGAGCGGCTCTTGAGTGGCGCGCACTCAGCGACTAGCCATCAAAAACGCCAGTTCCTGCTGATGAATCCCAGGAACTGGCGCGGTGCTCGAAATTCCCGAAGGAACCCTTCGGTAACCGTTGATCAATTTGTTGTGGTTGTGTAATCAACGCCCGTTTTTCGACAGATCTGCCGGTTTCGGCTGCGGTGATTTGCTACCTTGAAGGCAAACGCAGCACGGCCATCACCTATGAGCGAAGCAGTACTGGGATCGACGGCAGAAGACACGGCACCAGCTGACGGATCGTTGACGGCACCCGCCAAACCTCTCTATGTGATCCAGCGACCCTGGCTGATCGGTGTACTGACAGCGCTGACCGCTGGTACCTACCTGGTGTTCTTCATGTACATCCATGCGCGGGACCTGAAGCGTCTCGGTCAACCTCTGACACCCTGGATGTACGTCCTCTCTCCACTGATCGCGATCGCATTGCCCTTTGCGGCCAGCCGTTTGAGCGAGGGCTACTCGGCGGTTGCCCGGAAAACGGGCACGGAAGCCACGCTCGATGGTGCGACCTACGGCGGCTACGCGTTTGTTGCCCTGGCGGTGCTTGGCATAGTCGACCGGTTTGCCGCGGAAGTCGCGACCCTTGCGCTGTTCGTTTGCATGGCGATTGTCGGGCTCTGCTTCTGGCGCTTTGCCCGGCAGATCAACGCGGTGCAGCTGGCGCTGCCGGAGGACTGGTACAACCGCGCGCCCTACCGGCTGACCGTCGGTACCTGGATCTGGCTGCTGCTTGGTCTGCCGCTCATGACGCTGAGCGGCATGGTGGCGGTGGACGAGGTCCGACAGCTGCTGCGGGAGCGGATCGCGGCGGGCGAGACCTGGACGTCCCCGGGAAACCTGTTTTCAGTTACGCCGCGCCGCGACTGGGCCATTGCGCAGGTCGGCACCTTCAGCGATGGCTCGGCAGAAGCGGAGTTTGCCGTCTCGGAGTCGGCGTTCGTACTGGTCTTCGATCAGACGCTGGCCGGAAACCTGGCTGACATCAGCGATCTGCGCCGCAGCAACTTCCTCAATGCCGATAACAGCGGGGACTGCTCGGAGCGCCGCTGGCTCGACGAAGACACCCTGGCGCGCCGGACCGAGCTGATCTGTCGCGGCAGCGTGCTCGGCACGCAGGTGACCGTGATCAGTTCGGTAACCAGCGATGATGACCGGGCTATTGAAGCCTTTGGCGAGGCGTACGTGGGGCCTGGCGAAGACGATGCCAGCGAATATCTCAAGGAGTTCATTGGTGGTATCCAGCTGCTGGAGGTCAAACAATGAGCTGGCGTGTCGTTGAACTTCTGACGCTGGGACTGGTCACGCTGCCCACCCTCGGTCTTGCTGAGGCCAGGCTGAGCTGGGAGATTGGTCAACACGATGTGCTGGCGGAGGAGGCACGGCAGCTGATTGACGCCGACGCGTTGCCCGACAGCCAGGACATCGTCCGACTGCTGGATCGACGGCGGATCACCATTGATGAGGGGCGGGTTACCGAACAGGTCGATCTCATCTTTTACTACCCGACCGCCGACAGCCTGCACGGCAACGGTGCCGATTCAGTGTACTGGGATACCACCGGTGAACACCTCCGGATTCTCGAGAGTGTCGTGCTAGCCCGAGATGGCCAGCGTTACCCCTTCGATCCGGAGACGGCTGAGGTGCTCGACACGGATTCTTTCGACGTCTTTACGGACACGTCGAACGTCGTAATGCAGCTGCCGCACCTGGAGGCGGGAAGCCTGTCGGTACTGTCCTATGAACGCGAGCTGCTTGATCCCGAGAACTTTGCCTTCAGTTACTGGATTCAGGACGGCATCCGAACGGAACAGCGTACCGTCCAGGTGTCCTGGACGGATCGTGTCCCGCGATGGCATCTGCCCGAGTCTGCGATGCAGTGCGAGGCCACGTCGCGGCAGCTCACCTGCAGCGCGGAACAGCTGCCGCGCGCAGCGCTGGATCCTGACGTGTCTTATCCCGACGCGCTGCCGCAGCTCTACATCGGAATCGCCAAGTCCTGGGACGACATCGTTGGCGAAGTCTGGGCCCTGGTGGAGCCGGCGATGGCTGCCGGACCGGAACTCGAGGCGGCAATTGCGCAGGTGAACGCAGCTGATGACCCGCTCCGCGCCGCCCATGATCTGGCGGCGCGCGGCGTGCGTTACGTGTCGTTCTCGCGCGGCGAACACTCACACCGGCCCCACCCGGTGGAGCAGACGCTGGCGAAGCGTTACGGCGACTGTAAGGACAAGTCGGCGCTGTTGCTTGCGTTGCTCCGGGCGAGTGGTATTCGCGCTTATCCTGCGCTGGTTGCGACAGAGCGATCCAACACCGATGGCCTGGTTGTGCCGAGCCGGGGTTACTTTGACCACATGGTGGTGTGCGGGCAGTTTGGCGATCGGGAGCGCTGTATTGATCCGACCGACCCGTACACGTCGGCGGCAGTAACCTCCGGTGCCATACAGGGGCGCGTCAAGCTGAACCTCGTTCCCGGTGCTGTGCCTTCTACGGTGCCGGCGGAGCAGTACCGTTGGCGTTTCAGCGTCGATGCCGAGCTGGCCTTTCAGGCCGATGGCAGTCAGGCGGAGGTTGCCCGCCGCACCTACGAGGGCAATCTGGCCGGTCGCTATCGCAGTACGCTCGGGCCCCGCAACGACAAGGATCGGCAGACCTGGCTCAGCGAGCAGTATCAGGCCGTGGTCAGCTCACAGGTAGAACCTGAGTTTACGGTGGCCATGCTCGATGACATCGACCGGCCGCTCGAGCTCGAGAGCCGGGTGCGCTGGGGCACGCTGGCTAACCCGAAGGGGCCGCTCGACTATGCGGATGCAACGTCCTGGCTGCGTGACTTCATCAGCAACCAGCGGGTTGAGAATGAGCACTACCCGGTGTCCTTTCCCGGGGTGCAGGCCGAAGCGACCTACCGCGTGGTGCTCAACGGGGTCTGGGCGCTCAAGAGCACAGGCGCCGAGGTGGCGTTCGAATCGGAGTTCGGAGAGTTTCAGCGCAGCTACCGAAGCGAGGATGGTGCGGTGCTGATCACCACCCGCCTCGCGCTACCGCGGCGGCAGCTTGCCGTTGCAGACTTTGCCCGCTTCAACCGGTTTCTGAACCTGATGTACGACGAAACCAGCATTCGCCTCTGGGGAACGCCGATCGACTGACGGGATCGCACCCGATCACCGTTTGCGGTCAAACTCCGCTGGGGCCGTTGCGTGCCCGGGCGCTGGCCGAAGCCTGAGCCGCGTCGCCAGGCGTGACCCAAGCCGTTGTCGAAATCACCGCTCAGCCCGCCAGGCGGGCAACCCAGTCCTTTAGCGAGTAGCAGTCGGTGGTGATTCGGTGCATGACAAAATCGATGAATGCCCGGACGCGGAGCGGCATGTTGTCGCGCGAGGCGTAACACAGGTAGAGGCTTTGCAGGTCGGCCGCAAACTGCGGCATCAGCAGCGTCAGCTCGCCGTTGCGGACGTGGTCGCCGCAGTAGTAACCATCCATCTGAAACACGCCAGCACCAGCCAGGCCCGCTGCCATCAGCGTTTCCGGATCATTGAACAGCAGCTTTCCGCGCGTTTCGAAGCGCCGGGTCTCACCGTCGATGGTGAACGCCCAGGACCACTGTTCCCGCGAGCTCGGAAAGCGATACTGCAGACAGTTGTGATCGAGAAGGTCCTGCGGATGTTCGGGTGCCCCGTGGGCCTCGAGGTAAGCGGGCGCCGCCAGGGTGTATACGGGCAACCTCGAAAGGGGGCGGGCAATCATGGTGGAATCGGCGGGGGCGCCGATGCGGATGCTCAGGTCCACCGGGTCTGCGACCAGATCCCGGACGGCGTCGCTGGCATCAAGATCAACCTCTACGCCCGGGTGCGCCTCGCGGAACTCGAGCACCAGGGGCACCAGGGTGCGGTAGGCGAAGCGTTTCGGAGCGCTGATGCGGAGCGGACCAGCGACCAGCCCCCGGCTTTCCAGGAACAGGTGATCGATCTCATCGAGCGCGCGCAGCGGTTCGCGCGCGCGCTCGAACAGCAGTGAGCCTTCCGGCGTCAGGCTCATCTTGCGGGTGGTGCGATTGAAGAGCTTGATGCCGTACTCGTCTTCCAGGCGCTTGACGTTCTGGCCAACGGCGGCCGGCGAGATGCCGAGGTCGCGGCTGGCAGCCGCGAAACTGCCGAGCTCCGCTGTTTTGATGAAGGAGCCGAGCGCAGTAGACGCGTGGCGCGACATTCCAAACCTCTGCTTTGTTTTGAGTGAAGGCTTCCCAATCTAATCCAAAGTTTCAGGCCCTGGTAGCGTCGCAAGAAACGCGACCGGCCCGGCCCAATGATCAAATTCACCTACCTCGTGAAACGACGCTCGGATCTCAGCCAGGCCGCCTTCGAGGAGCGCTGGCAGGGTCCGCACAGCGCGGCGGTCGAGGCCGCGGCCGCGGCCCTCAAGCTCGAGGCCTACTCGCGCTGCAAGCGCCTGACGACGCCGCTGGAGGCCTGCCTTGCAGCGTCCCGAGGGGGTGCTGAGCCCGCTTTTGATGGAGTGATCGAGCTCTGGTGGCCCTCGCTCGAGGTATACCAAGACATGATTGGCACCCCCGAGGGGCGGGCGGCTATGCGTGCGGTGATCGACACGGAACGGCGCTTTGTCGATCTTGAGCGGTCGCAGGCCTTTTTTACCGAGGTTGAGGCGACCGCCGTTGCCGGTGCCGCTGTCCGGCCGTCGCTGGGCGTCAGCCATCCGTGAATCTTATTCAATAGAATTTATTTTTTATCAATAAACAAATAGTCCTCTTATCCATTTAATAGGTCCTCCGTAGACTGCGCAGCCACTGGCATCGAGACCTAGTCCGGCGCTCGAGCCCACCATCAGGAGGCACGCATGTTTACCAAGACCCGACTCAGCCTGGCTCTGGCCGCGGTGCTGGGGGCTGCCGTTGCCGGCACCGCCGGCGTGCAGCAGCTGTCCGCCGCCGCGCCCGAAACCCCCACCGCCGTGACGGCGCCGGCCCCGCAGGTGGTCGTCGAGCAGCCGCTCGTCAAACCGGTCGTCGAATGGGATGAGTACACCGGTCGCTTCGAGGCCATCGACAACGTTGAGCTCCGTGCCCGGGTCTCCGGTTACCTGACTGAGGTGGCCTTTACCGACGGCGAGCTGGTCGAAGCGGGGGATCTGCTGTTCCGCATCGATCCGCGCCCCTTTGAAGCGGAGCTGGCGGCGGCCAAGGCCAGCCTGGCGTCGGCGGCCGCCGTGCGGCGCACTGCCCAGGCCGAGGCGAAACGCGGTGAGCTCCTGATCAAGCGACGCGCCATCGCACAGGAAGAAGCCGAGCGGCGCACGCGCGAGCTGCGGCAGGCGGAAGCTCAGTGGGCGGCGGCCAGGGCTGCGGTGACGCAGGCGGAACTGAATCTCGAGTTCACCGCCGTCCGGGCGCCGATCAGCGGCCGGGTGTCAGATAACTTCGTCAGCGTCGGTAACCTGATCGTCGGTGGCGCGCAGGGGGGTACGCTGCTGACGACCCTGGTCTCGCTGGATCCGATCTACTTCGAGTTCACGGCGAGCGAAGCCGACTATCTCAAGTACCTGCGGCTGGCGCGGGACGGCAGCCGTGCCAGCGGCCGCGAAGCCCATCACCCGGTTCGTGTCCGGTTGATGGATGAGCAGTCCTTTGATCATGCGGGCGAACTGTCCTTCGTCGACAACCAGCTCGACCGGTCGACGGCGACCATGCGTGGCCGGGCTACCCTGGCGAACTCTGACGGCTTGTTCTCCCCTGGCATGTTCGGGCGCCTGCAGCTGATCGGCTCCGGTGAGTACCAGGCGGTGCTGATACCGGACCGGGCCGTGCAGACCGATCAGTCCGAGAAGTTCGTCTGGGTCGCCCGGCAGGACCAGATCGCAGAGCGACGGCCGGTGCAGCTCGGACCGCTCATCGACGGCCTGCGGGTGGTCCGCACCGGGCTGACCGCAGCGGACCAGGTCATCGTTTCCGGCACCCAGTTCGTTCAGGGCGGCGCACCCGTTGCGATCGTTACGCCCGAGCACGAACTGCACCTCGCCCACCGCTGAACCCAGCTACGTCGCAGGAGAATCCCCATGCGCAGTGCAGACTTTTTCATCAACCGACCGATCTTTGCCAGCGTCATCTGGATCATCACCATGATCGTTGGTGTCCTGGCCTATCAGTCGCTACCCATTGCCCAGTATCCGGACATTGCCCCACCGACGATCCAGGTGCAGGCCACTTATCCCGGCGCTTCGGCCACCACGATCGCGAACACCGTAGCGGCGACGATCGAGGAGGAGATTAATGGCGTCGAGGGGATGCTCTACATCAACTCGGAATCGACCTCCGCCGGTACCGCAACGATCACCGTGACCTTCGAGCCGGGTACGGACCTCGACACGGCCCAGGTGCTGGTGCAGAACCGGGTTGCTCTGGCGGAGCCCAGACTGCCGGAGCCGGTCCGGCGCCTCGGCGTGTCCACGGTCAAGTCGAACCCGAACGCGCTGCTGGTAGTGCATCTGTACTCGCCGGATGCCAGCCGCGATCAGCTTTACATTTCCAACTACACCCGGCTGCAGCTGCGTGACCGGCTGCAGCGGCTCGAAG
>JBCDGJ010000128.1:0-14214 GCA_038757945.1 Pseudomonadota bacterium
CCGCGTTCCTGCGTGTAGTCATCGTCGATGTACTCGACTCCCACGACGATCGAAGCTTGCTCGTTGGACCATGAGACACTTGGATTTATCAGCAGACGCTTGCGAGAAACCTCATCGCGGAAGCTCTCCGAGTCCTCGTAGGTGCCAACGACGCGATAGGCAAAAGGGCCGTCGGCGGTGAAGGCTCCGGTCGTATCGAATTCGACCTTGTAGAAATCGTAGCTGCCACCGAGCACCTCAACCGTGGTCGAGCGCTGCACGTCCGGGCGTTTGGTGACGTAATTGATCAATCCACCCGGTCCGCCCTCGCCATAGAGCAGCGCCGAAGGTCCTTTGAGGACTTCGACGCGCTCGAGGTTCGCAGGCTCCGTAGACGGCAGGCTCGCAACGTTGAGCCCGGTGGCAACGGGGGCACCATCTTTAAACACCGATGCGCCGAACCCGCGGATCGAGACGCTTTCGCCGCCACCGTTATTGATTTTCTGGCGTGTAACGCCAGCGACGTTGCGCAGCGCCTCGTCGATGTTGTTCACCTGCAGATCCTGCAGCAGATCCTGGCTGATGACGCTTACCGATGCCGGTGTTTTCAGGATGTCGAGGCCGAGCTGAAAGGTATCCGCGCGAGTCGGGTCGTATTCCCGGTAGTGCGCGATAACGACAATCTCCTCGACCGCCTCCGGTTCGGTGGAAGTTCGGCTCGAGCCCTCGTTCTCCGTGACAGCTTCATCGTCAGATTGCGCGACCGCGGGCTGAGCGATGAGAGCAGCCAGAAGCATCACCAGAATTGACAGTTTGTATGCCGAAAAGACGGTGCAAAAAACTCTGTTCACGCTCAATCCCGAACCATTTGATCGAGAATGATAATCACTCTTATATCGAATGGCCAGTTCGTCGGCGAGTTAAGTCGAGCCTATCGAATCAAGCGGATCGACTTGCAGTCTCATCACGGGGCTGATGTTCGACTAGAGCAGTGGCCGACCTACCAACCCATATCTTCAGACCAGGAACCCGACCCCATGCCCCTCTTCAAACGTGACCCGCTGAAGAAGCTGCGCCGTGCCTACGAACAGAAGCTCGAAGCAGCCATGCACGCCATGCATCGCGGCGACATTCGCGAGAACGCCATGCTCACCGCCGAAGCCGAAGAGCTCCGCGCAGAGATCGAGAAGCTCGAAGCGCCGGCAGGCTCACAGGTCGACTCCTGACGGCGACCGGCACTTCAGCCGGGCACCTTCACCTTAACCGGCGGCTCATTCGGCACCGAGTGCAGGAGCGCTTCGTCCGGAGCCGTCATGATCTTCTCGTAGGCCCCCTGCGGATAGTTCGTCATGTGCGGGCCTTCGGTCTCCGCGAGAGCCGGCTGCGCTACGGCGCCACCCTGATCCGCAAAGCTCAGCGGTTGCATATACCGCTCGAGCTCTTCAGCGCTGATCCCCGCCAGCGACACCACCTCCGGGTCGATCCAGGCTGCGTTGTCGATTGGTTCCGGGGAATAGCTGAGCTCAAGGGACAGGTTTTCGGGCCCGGCAAAGTAGATGGAAAAGCACATGCCGTGGTCGATGGGCCCCATCACGGGCACGCCCTTCGCACGCAGCCGATCGCGCATGGCGAGCAGCTCTGCGTGGTCAGCAACCTTCAACGCCAGGTGCTGCATCGTGCCGCCTGCGCTGTTCGCGCCGGGATTGCCAGCATGTGACTCCCCGAGCACCCGCGAGATCTTCGGGATCTCCGGGTTTGCAACAAAGGCAATGGAGCTTTCATCGTTCAAGCGCAGGAAGCCATGCCAGGTGTTTTCCACCCCGTGCATCCAGTAAAGGGCCTGTAGCTCCATCCCAAGCTTGTCAGTGAAGAACTCGATCTGGGCCTTCATGTCCGCCGTGCATATCGCCAGGTGGTGTAGCCCCTGCACTCTGTTCATTCCGATCTCCTGTTCAGCGCTGTGGATCAGCAGCCGGCTCGTGCTCCGCCACCGTAAGCGGGTTGTAGCGGTACAGCTCGTCCATTGTGCGGTTGCGCGCCATCGACGCTGCGCGGTTACGCAGCCAGGCATTGAGCCCGTACAGATGGAACACCCGTGCGTTGCGGCGGCTGCCTTTCTGAATCGCCGCGGTGCGTGGTTGGCGCAGCGCTTCGTAGCGGCGCAGCGCCGCGGAGACGTCGGCATCTGCGCGGAGACAGCCAGCGAGCACGGCAGCATCCTCGATCGCCATCGCGGCGCCCTGGGCCATGAAGGGCAGGGTTGGATGACAGGAATCACCCAGCAGGGTGATCCGGCCCCGACCCCAGCGTGGCATCGGAGGGCGATCGTGCAGTGCCCACTTGTACAGCGAATCCTTCTCGACCTGATCGATGAGGAGCTGCACGTCGGAGTGCCACCCCGCAAAGTCCGCCTTCAACTCTGCGGGATCGCCACGCTCCGTCCAGGATTCGATTTCCCACCCGGGCTTTTCAACCACGCAGACACAGTTGACCAGCGCCCCGCCACGCACGTAGTAGTGCACAAAGTGCCGGCCCGGCCCCCACCATACCGTCGAAACCGGTCGGACCGCGCCGGCAGGCAGCTGCGCGGTCGGAACCAGCGCGCGCCAGGCCACGTTGCCCGTAAACTGCGGCCGCTTCGAGCCCCAGAGCTCGCTGCGGATCCGGGAATGAATGCCATCGGCACCGATGAGCAGGTCGCCTTCGTGGGGGCTGCCGGCGACCACCAGCTGCACCCGGTCCCCGAGCTCGTGCACCTGCTGCACCGGTGCCCGGGTTTCGAGGGCAATGTCCGGGTGTGCGTTTGCTGCCTCAACCAGCAGGCTCAGAAAGTCGGCCCGGTGCACGTGGTAATACGGCGCGCCGTACCGTTCAGCGATCGAATCACCAAGCACCGATTCCGCAATGACCCGGCCGCTCCGCCAGTTACGGAACTGCGTGCCTTCGGGGATGAACGCACAGTCGCGCAGCGCAGTTTCCAGGCCCAGATCGAGCAGCACGCGGCTGCAGTTGGGGGAGAGCTGGATGCCAGCGCCGATCTCGCTGAACGCCCGGGACTGCTCGAACACCCGCACGCTGCAGCCGATTTTTGCAAGCGTCAGCGCTGCCGTCAGCCCACCGATGCCGCCGCCGGCAATCAGCACGCTCGGCGCAGTCATCTTCTGTGCCCCGGCCGGCGCCGCTGCTGCCGGGCCGCCGTGCGATGGGCGGTCGTGCTCACCCCGGTTACCCCCTCTCGATATCCAAGGTCTTGAATACCTTCATGTTCCACCGAGTGCCGACGGCGATCAAGTCGCGCCATCGGCACGCGCCGGATGCCGCTCAGTCCTGTCGTCCGACATGGGCCTGCGCCGCAGCGATGCGCGCCACGGGAACGCGGTAGGGGCTGCAGGACACATAATCCAGACCGATCTCATGAAAGAAGCGGATCGAGCGTGGATCGCCGCCATGCTCCCCGCAGACCCCAAACTTGATTCCCTTCTTGCGAGCGTTGGCGTCTTCGATGGTCATCTGCATCAGCCGGCCGACGCCTCGCTGGTCCACGGACACGAAGGGATCGTTCTCGATGAGTTTCTGATCCAGATACTCCGGCACGAATTTGCCGGAATCGTCGCGGGAAAAGCCGTAGGTCATCTGGGTCAGGTCATTGGTGCCGAAGCTCATGAACTCCACTGCTGCCGCCAGCCGATCGGCGCTCAGGCAGGCACGGGGCGTCTCGACCATGGTGCCGATCTTGTAGGAGATCAGCGACGCCTTCTCTTTCTGCAGCGCATAGATGCTGCGCTCGATGACCTGGTTAATGAGCCGGATCTCCCGCACGTTGATCACCAGCGGAATCATGATCTCCGGATAGGCGCGAACACCCTGCTCTGCGGCTTCGATGGCGGCGCCGATGATGGCGGTCACCTGCATCTCCGTAATCTCCGGGTACACGACCGACAGGCGGCAGCCGCGGAAACCGAGCATCGGATTGACCTCGCTCAGGTTCGCCGTGATCTCGCGCACCTTCTCGAACGGCTTGCCGATGCTCTCGGCAACGGCTCGCATGTCGGCTTCCGTATGCGGCAGAAACTCGTGCAGCGGCGGGTCCAGCAGGCGGATGGTGACCGGCAGGCCGTCCATGGCCGTAAAGATCCCCAGCATGTCCTCACGCTGAAAGGCGAGCAGCGTCTCGAGGTGCTGCGCGCGCTCTTCCCGGGATTCGGAGAGGATCATTGCGCGCATCGCCGCAAGGCGCTCGGTTTCGAAGAACATGTGCTCCGTCCGGCACAAGCCGATGCCCTCCGCGCCCAGTGCCCGCGCGCTTTCCGCATCCACCCGCGTATCGGCGTTGGCCCGTATCTTCAGCCGGCGATGCTTGTCGGCCCAGGACAACAGCACCCGGAAGTCGTCGTTGGTACTGGCCTCGATCTTCGGCACATCGCCAAGCATGACCTCACCGGAGGCGCCATCGAGCGTGATGACGTCGCCCCGGCTGATCACCACCCCGGCGCGGGTCGTCGCCGTGCCGGCCTGATAGTCGATGGTCAGAGCCCCGCAGCCGGTGATGGCACAAACCCCCATGCCGCGAGCGACCACCGCCGCGTGGGAGGTCATGCCGCCGAGCTCGGTCAGAATACCCTCTGCGGCCTTCATGCCATGAATGTCCTCCGGCGTGGTTTCCCGGCGGACCAGCACAACCTTCGTGCCGTCGGCGGCGACGGTCACCGCTTCATCGGCGGAGAACACGACGTGGCCGGTGGCGCCGCCGGGGCTCGCCGGCAGGCCCTTCGCAACGATGTCCGTTTTCGCCGCCGGATCGACCATGGGGTGTAGAAAGGACTCGACGTGCTCAGGAGACACGCGCAGCAGCGCTTCCTTCTCGTCGATCAGTCCCTCGTTGACCATGTCCACGGCAATCTTCACGGACGCACGCCCGGTGCGCTTACCGCTACGGGTCTGCAGAATGTAGAAGCGGCCTTCCTGAATCGTAAACTCGATGTCCTGCATGTCCCGGTAGTGCTTCTCGAGCAGCGCCTGCGTATCGAACAGCTCCTCATACACCTTCGGCAGCCTGGACTGGAGCGCTTCGATCGGCTCCGGCGTACGAATACCGGCAACCACGTCTTCCCCCGCGGCGTTGAACAGAAACTCTCCGAAAAAGCGGCTCTCGCCGGTCGACGGATCGCGCGTAAAAGCGACCCCGGACCCGGAATCATCGCCGAAGTTGCCGAACACCATCGCCTGCACGTTGACGGCTGTGCCCAGCGTTGCCGGGATGTTGTTCATCTCGCGATAGACGTGGGCCCGCGGCGCGTTCCAGGATCGGAACACCGCTTCCACCGCACGCTTCAGCTGTTCAAAGGGATCCTGCGGAAACTCCGTGATCGTCTTGAAGGTCTCGATGACCGCCTGCCAGTCCTCGGCCGACAGTTCAACGTCCAGGGTCTTGTTGAGCGCGGCCTTGTGACGGCTGATCGCCTCTTCGAACAGCTCGCCGTCAACGCCGAGCACGACATCGCCGAACATCTGAATGAAACGGCGGTAGCTGTCGTAGGCAAAGCGCGGGTTGCCGGTCTTGCGGGCCAGGCCTTCGACGATCTCATCGTTCAACCCGAGATTCAGGATCGTGTCCATCATGCCCGGCATCGACACCGGCGCACCGGACCGCACGGAAAACAGCAGCGGGTTGTCAGGATCGCCGAAACGCGCCCCCATGCGCTTCTCGACCAGATCGAGGGCCAGCCGGTACTCCTGCTCGAGCAGCGTCGGCAGCCGATACCCGAGCTCGAAGAACTCGTTGCAGGTCGGCGTGGTGATGATGAAGCCGAAGGGAACCGGCAGGCCGAGGTTGGTCATCTCGCAGAGATTCGCCCCCTTGCCCCCCAGCAGATCCCGATCGTCCTTGCCGCCCTCAGTGAATAGGTACACCCGTTTGGTCATGATCAGCGCCCTTGATCAGCGAAGCACACTCTCCGAGCGGTGGTACCGCCCTCCCCAGCGCCTAACTATGCCAGACCGGGAAAGACGGAGAAGGATTCTGCCTTCGCTGCCTGTCGAGCCTGGCCGCGCAGCGTCATCCTGACGGCGGGCGCCTCAACGGTTCGCGTCAGTCTCGGAAGGCATTGCGGTTTCGGCTTCAAGGAAGCCCGCGGCCTGTGCAACCTCAAGCAGGCGGGCACGAGCCCTCTCTGCATCCGCATCAAGCGTCGCTGGCGGTTCCGGCGGCTCGGGATCGTAGGGGTACCAGTCTTCCGGGCGATAATCGAACATCGCCTCGAGCAGCACATGCTTGAGCGTGGCTGGCCAGGGTTCGGCCTGGATCAGTCGGGTCGCCAGCTCGACCACTGCGCCGTCACCGCGCCGCTCGAGGAAGGACGTGCGTAGCCAGTTGATGACCCGTTCCTCCTCAAACCCGGCACTCAGCATTGCGCGTTCCAGCGTGACCATCGCCTGCTGGCTACCGTTGCCAAGCAGAACTTCAACCGCAAGGTCCGGCTCCGGGGCCCCAGAAATCCGAGTCATCGCGTACGCTGACGCTGGAGAAACCAATCTTGAGCTTGGTGACTGCCAAAGGGATTACCTCGATCAGCTGCCGTGAAGGTCGACGAGCTTGGCCTGCGTGGCCTCGTCCAGGTTCCCCGAGGGCTCGAGGCTCTGATCGGCCTGAAACTGGGTCAGCGTCGCCATGGAAACGTCGTCCGGCTCAGCGCCGTCCGGAGGACACGGATAACCGAGATTGCTGAGGCGGTGGCGAGCACCCGTGACGGTTGCCGGCGGGTCGATGTGGCCAAGCGCAACCTCGAACACGAGCTCCTCTTTGGTGCCCGGGAAAAACTCGATCTCCGCCTGCGCGGCGTCCGGGGAAACCGGAACTTCGATGATACCGTCCGGCCCGGATTTTCCTTCGCGCCACTCACCATCGATGGATATCCGATACGGCGCATCGGACAGCAGTCGTTGCTCGGGAAGCACCTCCAGATCGGGATCTTCATAGTGGGTGTCATCACCGCCGGTCATGTTCGTCTCCGGCGGAGGAGGATCCGGTTGCGGCGTGTAGAACACCAGCCGCACCAGCGCCGGAACGGCCTTACGCACGAAGCGGTACTTCTGACCCGCAGCGTGCGTCTGATTGCGCGGGACGGGCGCGGGTACCACCAGTTCATCACCGGGTTGCAGGACGTTCAGATCACGGCGCTGCGCACGCAGTTCACTGTTCTCCGGATGAGCCCAGACCGTATCCGGTAGCAGCCCAGCCTTGAAGGCAACGCTGGCAACGCACTCACCGGGTTTGATCCTGTATGTGGTGTTCGCCATAAGTCGACGGCCGGATCTCCGTGCCTCTCATCGCTGCACTTGCTCAGACCATACCTTCAGCCTGCGTGACCAGCAACGGATGGCCCGGGCGCGGACCGGTCGCGGCTGGTGCAGCAACGGGATCCGGACTGCCCGCACACCGTAGGGCGCCGTGGCTGTTATGGCCGGGTCCGTCCGACTACACTGAAGCCCGCATCTGCTGCTGGGGTAACCATGCTGTCACCGAGAACGATCGCAGACCATCAGATCAACGCCATCGGCCTCGGCTGCATGAACGTGAGCCACGCCTATGGGCCGGCCCAGCCCGAAGCCGACGCTATCGCCCTGTTCCAGCGCGCGCTGGACTCAGGCTACAACTTCTTCGACACCGCCAGCATCTACGGCCTCGGCGGCAACGAGACCCTGCTCGGCAAAGCCCTGGCCGACCGGCGCTCCGAATTTTTCCTCGCCAGCAAGTGTGTCATGGGGGTGCGGGACGGCAAACGCGTGCTCGACGGCAGTCCGGACCACCTGAAAGCGCAGTGCGACGCCAGCCTGAAGCGCCTCAACACCGACGTGATCGATCTGTACTACATGCATCGGTTGGACCGGAAGGTGCCGATCGAAGACTCCGTCGGCGCCCTCGCCGACCTGGTCGCGGCCGGCAAGATTCGTCACATCGGCCTGTCGGAAATGTCGGCGACAACGCTGCGGCGAGCGCACGCCGTACATCCGATTGCCGCCATGCAGTCCGAATATTCCCTCTGGAGCCGGAATCCGGAGCTCGGCGTCCTCGACACCTGTGCTGAGCTGGGCACAACCTTCGTGGCATTCAGTCCCGTGGGGCGCGGCTTCTTTGCCGACACGCCGCTCGATCCGGACGCCTTCCACGAGAAGGACCTGCGCCGCGGCATGCCCAGATTCGCAATAGACAACTACGGTCGTAACCTGGAGATCCTGCGCACCACCCGGGAGCTTGCTGACGAGCTCGGTTGCGGTATCCCCGAGCTCGCCCTGGCCTGGGTGCTGGCTCAGGGCGAACATATTGTGGCCATTCCAGGCACGACGTCCCTCGATCACCTAAATCAGAACTTCGACGCCCTGCAGCTCGACCTGCCCGCTGCGGTCCTGAGCCGGCTCAGCGCGCTTTATGCACCGGCGACCATTGCCGGCAACCGCTACTCAGATGTCATGCAGAAGAGCATCGACACGGAGTGCTTCGACTTCGAGCAGTACGCGACCTGACCTCCTTCAACGACTAATCGCGGATCAGGAGCCGGGCGCGGGCAGATGCCAGACCGGCGACGTCCAAGCTCGTTCCCGTATCCAGCGATCGGCTTGTGGAAACTCGTCGCAGCGGCCGGCCCGGCGGCAGTGGTAGGCACTCCAGCGCGGCGTCGGCGTTTCGAGAATGCGCGCATACCAGAACGCAGGTGTGTTGGGATCGAACGCAGCGTCCTGCCAGGTCACGCAAAGGTCGGTCGCACCGTCGGGCTGCTGCCAGGCAGTCAGGACCCGCTCTTTCAGCTCGCCGTCTTTCAGTTCCCCCTTGACGATTTCGATCCTCGTCAGCGGTGCCCGGTCCGCCTGTGCGTGCACGGTGAGATGAAGCGCTGGCGGCCCAGTGGGCGCGGCATCCAGCGTTCCGCCCATGGGTACCGACCCGGGCGCTGGTGGCGCACCACAGGGGCTTGCGCCTGGACCGGCCCATAGACGCGCACGAATGCGTGGACCGCTGGTGGCATAGACCTCCCGCCGTTTGAGCGCTGCAAAGATGCTGGCTCGGGTGTTCTCCTTGGCCCAGACGGCCATGATCCCGCCCGGGTTGAAGTCGCTGCGCTGCATAGTGCGATCGATGTCGCCCAACGCAAACTGAGGGCCTGGCCAGCGAGCTTCGTCGGTAAAGCCGCCCGTACCCATGTGGTTGTCGGTCGATCCAACCAGACCGAGCTTGAGCGGATTCAGCCGCCGTACCCCCGACTGCCGATACCCGTCGAGCCCCCGCAGCAGCAGGCCACGGACGTAGCTGCTACGCATCCGCTCCCACTCTTCGCGCGTGAACGCTTCAGCCGCCGCGGGTCGGGAGCGTTTCGTCACGTACAGCTCGAAACCGCAGTCTTCATCCGTTGCGCCGAACGCGGGCAGGCATTCGCTATTGCCCTTCTCCTGATGCACTTCCACCAGCCGCTCGTACTTCGCCCGCAGCGCCAACACCTCCGGCGCTTCGGATTCAACATCGAAGCTGAGGCCATCCCCCATGTTGGTGTTGTGCGGGATCGCCAGCGCTTCGCAGCCATCCTCGGCACGGCACTGTCGTTCCAGGGCCTGCCAGAGCAGGCGCGGCGTCGGATAGCGCAGGTAATCCAGAGCATCGGCCGTCGCGCGCTCGCTTGCAAAAATGATGTTCCGGTGGGTGTGGCTGAAGCCAGGGGTCGCGGACCACTCAAAGCCGACAAAGGTGGTGAAGGCGCAGGGCTCATTGGCTTCGTTGGTCTGCGCCTGGATGCGCTGCCACTGCGATAGACGCGCCGTGCGGCAGAGTTCCGGCTCCGCCTCGCAAAGCGTCGGCAGCTGCGGCTGCGCCTTCGTGATCGTCGGGATTACGTACTCCCGGAACACTTCCGAGCCGGTCGCCGGCGTATTGCGCTCTGTGAGAATGCGGCAATAGGGATCATCACGCGCGAGCGGATCAGTACAGACGTACATCAGATCGAGCCACTCGGCATGATCCGTCACCGCCATGAAATCGAGCGGTTGCCCGATCGTCACCGTCCGGCCATCGGCAAGCGTCAGCGGTGCGCCCCGTGCAAAGGCGTAGGCGTCGGCCGGGCTGGCGGCCGTGCCGAAGCCCCAGGCATCCAGCGAGTAGCCCGAGTGCACGTGGAGATCGCCCCAGAACAGCTGCTTGTCATCCGGCGCGGTGCTGCCATCGCAGGACAGTGCCAGCGCCGAGCCTGCAGCGCCCAGCGCAACAACGCTGAGGATCAGTCGGCAGATCGTGGGCAGACCGCATCGCCCCGCGGAATTGTGATCCCTACACCGGCGCATTCGGCGGTAAGCCCACGAGCAGACGCCCATAGGTCTCCGAGCTGACATCCAGGTCGAACACGGTATGGCAGGACGCCGTATTGAGATCCCGCAGAACGCGTTGCAATGGGCTATCGAGGAAATGGCTGCTGGCACCGCAGGCTTCGACCACGTCCCGTACCAGGTCGCGGGAACGGCGCACGATGTGGCCCAGGTCGACGCGCAGCCGGGCACGCTCGAGTTCCGGGCAGGGTTCAGCCCGGTAGCCGAAGTCTTCGACGACGTCGGTGATCTGGTACAGCTGATTCACGATCGAATCCATCTCGACCCGAGCATGTGCGAGCCGCGACTGCGACAGCGCACGATCGCTCTGCCGGCTCTTCGTGCCGTAGACAGTCCGGCCCTGCATGCGCTCCTCAAACAGACGAACCGCAGTGCGTGCCGCACCGACCAGCGGAGCCGCCGCCGTCAACCCCAGCACCGGCAGCATCGGCATTCGGTACAGGTGGGAATCGTTGAGCTTCGATCCAGGGCTGGTGCCGTCGCTGAGCGTCGACAGATCAACCATGCGATGCGCGGGCACGTAAACGTCATTGACCGCGATATCGTTGCTGCCGGTACCCACCATGCCTTCGATGTGCCAGGTGTCCTGCACTTCGACCGCGGCAATCGGCAGGACGTACATCGCCAGCATCGGCGCCTCCCGACCCGGTACCGGCGTCAGCGCCCCCACCATGACGTGATCGGCGTGCATGACGCCGGTGCCCCACTGCCAGCGGCCGGTGATCCGAAAGCCCCCCTCACAGGGGGTCGCCTTGCCGTTCGGCGCCAGCACGCCCGGTGCGATGATGTAGGGCCGGGACCCGAACAGGTCATCCTGCGCCGGCCGATCGTAGAGCGCGAGCAGCCAGTTGTGCTCCATGCAGAAGGTCGTCACCCAGGCGTGAGAAGTACAGCCACCGCCGAGGGCGAGCGCCACTTCCACAAAGCCACGCAGCGAGTACTCGTAACCACCGTACTGCTTCGGAACGAACCAGCGGTAGGCCCCGGTGGCCTCGATGGCCTGCATGACTTCATCGACCGGTTTCCGTTGCACCTCGGCCTGCGCGGCGTAGTCCCGGAGCATGGGCGTCAGGGCGCTCAGCGCGTCAATCAGTTCCCGCTCGCTGATCCGTTCTGTCGCAGCGACAGCAGCCATTCGATCACCCTCCCCCTTCGATCCCCCTCCCCCGGTGTGGCCGTGCCCATACACCTCTGCGGCAGGCGGCCAACGCACAGCTTGAGTGTACTTGCCCCGATGCCAAACACAATTTAGTTTGATTGCCGAGTACCTTGCCGGGGACAGCATGACAGCCTGGGACCAGACCTTCGTCTCCTGCACCTCGGCAACAAGCGCCCGCAACGGCGCCGGCTTCAATCCCTGTCAGGGCCTGTACCTGAAGCCCAGGGCCGGTCAGGTCAGGACCGCCTTTATCGCAACCCACTACAACGTCGACTTCAGCGAACACTACCTGGGCAGCTTCCTGGCCGAGCGAGGCTTTGGCTTTCTCGGCTGGAACACGCGCTTTCGCGGCGTCGAAAGCATGTTTCTGCTCGAGCACGCGCTGATCGATATCGGTGCCGGGGTACGCTGGCTGCGCGAGACAGCCGGCGCGGAGCAGATAGTGCTGCTCGGAAACTCCGGCGGCGGGTCGCTGATGGCTGCCTACCAGTCGCAGGCCTTAGGCGTCACCATGACACCGACCCCGGGACTCAAGCTGCCCGATGCGCTGCACGATCTGCCGCCCGCGGATCTCTACGTGTCGCTGTGCGCGCACCTTGGGCGTCCCGAGGTGCTCACGGACTGGTTCGATCCGTCGGTCACCGACGAAACAGATCCGGCCAGCGTCGACGAAGATCTGAATATGTACAACCCCGCCCACGGTCCACCCTATGCGCCAGCGTTCATCAGCCGCTACCGGGCAGCACAACGGGCTCGCAACGAACGCAATACGGACTGGTGTTACGCCGAACTCGAGCGCCTCAAGGGCGTAGGCATGTTCGACCGGGCTTTCAACCTGTACCGAACCTGGGCCGACCTGCGGCTGATGGATGGCAGCATCGACCCGTCGAAGCGCGAGGTCGGGCGCTGCTATGCCGGTGATCCGAAAGCCGCAAACTTCTCACCCCGCGGCATCGGCCTGACCAATACCCTGCGAACCTGGCTGTCCATGTGGTCACTGCGTGATTCCCACTGTCGCGGCGCTCCGCATCTAGGACGCATTACCCAGCCGGCGCTGGTCATTCAAAGCGATGCCGATAGCGGCGTGTTCCCTGGCGACGCCCGAGCCATCCACGATGCCCTGGCCAGCAGCGACAAGGCACTACATGAGATCGAAGGCGACCACTACCTCTTGCAGCCTGCGTCCGCACGCGCCGATGTGGCCGACGTGATCACCGCCTGGGCTCAGGCCAGAGGGGCGTAGCCATGGTGCGTGCAGCGTGGCTGCCCAGCGTGCCATGGCGCACGAGCTAGGTCGGTTCCGCCTGCATGCGCATTACAGCGATTCGCGATCTGTCGGTGACCCTGGAGGGACAGATCGCCAATGCGGTCGTGGACTTCTCGAGCCATACCGTGTCGCTGGTGGCGGTCCAGAGCGATCAGCTGCGCAGCGGCAGACCGGTTACCGGGATTGCCTTCAACTCCATCGGCCGTTTTGCGCAGCAGGGCATCCTGCGCGAGCGCCTTATCCCGCGCGTGCTGAACGCACCGACCGATTCCCTGCTCGCGGCCGATGGGCGCGCGTTCGATCCTGCGGCCGTGGCTAGGACCGCCATGCGCAATGAGAAGCCCGGGGGCCACGGCGATCGCGCCGGCGCTGTTGCCGCGCTGGAGCTCGCAGTCTGGGATCTCAACGCCAAGCTGGCAGACGAGCCCGCCTGCGAGACCATCGCACGAGCTGTTGGCCGAGCACTGCCAAGCACTGCGACGCGGGCCGCCGTACCCGTCTACGCAGCTGGGGGCTACTACTACCCCGGCAGTTCCGTTGCAGGACTGCGCGACGAGCTGTCCCGTTATCAGGACAGCGGCTACACCGCCTTCAAGCTGAAGATCGGCGGTGCGCCCATCGGCACTGACATCGAACGGATCGAAACGGCGATCGCTGTTGCCGGGCAGGCCAGCGCCGTTGCCGTCGATGCCAACGGACGCTTCGATCTGGCAGAGGCGCAGCGCTACGGCGCCGCCATCAGCGACTACGGCCTGCGCTGGTTCGAGGAGCCCGGCGATCCGCTCGATTTCGCGCTGCTGGCAGAGCTTGCCGCCACTTACCCGGGCACCCTGGCAACGGGAGAGAACCTCTTCAGCAGCATCGATGCGCGCAACCTGCTGCGCTACGGCGGCCTCAAGCCACAGCGCGACGTGCTGCAGATGGACCCGGGACTTGCTTACGGGTTGAGCGACTACCTCGATACGCTCCACGCCGTCGAAGCCGCCGGGTTCGGGTACAGCCAGTGTGTGCCGCACGGTGGGCACCTGATCAATCTGCACATCATCACGGCCCTGGGGCTGGGCGGCTGCGAAGCCTATCCCGGCGTGTTTCAACCCTTTGGCGGCTATGCTCCGCAATGCAGGGTTGCCGACGGCCGCGTCGCCGTCAGCGATGCCCCGGGCTGGGGGCTTGAGCAAAAGCCGGAACTCAGACCCCACCTCGAGCGGCTGCTGGAGCATTAGCATGAGAATCTGCATCGTCGGTTGCGGCGCCATGGGGTCGATCTACGCAGCGCTGCTGTCCAGCGCCGGGCACGAGATCATTGCGGTGGATCCGAACGCCGAACACGTCAACGCGATCAATTCGCACGGGCTGCGTGTGTGGGGCGCAAGCGGTGACCGCCGGGTGCATATTCGCGCTTGCGTTGAGCCCCCAGAGCACTCCGTTGATCTGGTGGTCTGCG
>JBCDGJ010000129.1:0-14145 GCA_038757945.1 Pseudomonadota bacterium
CGAGAATACGCCATGCGGGTCTGGATCGATCCTGACCGCGCCGCCATGCTCGGGCTGACCGGCTCCGACATCATCAGCGCGCTGCGCGGGCAGAACGTCGAAGTGGCGGGCGGCGTACTGGATGCACCGCCGACGCGCGCTCAGGGTGCCTTTGAAGTCAGCGTGCAGACCCAGGGCCGGCTGGCAGACCCCTCGGACTTCGAGGCCATCATCGTCAGCACTGGACCCGATGGCCGTCAGGTTCGCCTGCGGGACGTTGCCCGGGTTGAGCTCGGTGCCCGGGACTACAACACCGCCGCCAAGCTCGACGATGCCCCGGCGCTGGCGCTGCTGTTCAACCAGCAGCCCGGTTCGAATGCCCTCGAAACCGCGGACCGTATCCTCGACACCATGGCCGAGATGAGCGCGCGATTCCCGCAGGGCCTTGACTACGAGGTGATCTGGAATCCTACGGAGTTTGTTGCCGAGTCCATCGAGGAGGTGGAGAAGACGATTCTCGAGGCGGTCGTGCTGGTCTCGTTGGTGGTCTTCGTGTTCCTGCAGAGCGTTCGCGCTTCCCTCATTCCGATCCTGGCGATCCCGATCTCGCTGATCGGCACCTTCGCCGTTATGCAGGCGTTCGGCTTTTCGCTGAACAATCTGTCGCTGTTCGGCCTGGTCCTTGCGATTGGCATCGTTGTTGATGATGCGATTGTCGTAGTCGAGAACGTTGAGCGAAAGATTGGTGAGGGCCTGGCACCGAAACCGGCCGCCATGCAGACGATGGCTGAGGTCGGCGGCGCGTTGATCTCCATCGCGCTCGTTCTGTCGGCGGTGTTTGTGCCCACAGCGTTTCTGGACGGGATCTCCGGCGAGTTCTACCGGCAGTTTGCGATCACCATCGCCTCTGCGACGGTGATTTCGGCCGCCGTGTCGCTGACGCTGTCGCCGGCCCTGGCAGCGTTGCTGCTGCGCCCCCATCAGCCGACAGCGACGCTCAAGCTCTGGGAGCGGCCGCTGCACTGGTTCTTCAAGCGGTTTGATGCGGGTTTTGATCTGGCAGCCCGCGGCTATGCGGCAGCCGTGCGCCGGCTGACCCGTATGACGCTCGGTGTACTGACGGTGTATGGCGCGCTGATTCTTCTCACGGGCACCCAGTTCAGCCATAGCGCGCGTGGCTTTGTACCGCCGGTCGATCAGAACTACCTGATCACCGTGGTGCAGCTACCGCCGGGGGCGTAGCTGTCGCGTACGGAGGCGGTAATGGACCGGGTGATTGCCGACGGCCTGGCCCACAAGCACATCGAGCACGCCGCAGCCTTCGCAGGCTTTGATGGCGCGACGCGGACCACGGCGTCCAATGCGGCGGCGGTGTTCTTCACCATGAGCCCGATTGGTGATCGGGTCGCAGCCGGCTTTGATCGGGAGCGGGTTATCGCGGACCTTCGGCAGGCGTTTGCCGCGCATCGGGATGCCATGATTCTGGTCATTCCGCCACCCTCGGTCCGCGGTATCGGCAATGCGGGCGGATTCAAGGGGTACGTGCAGGATCGTGCCGGAGTGGGCTACGCGGAACTCGAGGCGCAGACCTGGCGCCTCGCCGGAGCCGCCGGGGCATCGGCACCGATCGCCGCCGCGTTCACCACCTTCAGCACGCAGACGCCGCAGCTCTACACGGACATCGATCGGGTCAAGGCGGAGCAGCTGGGGGTGGGTGTCGAAGACGTGTTCTCGACCCTCGAGATTTACCTCGGCTCGGCCTACGTGAACGATTTCAACGCCTTTGGCCGCACTTTCCGTGTTACCGCGCAGGCCGAAGACAGCCATCGCCGCTCTGCGGCCGATATTGCTCGGCTGCGAACGCGGAACGCGGCCGGTGACATGGTACCCCTTGGGTCGGTGGCAACCTTCGAAAACACGACTGGTCCCAACCGCGTGGCGCGCTACAACCTGTACCCGGCAGCGGCGGTTCAGGGTGACCTGGCGCCGGGTACTTCAACGGGCGCCGCGTTGGATCAGCTGGAGGCGCTGGCAGCAACGGAACTCGCCCCGGGATTCGGGTTCGAGTGGACGGAGCTTGCTCTGCAGGAGCGGCTGGCCGGTGGCACGGCGATCATTGCGTTCAGCCTGGCCGTCGTGTTCGTGTTTCTGCTGCTGGCCGCGCAGTACGAAAGCCTGACCCTGCCGCTGGCGGTCATTCTCATCGTGCCGATGTCGCTCCTGGCGTCGCTCACCGGAGTCATGCTGCGCGGGCTGGATATGAACATTCTGGTGCAGATTGGTTTCGTGGTACTGATTGGTCTGGCTGCGAAGAATGCGATTCTCATCGTCGAGTTCGCACGTCAGGCTGAGCTCCGGGGCATGGCACTGCGGGATGCTGCGGTTACGGCCGCGCAGTTGCGGCTGCGGCCCATCATCATGACCTCCCTGGCCTTCAGTCTCGGTGTTGTACCGCTGATGTTGGCGAGCGGCGCTGGCTATGAAATGCGCCAGTCCCTGGGTACGGCTGTGTTCGCCGGCATGCTGGGCGTTACCGCGTTCGGCCTGGTCTTCACGCCCGTGTTCTACGTTGCGGCGCGCAAGCTCGGGCTGTGGGTGAGCGCTCAGCGAAGTCGCGACGCGGAGCTCGTGTCAGATGACGCTGTCCCGGTTCAGCGAGCACACTGATGGGGCAGGCTGAGCCTCTTGTAGCCGCCCCGCTCCGGCGGGCGCGGCAGCAACGCTGGCACGCCCAACCTCCCATGAATGGCCCATTCGCGATTGGAGCGGACTAAAGGCGGCGAGGGGCAACCTTTGTTATGTTGCACAGGCGCTCGCCTGCTGGTGAACAGCGCCAAGGGTAACGCTCATGATGCTGAAAAGAGGTTGATCCCGTATGCCACTTTTGCGACACGGTTTGCTGCTTCTCCTGGCCCTGCTGTTGGCCGGCTGCTTCAACGAGGGCAGGCAAACCCTCGACTTTGGTTCCGTGTCAATTGGTCAACAGCTGATCGACCTGAAACGGGCTTACGAGGCAGATGCCATCGATGCGGAGGAGTACGCGAAGGCCAAAGCTGACATGCTGGCTTTCGGTGAGTTTGTGAGTGATTCGGCGAACGACTGATCCGCGATCCAGTTAGCAGGCCAAGCCGGAACACGATGCTCGCAGGAGCGTGCCCGTCAGCTGTTACTGCTCCGCGCGCACTCTGCGCAGACGCCCGAGATCTCAACCACCGCCTTCCGTGACTCGAAGCCGTGCTTGGCCGCGATCTGGCTGAGCAGCTTCTGCAGCTGCTTCGACTCGAGCTCGTCGGCACCGCCACAGGACGAGCACAGCAGGTACTGGCTCTCGTGCTGATGATCCGGATGGTCGCAGGGCAGGTAGGACTGGGTGGATTCGATGCGGTGAACGAGCCCGACGCACATGAGAAAGTCGAGGTGGCGATACACGGTGAGCGGCGCGATCTTGCGGCCTTGCCGGTCCTCGAGCAGCGCCAGCAGCTCGTAGGCGGACAGCGGTTTACCGCTTTCCTGCAGCTCTGCGTAGGCAGCCAGCCGTGCTGGGGTCAGCCGTTTCCCGGCCGCTGTGCACCGGGCTTCGGCCAGCGGGCGCCAGCGCTCCACGAAACGAGGTGCTTGTTCTTTCGTCTCTCTCTTTCCTGGCGTTTTTTCTGCCTTTGCTTTCTTTCCCTTTGCAGAGGTTGTCCTTGCAGAGGGCGTTTTTGCCGGAGTTGTTTTCTGTAAGGTTGCTTTCGCTGAGGTTGTCAATGTTCTGCCGCTCGCTTGGGCAACTGAGCTGATAGTTTAGCAGCCACAGGCCCAGTCGTTTAGACCGCTACTGTTTCAGCTGACGGGCATCGAGCAGCCGATAGACGATCCCTATTTCGCTGCGTGTCATGGGCTCGAATCGTCCTTCGAGCACAATGGGATTCCAGGTGGCCTCAATACCCTTTGGGGCAAGCACTTCAACGGCGCCTGCCGGACCACCGGGTACATGAAAAAAGCAGCTGGGTGGGCTCGCAGTCAGCAGGAAGCGCTTCTGTGTGAGATCCGGGTCGAGGGGCATCATAAACCCGGACAGCTTGACCTGTTGCCCTGCCTTGGCCGTCAGCGCTTCCGGGAACTTTGCTTCGAGGTATTGATCCCGATACTCGATTTTCGCCTCGAGCAGCGCGTTCCAGGGAATGCCCCCTTCGACGACCGGCGGCATTGGGAACCCAGCAGCGCGCAGGCTGATGATGTTGAGTCGCAGCACGGTGCGCGAGTCACCGAGGACCAGCTCCACTTCGTCGCGACCCATGGGACCGGGGAGCACGACAAACTCAAAGATGCCGTACTCATCGGACGCGCCGGGTAGCGCAAACTCGATGCCCTCGAGCTCCCGGCTTGCACCGGTGATGGCGATCTTTGGTTTGGCGTTGTGGATCGGCTGTCCGTCTGCGGTTTCCACGCGCACGGCCAGAAAGACGTGCTCGCCCTCCAGCACGTCCCGCACGTAGATGTCGTCCGCGTCGTAGTAGCCGAGTTCTTCGAGCGGTGCCAGCCGGATGGCGATGGGCGCTACGGTGCTCACGTCTACGGCCGGTGGAAATTCGCTGTCCGAAGAAAAGTCGCTCTCGGCGGCGAAACAGGCCAGGCCCACGCCGATCCAGGTGACAAGCGCCACACTTAACCTGGTGCCGAGTTGCTGCAAGGTCACGGGCTCATGCCTCCGCCAGGGTTCTGGCCACGTCGGTGCGATACGCCTGTATAGCAGGTATTGCGGCAGCGAGTGCGCCGACGGCAATCAGAGTCACCAGTATCAGGGATTCCGAGCGCAGCCAGACCCAACCCGTGAGCGAGATGCCACGACTTTTTTCAAGCCAGGTTCCGAGAAGCTCGGTCAGCCCGTGTCCGACCAGAAAACCCAGCGCAACGCCAAGCAGGCTCAGCAGCATGCCCTCCAGCAGCAGCGAGCTAAGGAGCTGCAGACGGCTGGCGCCCAGACAGCGCAGCAGCGCGAGATCCAGGCGTCTGGCATAGAGTGATCCATAGAGTGCGGCGAAGACGGACAGCGCTGCGGTCAGCACCAGCACCCAGGCGAATGCGCGCAGGCCATCGATCCCGACGCCCAACAGGGTCAGAACGCGGGCAATCTCTACCGCCGGGGCGGCGGCCTGCAGCTGGCCCTCTGCGTTGACCTCCCGCGGTAGCGTCAGGGCTGCGAGCGGTGTCTGGTAGCGCAGCAGCACTGCGGTGATCTCCGCATCCTCTGGTTCATTCCCGTGTTGATGAGCGCCGTCGTGTTCGTGCTCACCCTCATGTTCGTCGTCATGAGCGCCGTCGTGTTCGTGCTCACCCTCGTGTTCGTCGTCATGAGCGGCGTCGTGCTCGTGCTCACCCTCATGTTCGTCGTCGTGGGCGGCGTCGTGTTCATGCTCACCCTCGTGTTCGTCGTCATGAGCGTCATCACTTTCGTGCTCGCCCTCATGTTCGTCGTCGTGGGCGGCATCGTGCGCGCCGTCGTGCTCGTGCCCGGTCGCGTGGTCATGTTCTGCGCTTTCCGATTCGTGCAGCTCCCAGACGCTTTGCAGCGACGTCAGGATCAGGCGGTCGACGATGGTGCCGGTTGGTGCGAGGACGCCGGTCACCGTGTAGGGCTGCTGCTCGTGGACGTGCCCGCCCTCCGCCATGCCGTGCACGCCGGCGAAACGGCTACCGGCAGCCATTCCCGTCTGCTGAGCGACGGTGGCACCCAAGACTGCTTCCAGCGGGCGCTGCCACGCTGTTCCGACAGCCAGGTCAACGCTGTAAAACGAAAGGAAACTCTCGGTAGTGCCGACGATTCGAAAACCCCTATGGCTGTCACCGAGCGCCAGCGGCACCGCCGTTGCGATCCTGGGATCTTCGATCCAACGCTCTGCGGCTTCGAGGGGAATGTTGCCGGGCGGCAGATCGGCGTGGTAGACGGCGGACAGCACCAGTTGCACGGGGCTGCCCTGTGCGCCAAGCACCAGGTCGATGCCGCGCGCATCCCGCGACAGGCGCTCCGACAGCTGCGCGCTGACCAGCAGCAGGAGCACGATCGACAGGGTGCCGAGGGCCATCAGCAGCACGTTGATGGCACTGCTGAGCGGCGAGTTGCGCAGGTTGGCCCACGCGAGGCTCAGCCAGGTCATGGGGCGACCTTGAGCTCGAATTCGGAGCTCAGCGTCTGGCGGATCCGCTGATCGTGGGTAACCACCAGCAGCGCCGCGTTGGCTGCCTCCGTTACGTCCCGCAGCAGTGCCAGGGCATTGCGGGCGTTCTCGTCGTCGAGCGCCGACGTGGGTTCGTCCGCGAGCACCAGCGCTGGTCCATGAATAACGGACCGTGCGATCGCTGCGCGCTGGGCTTGTCCCATGCTCAGCTCCGCAGGCTTACGGTTGGTCAGATCAGCGAGCCCCAGCTGGGTGATCAGCCGTTCGTAGCGCTCGGGATCGAGCGGCACCCGGGCCAGCCGGGTCGCGAGCAGGAGGTTGTCCCGCACGGTCAGGGCTGGCAGCAGGTGCAGGCGCTGAAAGACGAGGCCGAGATGGCGCCCACGGAACCGGTCGACCTCGCTTTCTTTGAGGACGGTGAGGTCCTGGCCCAGTACTCGAATCGATCCGCTGGTCGGTCGCAGCAGCCCGGCGAGCAGGTGCAGCAGCGTTGATTTGCCGGACCCGGACGGTCCGATCAGCGCCATGGTGCTGTGTTGCTCGAGCCGGCACTGGTCGAGCGCCAGGGCGGTCTGGTTCCCGTACGCGTAGCGCAGGCCGGAGACCTCGAAGGCGGGTACGTTCTGCGCGGTGTCCGAAGGCGTGCTCTGGATCACGGGTCAGGGCGCTGCTGGATCCGGCGAGTGAACCATCAGGGTAGACGAATTCGGCGCCAGTGCCACAGGTGGGTTGCCGCCAGCAGGACAGCACCGGTAACGGTCAGGGGACGCTCGTAGGCGGCCAGTGGTTCCGTGAGGGCGAGCAGCAGTAGTCCCAGCCCGGTCAGCAGCGCGACGGCCAGTCCAGCGGCGTGCGATCGCGGCGGAACGCGGAGCGCGGCAACCATCACCCCGAGGCTGAAGGGTGCGGCCAGCAGCACCAGCAGCCGGTGTATCTGCTCACCGCCGAACAGCTGCCCTGCCAGCGGCAGTAACGGCACCAGCAGCGGCAGCGCCAGGCAGTGCAGCAGGCACAGCATCGAGAGCGCCGCAGCAACGAGATCGGCGCGCGCGGTGTTCGATCCCTGCGCTGCGGGGGCTGGCTGGACGGAATTCATTAATCGACCTGTTTCTTAGCGGCGGGGTTGCCGTGTCGTGACAGAAAGGCAACGCGGCCCACGCCCGCTGAGCGGGTCTGCAGTACTGCCGCCCAGGCTTCCGGGGCTGCCTTGTTGATATAATATAACAATGTGCTGGCGACCTTGAAAGTCGCACCACGTATTCACAGCTTGAAGGAGTAGCAAGCAGATGCTGGCAATGCGTCACGAGACCACCACTGAGCTGGAAGCCTTCGCGCAAATCTATGAGCGGGATGTCGAGCTGATCAGCGTCCGCCGCCCGGCAGCTGCTGCGCAGGCCGTTGCCGGACAGCTGCTCGCGGAGCGGTTGGATCTTCAGGTGGACTGGATTCAGGCTCCGGAGCAGGCGGACGGGGTAGCGGCTGCGCTGGCCGACGGTTTCTCTGGTGCTCCGCCGGCAGCGCTGGTCGACGAGATCGAGCTGGCCGTCGAGCTGCTGACGGAGCTGCTCGACTGTCGGGCTGTGGGCGTCAGGCTGACGACGCTGCGGCAGCCCATGTGTCCGCGCTTTCATCAGGACCAGGTGCCGTGCCGGCTGCTGATCACTTTCGCCGGACCGGCGACGGAATGGATTGCCGCTGGGCAGGTTGACCTCCCCCGCCTGCGCGATCGGACCTGTACCGCGGATCCGGTGCTGGCCGGCGGCCGTGTCCAACAGCTGGAGACGGGAGCCTGGTCGTTGCTCAAAGGTGGCGCCTGGCGCGATGGCTACGCCGGGGTCGTTCACCGCTCACCTGCTGCAAGCGGCAGCGCAGGCCGGTTGCTGGCGAGCTTCGATCCGATTTTTCAGTAGCTTTACCCGGTCCGAGTGCCGTCCTGCAGTTGCAGATTCAGGGAAAGCAGGAACCGAGCGAGCGATCCGGCAGCGTTGTGCGGGTCAACGCAAAGTGCGGGAGCTACCCGGGGTCGCAGGTAGCCCCCGCTGCCAGTGCGGGCGCATGCAAGGCCCGCCCAGGAGTCGCGTCAAGTCGGGGTCTCGACGCAATTGATATGTTATATCAACTTCCCTGAAGGTCAAGGCGACCGCCGCAATCAGCCCCAGCCTCTAGATCGCGACCCGTGCTATGACCCGAGGGTGCACAGAGTCTGAGGACACAGACACCTGGTCGATGCTGAGCGAGTGGGGGCTGCGGGAGACTCCGGGACTTTCACGGCCAGGGATGGCCGTGCACGAGCGTACAGGGATGTATTCAAAGCGGTCCCGGAGTCTCCCGCAGGCCCCGCTTGCAGAACACCACCCCGCAGGCCCCGCTTGCTGAACACCGCCAGTACTTCCAGCCCCGCCCACCGAATCCGCTCCCCCAGATGCCAATGTTAGACTTGCGCTTTCACCTGCCTGGCACCCTATGTCTACGGATCTGAACGAACCCGAATCGCTCCCCCTTTCGACCTTCACCGAACGCTCGTACCTCGACTATTCGATGTACGTCATCAACGACCGCGCCCTGCCGCATATCGCCGACGGCCTGAAACCGGTACAGCGGCGGATCATCTATGCCATGAGCGAGATTGGCCTCGGCGCCAACGCCAAGTACGCCAAATCTGCGCGGACCGTCGGCGATGTGCTCGGTAACTATCATCCGCACGGTGACAGCGCCTGCTACGAAGCGATGGTGCTGATGGCGCAGCCCTTTTCCTACCGCTACCCGCTGATAGACGGCCAGGGCAACTGGGGGGCGCCGGACGATCCAAAGTCTTTTGCCGCCATGCGTTACACCGAGTCGCGGCTGTCGCGCTACGCCGAGCTGCTGCTGCGGGAGGTCAAGCAGGGCACCGTCGACTTCGTGCCCAACTTCGACGCGAGCAAGCGCGAGCCGAAGCTGCTGCCGGCGCGGCTGCCCTTTGCGCTGCTCAACGGCAGCACCGGTATTGCGGTCGGCATGGCCACGGACCTGCTGCCGCACAACCTCAACGAGGTGGTGAGCGCCTGCGTGCACCTGCTGGAATCGCCGAAGGCGAAAACCGCCGATCTGATGACGCACGTGAAGGGGCCGGACTTTCCCACGGATGCGGCGATCATCACGCCCCGCGCAGACATCGAAGCGTTGTACGAGACCGGCCGCGGCTCCATCAAGGCCCGCGCCGTGTACACGATAGAGCAGGGTGACATCGTCATCACCGCGCTGCCCTACCAGGTATCGCCGGCCAAGGTGCTGGAGCAGATCGCCGCTCAGATGAACGGCAAGACGCTGCCCATGCTGACGGACCTGCGGGACGAGTCGGACCACGAAAACCCGACGCGGCTGGTGCTCGTGCCGCGTTCGAATCGGGTCGACACGGACCGGCTCATGAGCCACTTGTTCGCGACCACCGACCTGGAGCGCAGCTATCGGGTCAACATGAATCTGATCGGCCTGGATCAGCGTCCCGGGGTGCGCGGCCTGGTGCCGCTGCTCAAGGAATGGCTGACCTATCGCCGCGAGACGGTCACGCGGCGCCTGCAGCATCGCCTGGATCGGATCAACGACCGCCTGCACATCATCGACGGGTTGCTCATTGCCTACCTGAATATCGATGAGGTCATCCGCATCATCCGCGAGGAGGACAAGCCGAAGGAAGGCCTGATGGCCCACTTCAAGCTGACGGAGCTGCAGGCGGACGCCATCCTCGATCTGCGCCTGCGGAAGCTGGCCAAGCTCGAAGAGATTGAGCTCAAGACCGAGAAGGACGAGCTCGAGGGAGAAAAGGCTGACCTCGAAAAGACCCTCGGCTCCAAGGCGCGGATGACCACACTGATCAAGAAGGAGCTGCTGGCCGACGCCGAAGAGTATGGCGATCCGCGCCGCTCGCCGCTGGTGGCGGCTAGCGACGCCGAGGCGTTCTCCGAAGAAGATCTGCAGAGCAATGATCCGATCACCGTGGTGCTGTCAGAGAAAGGCTGGATCCGTGCCGCCAAGGGGCACGAGGTGGTGGCCGAAGACCTCAACTACCGGGGCGGTGACCGCTTTCAGGCTGCAGCCCGGGGTCGCAGCAACGAGCAGCTGGTGCTGCTCGATTCGACCGGCCGCAGCTATTCGCTGGCGCCACACTCGCTGCCGAGCGCCCGGGGCCAGGGGGAACCGCTGACCGGTCGATTAAAACCACCGGCTGGAGCCCGGTTTGCGGGCCTGCTGCTGGCACCCACGGGTGTCCAGGCGCTGCTGGCGTCGAACAACGGTTACGGGTTCGTCGGCATCATCGACGACATGGTGACCAAGAACAAAGCGGGCAAGGCGTACCTGTCGGTCGGCAAAGACGCGGTTGCGTTGCCACCGCTGCGCCTGCCCGGCGCGATCGAAACCCTGAAGCTCGCCGCGGCGACCAATCAGGGGCGGCTGCTCATCTTTCCCCTCGAGGAGCTGCCGCAGCTGCCGCGGGGTAAGGGTAACAAGCTGATCAACGTACCGAGCGCAGCTTTCAAGAATGGTGAGGAGTGGCTGGTCGGCGTGGCGCTCCTGGCGGAGGGTGACGCGCTGGTGGTGTACGCCGGGCAGCGGCACCGGCGGTTCAAGCAGTCGGAGCTCGACAACTACATGGGGGACCGGGCGCAGCGCGGCCGCAAGCTTCCGCGCGGCTTCCAGAAAGTGGATCAGCTCGCCGCCGAATCCCGCTGAGCAAGCAGGCGCATGCAGTGCTCGGTGATGACGTCCTCGTAGCCGGCGGCGAGATAGCTCAACCGGGCGCACTCAGCCAGCGTCGTCGCAAAATCGTCGCCCAGCGGATGGGTCAGCGGCGTGGTCCGAAGCCGCTCCGGCTGCTTGAGGCGGCTCGTTACCGCGTGGCTCAGAATGACCTCGCCGTCTGCGGCAGCGGCAGCGAGCAGTGCGGTATCGGACAGGTAGGTGGATTCCATGGCGTCGCTGCGGTCGGCGGCGTAGTGCAGGGCAACCCTGAAGACGCCATGCGCGCTGGCTTTGCGTAGCACGCGGGTCAGCACCAGCGCGGCGCAGGCCGCACGGAAACCGCTGTCGGCGTCGCTGTCGTCAAACCAGACCGCGATGCTGGCACCGGTCAGCGGTTGCAGCTCGCCGCCGTACAGGGCCACCACTTCACGACCAAGGGCGACGGCGTCGGCAACCAGGGCCTGCCGTTCAGCGGTGGTCAGGCTCAGCTGGTTGAGCAGGTTGGCCAGCATCAGGTAGGCCGGTGCCCGCCGGGGCACGTCGGCTGCCGCTGGCTCGCCCGCGACCGCTCGGGTCTGCAGGGGTGGTACGGGTGCCTGCAGCCGCCTTAGGAGCCGGTTGCTTTCGTCACGCACGCGCAGCAACGGGGGCACGATCCACGGCAGGATCGCGATCAGGCTCAGGATCAGCAGCCACAGCGGCAGCCGGTTGCTGCTCATGAACTCCGGTGCCAGCGTCAGGTTGACGTAGCCGATCACGCTGCCGTCGGTGGCGATCGGGCTGACGTAGGTGGTGCCGACCGGCGTGGGCGTGGTCATCGCGAGGATCTGCGTATCCACACCGTAGACGGTAATGCCGGACACGCCCGGCAGCCCGGCACTGCCGTTGGCGAGCAGGCCGAGCTCGATACGGTCCTGCTTGAGCAGCGGCGTGACCGAGAGGTCGGCCAGGCTCCGGGCCAGGTTCTCGCCGTACTGCTGGCGGCGCTCTTCGACGCCGTCGACCCGGTCCACCAGCAGCGCACAGCACAGCAGCACCAGGGCGCCGGTGAACCAGATCAGGCGGCTCTGGGCGGGTAGGGTCTGCAGGGTCTTTGGCTCCGGTAACAAATCGCCGTGCCGCAGCGGATACAATGCGGCATGGCCGAGAAGCACGATATCGTTCTGGTGAACATCACCGGCGTCGACAAGCCGGGACTGATGGCGATGGTGGCATCCACCCTTGCCGGCTATCAAGCCGCCGTGCTCGATCTCGGTCAGGCGATCATCCACGACACGCTGGCCCTCGGCCTGCTGGTGCGGGTAGCGGATGCGGCCGCCATACCCGCCCTTGAGGCCGATCTTGGCGCGCTGCTGAGAGCCGAAGGTGTCCCGGCCACCTTTCAGACCATCAGCCACCAGCGCTATTCGGACTGGGTGGCCGCCCAGGGCAAGACCCGCTACGTGCTCACGCTTCTGGCCCGCGGGGTGTACGCAGAGCAGCTCGCCGTCATCGCGACCATCATGCGCGACCACGGGCTCAACATCGAAACCGTGCGGCGCCTCACCGGCCGTTTGCCTGTGGGCCGGCTCGACAGCCCGGATCAGCAGACGTCCATTGAGTTCATTCTGCGTGGCACCCCGACCAGCGAAGTTGCTCTGAAAAGCGCCCTGCTCGAAGCCTCTGCCGCGGCGCAGTTCGACTTCAGCCTGCAGCGCGATTCTGTCTACCGGCGCAATCGGCGCCTGGTGGCGTTCGATATGGACTCGACGCTGATTGATGCGGAGGTCATCGACGAGCTGGCGCGACTGCATGGCAAAGGCGCTGAAGTGGCTGCCATTACCGAGCGCGCGATGCGCGGGGAGCTCGACTTCAAGGCCAGCTTCCGCGCCCGCGCGGCACTCCTGGCCGGGCTGCCGGAGCGCGCACTTGCCGAAGTGGCGCGCACGGTCGAGCTGAACGAGGGGGCAGATCGGCTGCTGCGGGCGCTGCAGCGCTTCGGCTACCGCACGGCCGTGCTGTCCGGCGGCTTCCAGTATGTCGGAGATGTGCTGCGGGAGCGGCTGGGCCTCGACTACGTGTTCGCCAACCGGCTGGTCATCGAGAACGGGGTGATGACCGGCGCCGTCGACGGCGAGATCGTGGATGCGGAGCGTAAGGCGAGCCTGCTGCGGGAGCTGGCAGTGCGTGAAGGCATTACGCTGGAACAGACCATCGCGATTGGCGATGGCGCCAACGACCTGCTGATGCTGGATGCTGCGGGGCTCGGCATCGCCTTTCATGCCAAGCCGCTAGTGCGGGCGTCGGCGTCTCACGCGATCTCGGACTTTGGCCTGGATGCGCTGCTGTACCTGCTCGGCTTCAGCGATGCAGACATTGAAGAGGCGCTGGCGCCGCTGGATGATCAGGTGGAATCCGGCTGACGCCCGCTTGCGGCGCGCGTGCAGTGCTGGCGGCTACTCGTCGGTGCTGAAGTCGTAGGACATCTCGGCCACCGGCTCCTGCAGGTAGTGGCCCTGGATGTAGTTCGCGCCGGCCTGCCACAGCATCGACAGCATCCCGGCGTTCTCGACCATGGGTACCACGGTCAGCTTGCCGAGCGACTGCAGCTTGCGGATGACATTGTTCAGATGCGTGTTGTCTTCTTCCGAGTCCTGCACCAGCTGGCCGTCGACCTTGACCATGTCCACCGCCAGGTGATCGAGCGTCTCGAAGGGGTTGTCGGCCAGGCCGAAGCGTGACAGGGACGAGCGGCAATGCAGCTTCTTCAGCCCCTCCACGAACGCGCGGCTCTGGCGCAGGTAGGTGTTGGCATCGCTCTCCGTGATCTGGAAGATCACGGCATCGCTCGGCAGGCGCGCGGCCTTGATGGCAACGCCAAGCCACTGCTGAAACTCCGGATCGGCGACGCTGTTGGCGCTGATGTTGATCGTCAGCCGCGTGCCATGGCCCTTGGCGCGATGTACGGAGAGCATCTTGATCGACTGCAGAATGACCCAGCGGTCGATCTTGCCGGCAACGTTGTTCTCGATGGCGGTCTGCAGAAACTGCTTCGGAACCATCTGCTCCCCGTTGCGGTCGAGCATGCGCAGAAACACCTCGTAGTGCTCGTCGCTGTCGCCGCGCAGGCTGATGATGGGCTGGAACAGCAGCAGGAACTTCTGTTTCTCGATCGCCTCGTTGATCAGCTTGAGGACCCGTGTGGCCTCGTCATCCTGCTGCGTTGGCGTATTCCGGGTCTGCAGCTGAACGCTGTTGTTCGGCCAGCTCTCTTCGTCCTCGGCGCGCTGCTGCGTGTAGGTGCTGTAAG